>JAZLLH010000040.1:0-38650 GCA_045598025.1 Bacteroidales bacterium | reverse complement strand
GTGTCTGCGGCTGCTGCGCAACGGGCTGCGGTTTCCGGGAAGACGTGTTCCCGCCGGAGGGGAGTTTCATGGGCTGCGCACCGGCCAGGACAATGCCTGCTGCCGCTGCCAGCGTGAGGAGAAATGATTTGGTATTCATGGTGTTTGTCTGTTTTTTTACGCCTGCACTTTTCTGTTTTTATAGAAAAAAATGAAAAGGCTTCTGACATTGAAATACCTGTGGGATTTCATGGGAACTGTCCGTCTCGGACAGAGAATGGAATGAAAAGTACAGAACGGTGTAATGATTTACGTTTCTATTGCTTTCCCTGCGTACGTTTCACAACGTAAGTTTCAGTGCGCGAATATACAACTTTCCGGAATACGCCGCACGCTTTTCAGAAAAAATTTTAAAAAAAAAATTCTATCTACATTCAGCACATTGATGTTCAATACATAATAATACAGCATCTTCCAAATTTTGAGAATGACACCAGAGGCCAATGCAGCGTTTTCCGGATGATGACTTAGGAAGTAAGCACGGCTTATTCCACGTATACCAGCAGTCCCTTCAGGTAATCTCCTTCCGGATGGTAGATGCTGACCGGATGGTCACCGCCCTGTGAAAGATGCTGTGTGATACGGACTTCGCGATGCGCATTGGCTGCGGCGGTGAAAAGCATGGTCTGGAAATCCTCCTTGCTGACGGCTTGAGAACAGGAAAAAGTAAACAGCAGCCCGCCCGGAGCAATTTTTTCCAAAGCCCGCTGATTGATGGTCTTGTAGCCTTTCAGTCCCTGTTGCAGGCTGCGGTGGTTCTTGGCAAATGCCGGCGGGTCCAGAACGATGATGTCGAATGTTTTTTCCAGGTCGGCCAGGTAGGGAAGCACATCTCTGGCAACTCCGCAATGTGAGGCATGGGGGAAGTTCAACGCCACATTCTCATTGCAAAGCTGTATGGCTTTTTTGGAAATGTCCACCGTTTCCACATAGGACGCCCCTCCCTTCAGGGCACTGACGGAAAAACCGCCGGTATAACCGAAAGCATTGAGCACCCTTTTCCCTTGGGAATAGGACTGCAATAAACGACGGTTTTCACGTTGGTCGATAAAAAAACCCGTTTTTTGCGCCTCCGGAAAATTAATGCGGAAACGGTTGCCGTATTCGGATACTTCCCAATCATCCGGTGCATGCCCTAATACATATGCATCATCGGCTTTACCGGAAGGCAGCGTGGCACTGCTCTTGTCGAATACCGCAGTCAGACGTTCGCCCAGAATTTCCTTCAACAGAGGAAGCAGATAAGGATATGCCCGGTGCATGCCCTCTGAATGGGACTGCAGGACCAGGATACCATTGTAATAATCGGCAACCAAACCGGATAATCCGTCCCCTTCGCTATGAACAAGACGGAACACATTGGTGGACATATCTTTCCACAATCCGAGAGTTTCCCTGTACTTCACGGCCTGCATCAGCCGCTGCCGCCAGAAATCCTCGTCTATATCCGGATTCCCGAAACGGAGCACCTTCAGTACTATGCTGTCCTGCTGATAATGACCTGTCGCCAGATACTGTCCGCTGTGATCATACACATCCGCCAATTCGCCTTCCTTCGGACAGCCTTCCGTTCGCTGCACCGCTCCGGAAAACACCCACGGATGGCGCCGATAGAGCGATTTTTCTTTTCCGTATTTCAAAATCAATCGAGGACGTTCTTCCATAATGCTAAAGGTATTGATATGTTTTTTTAACGCAAATCAGGCTGACAAATTTTGCGGAACAGACAAAAAAGCATACTGCAGGAAACAGGGCTTGCGCATGCTTGATTTTGATGCATTTTTTTATCGTTCCGAACGATATTTGTATTTGAATTTTGTGGAAATTTGCAGATTGGTTCCGGTTTTTCGGAAATCAAAGTAAACCAACAAAGTATTGAAACCAAATTAAAGAAGACATGTCTCGTAGATTATCCAACGGCGCCATCGCCGGTCTCCTTATCGGAGGAATTCTGATTCTGCTCATCCTGTGGATTATATCCGCTTACAACCAATTGGTCAAAACGGAAGAAAAAACCACTCAGGCATGGGCTCAGGTTGAAAATGTATACCAGAGAAGAGCTGACCTTATACCCAATCTGGTCAAAACGGTCAAAGGTGCAGCCGAATTCGAGAAAGGGACTCTTGAAAGTGTGGTGGAAGCCCGTTCCAAAGCCACATCGGTACAAGTGGACCCTGAAAATCTGACCGAAGAAAGCCTGGCTGCCTTCGAAAAAGCGCAGGGAGAATTATCGTCATCTCTGGGACGTCTGATGATGATAGTAGAGAACTACCCCGAACTGAAGGCGACGGCCAATTTCCAGGAACTGCAGAGTCAACTGGAAGGCACAGAAAACCGCATTGCTGTGGAACGCAAAAAGTTTAACGAATGCGTGCAGGACTACAATGTGAAAGTCCGCCGTTTCCCAGTCAACATCATTGCCGGCATGGCCGGATTCGAGAAGAAAGCCTATTTTAAAGCAACGGAAGGTGCCGAACAGGCTCCGGAAGTAGATTTCCAATTCTAATTCAAGCCACCTTGTCCGATGAAAACAGGCCGCATACTCCTATTGTGCTTTTTATTGGGCACATTCTGCTGTATGGGACAGATTCCGCCGGCTCCCGAGCCGCCGAGACTGGTGAATGATTTGGCCGGCCTGATGTCGGCTGCGGAAACCTCCGCTTTGGAACAACGACTGACAGCGTTCAACGACAGCACATCCAACGTCATCTGCGTGGTCACGACTTCGGATCTGGGCGAATACAGTGCATCGGAATATGCGTATGAAATCGGGGAACAGTGGGGTGTCAGAGACAAAAAACACCGCAACGGTATTGTTATTCTGATTAAATCCAAAAACGAAAGTGACGGAGAAGTAGCCATACAGGTCGGATACGATTTGGAAGGAGCCATTCCGGATGCCTTGACCAAGCGCATCATTGAAAGGGAAATGATTCCTTTTTTCAAAGACAACAACTACTATGGAGGCATTTCAGCCGCTGTTGACGTCCTTTGCCCCCTGGCAGCAGGGGAGATTTCATACAAACGCCTGTACGGAGGAGAAAGAGAAGGCTTTGTAACAGCCATCATACTGCTACTGGCCGTCATCGCATTTGCGATTCTCATTGCTTCCGGAAAAAACAAGAATAACAAATCCGGCGGAAGCAACAACGGATCACAGGAAGACATGAAAAGAGCAGCCTATTGGAGCGGTCTTTCTGCCATGGACAAACAGCGATGGACGAGAGGAAGTTTCGGAGGCGGCGGCTTCGGAGGCGGCGGCTTCGGCGGTTTCGGAGGTTTCGGCGGAGGCGGCGGTTTCGGTGGAGGCGGCGCCCACGGCAAATGGTAAAACAAAAACAAACACAATGGAATTATCGACTTTCCACACTTTTTTATGGATTATGAGCGGCATCGCCCTCATCGTATTTGTCGCTTTGTATTTCACGGAAGCCGGATACGGCATGTTCGTTTCAAAAAAATGGGGTCCCTCCCTCTCCAATAAAGTGGCCTGGATCTGCATGGAATCTCCCGTATTTTTCGCCATGGCCGCCTGCTGGCTATTGTCGGATCGGACATGGGAACCCGTTCCCCTGCTCTTTCTGCTGCTGTTTGAACTCCACTATTTCCGACGCTCCTTTGTATTCCCGTTGAAAATGCGCGGAAAGAGCAAAATGCCTTTCTGCATCATGCTGATGGGAGTTACTTTCAATGTGTTGAATGCATGCATGCAAGGAGGATGGATTTTCTTCGTCTCCCCGGATAACCTCTATACAACGGAATGGTTGAGTCGTCCCTGCTTTTGGATAGGGCTGATAATCTTCTTCGGAGGCATGGGAATCAACATTTCCTCGGATCGCAGAATTCGCCATTTGCGCAAAGAAGGAGATACCAGGCATTACCTTCCCAAGGGAGGATTGTTTGATTACGTGACAGCGGCCCACTACTTGGGAGAAATCATCGAATGGACAGGATTTGCCATTCTCACCTGGTCAGCAGCCGGCGCAGTATTCGTATGGTGGACGGCAGCCAATCTGGTACCGCGTTCCAATGCCATTTATCACAAATACAGACAAATGTTTCCTGAAGAAATGGAAGGGAAAAAGCTCAAACGCATCATACCCTTCCTCTATTAAACCCATAGACATGAAAGAAGCATATGCGCTGATTACCGGAGCCGGCTCCGGCATGGGAAAACAGTTCGCCCTGCAGCTGGCTGCCAAAGGATATCCTCTGCTGCTGGTAGGAAGAACCCTCTCCAAATTGGAAGAAACCGCCCGCAAAGCCCAATCGGACTATGAAGTAGAGACACACTGCATCGGTATGGACATGGCGGAGGACAATGCTCCGCAGCGATTGTACGATACCTGCCGGGAACAACAATGGGAAGTGGAAATTCTCATCAACAATGCCGGAATTTTCGTTGTGGATGAATTCGTAAAGACTGCTCCCGAAAAATTGCAACAGATGGACCACCTGTTCGTGAATACCCCCACCATGCTGGCCCGACTGTTCGGAGAAGACATGAAGCAGCGCGCATACGGACACATGCTTTTCGTATCCTCGCTGACAGCCTACACACCCTATCCCGTCATTGCCGTATACAATGCATCCAAACGTTACCTTCTGCAATTTTCCCGCTCTTTAAGGGAAGAAATGAAAGCCTACGGAGTCAATGTCAGTTGCCTGTTGCCCGGAGGCGTAAATACCGGACTGTTCCATCTGGAAAGCCGGTATATCAGCCTGGCCGCCAGACTCGGCATACTGATGTCTGCCGAAAAAGTAGTACAGAAATCCCTGAAGAAAATGTTTCGCAAAAAAGCCCGCTTCATGCCTGGTTTCGGATATCGCCTGCTGACGGGATTTCTCTGTTTGCTGCCGTCCCCGCTGATTGGTTTTGTTTATCGGCATACCCCTCTTTTGCACGTTCACATGGAATAATGGAATAAATAATATACCCCAATGAAACTCAGACACTTTTTTTTCCTGATACTGATGACCGGCATGAGCGGTATATACTCTCAGATACTGTCGGACAAGGCCTTCGCCAGCCTGATTACCTGTGGTCCCGGAAATGATTTCTACACCACCTTTGGACACACGGCCCTGCGTATCTGCGATACCGCACAGGATTTTGACTGCGTGTTCAATTACGGCACCTTCGATTTCGACACTCCGCATTTTTATTACAAATTCTGCCGGGGACAATTGAACTACTGCCTTTCCATATCTTCATTTGAATATTTCATCCGTTCGTACGAATCGGAAGGACGTGCCATATACGAGCAGAAACTGAAACTGACACCGACAGAACTGCAAAAACTGATGGATGGATTGTATACCAACTACAGACCGGAGAACCGCTACTATCCGTACGATTTCTTTCTGGACAACTGCGCCACCAGGGTGAGAGACAGAATAGAGTCCTGTCTGGAAGGACGGAGTTTCTACCGGCACGATTGGGAAACAGATCCGAAAAGTTACCGTCAATTGCTGCAGCCGGCCATGAGCGGCAATTTGGAATGGTGGAGACTGGGTATTGACCTGGTGCTGGGAGCACGCTGCGACCGTTCATTGGACGTTTACCACTATATGTTTCTGCCCTTCCATCTGTCAGACCAGACCGACAGCTGCTGTTTTGTCGGAAGCAGCGAGCGCTTGGCCGAAGAAAAAACAATGCTGGCACCCGAGACCAGGGAGCCTCTGCACAAAAGCATTTCCCCGATTGCATCCGGATGGATGCTGCTGGTTTTCTTTTTGGCAATAAGCATTTACGAAATAAAGAAGAAAAAATACAGCCTTGTGGGAAAAATAGCTGACATCGGTCTGTTTTCTGTTACCTCGCTGATTTCCTTACTGATTGTATTCCTGTGGTTTCTGAGTGAGCATTATTGTACTCAATGGAATCTCAATCTGCTGTGGGCCAACCCGCTGTTCATTTGCCTGCTGATTCGTTTCAGCAGCCGTAAACACATTGTACCCGCCGTATTGTCGGTCTGCTGTACCTTATGTCTGGTACTATACTTCCTACGCTGGCCACAGATACTGCATCCTGCGGTACTTCCCCTGCTGCTGACACTGATGCTGCGCGTTTCTCACAACGCAGCCGCGACCAGGACCGCCTGCTAATTGTACACCCTCAGCGTGAAATCATCCGTAAGTTCGGCATTGTAACGATGCAAGGGAGCTTCGGCCGGACCACTGACCGGACTGCCGTCCAATATCAGGAATTTGGAACCGCAGAGACTGTCGCACAGGTAAAAACTTTCCACCATCTCCACACGGCCCCCATCTCTCCAATCATGTGGGCACGCCCTGTCATATGCATAAAAGGTATTCATATCGCCACGGTACACGACGATGCCTTTCACTCCACCTGTAAAATACTCATAGCCTCCCACATAAGACAAATTGGTAGAAGCAATGTTCACCATAAAACCCACCTTACGGTACGGGATGTCGTCATTGGGAGTATCACAGGCAAACAACAGACACAACAAAGCGGAACAAAGAAGAATTTTTTTCATCAATAACGTTTTGAACTGCTGTAAAACAAACATTGAACCAACACCATCACCAATGTGGTAAAGAAAGCGTTGACCAGACTGATCCAACAAAGATGTCCGAAATTGGCCAGACTGAACGCATCCAAAAAGAATACGAAAAACTGATGAATGAAACTCATCAGCATGGCATAGCCGGCATACCATCCCAAATGCATATCAGGTAAAACAGGCCGCATATGTTCTTCTATAGGAGCATGCGGTACCAATTGCATCAGCAGCGGACGGGCAAAGGCCACCAGAGTGGTAGCCGCGGCATGCACTCCCATCATTCCGGAAAAACAATCCACACCGAATCCCAACAGAAAGCCAGACAGGACCACGAGCCAACGGGGAGTTTGGAAAGGCAGGGAAAGAATAAACAAAAGGTACAACATAGGAGTCAGGAAACCCCATATGGATACGTAGTTTACCAAAAACACCTGCAGTGCCCAAAAAAGGAAGAACTGCCAAACATATTTCCACTCTATTTTATTTTTCATTCGAAATTCAGACTGTCTTTCAGATTGCTAAGTTCTTCGTAAAAATTATTTTTCACTACCCACACGCTGACAAGCCGGTCGTACGGGGCTGACAAACGGACCTGCAGAGCATAGAACCCGTCCTCTACTTCCGTCTTCACCTTGGAAACACGACCCACCGGATAACCGGAAGGAAAAATAAGGGAGTGATGAGTCCAAAGGGTATCACCCACCTTGACATTATCCAAGGAGGAAACATTGCGCACGGATGCTTTACGATAATCCTTTCCAGGCCAATACAGCACTCCGGTCACTACTTCCCCGCTGATGACGCTCAGATTGAATTTGGAATGCAAAAGAGACATCACTATGCTGAAATGCGGGGACACATCTTTGACAATACCGACAACGCCCTGCTCGCAAAGCACTCCCAAACCGGGACGTATTCCATCATTGGAACCCTTATCGAGAATCAGGTAGTTGTCCGGAAGATTGGTGCTGTTATCCAATACATTGGCTATCGTATATTCGAAAACAGGCTCGTTCAGACTGTCAATATACACATCCGTCTGTGTCCGTTTGGATGCATCCAGATTATACGCCTGACGCAAAAGGAAGCGGTTGGCTTCCTGCAAATCGGTATTCACCTTTCTCAAATGAAGGTACATCCGCACCTTGCTCTGTTGTTTCATCAAAGGTCCGGCTGCTTCCATCGAAAAAGCATTCCATTTCCACTGCTTGTAGTCGGTAGACGAAACGACGGAAACCAATGCAATGATTTCCAGCACAACAAACAAAAAAACGTGCGCGTAGCGGCGGACAAACTCAATCAGATTCTTCATTCGGCAGAAGCTGTTCTTTTTTCCTTCTCCAAGGCCTCCACCTTCTCTTCCAGTTCCTGCAGACGCTTATACAACTGTGGCAGATTCTGGGTAATGGCAAAGGACTTGATGCAGTCTTCCGCATTGAATGCAGGAATGCCCAATACCCGGCTGTTGCTCTTGAAACTCTTGGTTACGGCACTTTTGGCCCCAACCTGTACATTGTCTCCGATGTTCAAATGCCAATTTACACCCACCTGTCCGCCGAAAATGCAGTTTTTACCTATTTTGGTTGAGCCGGAAATACCGCACATGGCCGCCATCACCGTATTTTCACCAATTTCGCAATTATGGGCAACCTGGATAAAATTGCATAATTTGACTCCTTTGTGAATCAGCGTGGAACCCAATGTTGAGCGATCAATACAGGTATTGGCTCCGATGTCCACGTGATCTTCCACCACCACATTTCCCAATTGCGGAATTTTCATGTACTGATTGTCCTCCTGTGGAGCAAAACCGAAGCCATCAGCTCCGATAATGACTCCCGAATGGAAGGTACAATAGTTCCCGATAATGCAGGAATGATAGATTTTGACTCCGGAATGCAGTACAGTGTCATGACCTATCTGCACATTGTCTCCGATATAGGTATGCGGATAAATCTGCACATTGTCTCCAATGACGACACCCTCGCTGATGGAAACGAAATCTCCTATATACACGTTTTTCCCTATCACGGCAGAAGATGCAATGGATGCAAACTGGGAAATGCCGGTTTTGCGCTGCTGCTCCTGATAAAATGTCATCAGCTGAGCAAAGGCCAAATAAGGATCCTTTACACGGATCAGCGTACAGGACAACTCCTTGTCCGGCTTGAAATCCTCTCCTACCAGTACCGCTGTGGCCAGTGTGGTATAGATATAATGAGTATATTTCGGATTTGCCAGAAAGGAAAGTCCTTCCTCTTCTCCCGCATCAATTTTGGAAAACCTGGAAATAACCGCCTGAGGGTTTCCCTCCACACGGGCACCGATCTGATCGGCTATCTGTTGTACTGTAAATTTCATGACTGCTTATTTAAATGCATATCGGCAATAATGCCGTCTATTTTGGCCTCTGCACGCATACGGGCTGCTTCATAGGCATCCCGGGTGTCCAAAGGCTCTTTCACACTGAAATAGAATTTGATTTTCGGTTCGGTTCCGGAAGGACGCATGGTGACCTTGCTGCCATCTGCCAGATAATATTGCAACACATCCGAAGAAGGAAGATGGGTAATGGGAGTGGTTTTCCCGCTACGGCAATCCAAGGTCTGAAGCCGCAATATGTCATCAATGCGAACGACCTCTATGCCGTGAATATGAGACATCGGATGGTGGCGATAATTTTCCATCATCTGCTTGATTTCGGCGGCTCCGGACTGTCCCTTGCGGGTGATGGACAACAGACGTTCCCTGTAATATCCGTATTCCAGATACAAATCCTGCAGCACCTCATACAAGGAACGGCCACGGCATTTGGCCCAAGCCGTCAGTTCGGCAAACAGAGAGCAGGATATCACGGAATCCTTGTCCCGGACAAAATCGCCCGCCAGACATCCGAAACTTTCCTCTCCTCCGGCAATGAATTCCCCGTCGGCTTCGTGTTCCTTGATTTTTTCGGCTATATACTTGAATCCGGTCAGTACGTCATAGCAGGCTACACCTTCTTTTTCAGCCATGTCACGGATCAGTTCGGTAGTAACCACCGTTTTCACTACATACTGACGCCCGTTGAGACGGCCGCTGCTTTTCCATTCCTTAAGCAGGTAATATATCAGCAGGCTGAGTGTCATATTGCCGTTCAACAGTTCAAACTCGCCATTGCCCTTGTTGACTGCCACTCCTATACGGTCAGCATCCGGATCGGTAGCCAGCACCACATCGGCATCCATTTCTTTGGCCTGGTCAAGAGCCATACGCATGGCCGTGGTCTCTTCCGGATTGGGAGAAACCACTGTACTGAAATTTCCGTCGGGCACCGCCTGAGCCTTCACAAGAGAAACTCCTTCAAAGCCGAAATTCTCCAATGAACGGGGCACCATGTACACACCGGTTCCGTGCAGAGGAGTGTAAACAATCTTCATATCGCGTTGCTGACGGATACACTCCGGATGTATGCTCAAAGCCTTGATGCGTTCCAGATACGGAAGATGCACTTCTTCTCCAATATAGGAAACCAATTCCGGACGGCGTTCGGACTTCACTTCCGACATCTTTGTAATTTTGCGTACTTCGGCTATCACATTTTCATCATGGGGAGGAACCAGTTGACCTCCGTCATTCCAATAGGCCTTGTAGCCATTGTACTCCTTGGGATTGTGGGAAGCCGTGATCATGATTCCGCTGTCGCAATGCAACAGACGGATACTGAACGAAAGTTCCGGTGTAGGAGTGATACGGTCGAACAGATAAACCTGTATGCCGTTGGCAGACAACACATCGGCCACGATTTCCGAAAACTCCTTGCTGTTGTTTCTGGAATCATAGGCCACCGACATCTTCGGCTGGTGGTCCGTCACCATACGGAGCACATAGTTGGCGAGACCCTGGGTAGCCATGGCCACCGTGTATTTGTTCATACGGTTGGTGCCCACGCCCATGATACCGCGCATGCCTCCGGTTCCGAATTCCAGGTCTTTATAGAAGGCATCCTGTAATTCTTCCGGACGATGCCGCTGCATATTCCACACTTCGGCCTTTGTTGATTCATCATAATCTCCGTTCAGCCAAATATTTACTCTTTCCTCAACTGCTTTTTCCATGGGTAAGTCCATTTTATGTTAACAAATGCAAAGATAATCAATTTTCCCTTTTCTTTCCAAGAGAAGTTTCAGGAAAATATTTGGGCAGAACAAAGGTGAAACGGGTCCATTTCCCTTCTTCCGATTCGAAACCGATACTGCCTCCCCAGTCTGACAGAATATTACGGACGATGGCCAGTCCCAGGCCGGTGCCCGAGAATTTGGTCGTAAAATGAGGTACAAAGGCATTTTTTCGAGCCTCCTCGTCCATGCCCTTTCCCTGATCTGTCACCTCCACTTTCCAGGCAGTTGCATCCGCCTCGGAAATCTTGACCTCTACCCTTTGCGGAGCATTTTCCCGCTTCGCCTGTATGGCATTTTTTATCAAGTTGTTATACACTCTCAACATTTGCTGTCTGTCCACGAATACGGAAGCTTTTCCATCTACCGTATCCTGGACCAGGCTGAAAGTATAATCCTCCGAATTTTCATACATTCCAAGCGCACAGTTGGCAATTTCTATCAGATCTTCCTCCCGGCCTTCCCCTTTGTGGATTTTGGCCAAAGAGGAAAAAGAGGAGGCTATTTCCGTAAGCACATCAATCTGATTGCTCATCATGTGCGTATATTTGAGCAGATAATCATCCGTAACTTCACCCTGTGCCACTTTGGAAGCCAAGTGCTGTGTTCTCAATTTCATCGGAGTGAGAGGATTTTTGATTTCATGCGCTACTTGCTGTGCCAACTCCTTCCAGGCGGATTCCCTTTCGGAACGAGCCAACAGCATGGCCGAATTTTCCAAATCATCCACCAGACGGTTGTAGTCATTGACCAGTACTCCGATTTCGTCGTCATGCTTCCAAGACAGTTTCTGGTTCTGGGCATGCAGGCTCACCTTGGACAGACGGTTGGCTATATTCGTCAGAGAGGAAGTGAAATAACGGGAGAAAAAGAAACCCAAAAGCATCATCAGTACCGTCAGGAAAAGATACACCCCCAAAAAGGTAGGAATAAAGGAAAAATACAGACGCTCCCGGTTGCCTCCGTTCTGACGGCTGGGAAAACTGAAATAGGCCACCACATCTCCCTGGCGGTTGCAAAGCGGTTTGTACAGGATAAAAGCATCTTTGCGAAGGGACATCGGCAGTTCGTCTATGTAGAAAGTCTGGCTGCGATACACTATTCCCTCTATCACCTGGGGATTCAGACGGTACTGACTCTGAGGAATCGGAAGATTCTTGTCCAGATAATTGACGGCATCCCCACTCGTTGAATACACGTTCACATTCTCCACATATTCTTTGGGGAAACGGTTCAGAGCCGGATATATGCGGTTTTTCAAGGCCTGCACATCGGAGGAATCCACGGACAGGTCCCTGACGTCTATGGTACTGATCAGCATATCCATGCGATTCATGGTACTCTGGAACAATTCGTTTTTGTTGAATTGACCTATGAAATGGACGAAGAGGAAAGAACTGACCAGAGAAAACACCAGGATACTGACCGTTTGCAGCAAAGTCAGACCCCGTTGGAAATTAAACATCTGCCGGCGAAAAGGAAAATCCAGCAACAGACGCAGAAAATAGCCGAACAGAATGACGAAGATAAACAGATAGGCATAGGTGGACAGGTTGCGACGGATAAAATTCTGCGGTGTGGCTATCAGCAGCCATTTGTCCGCATTCAGAGCATAGACGGAATATTCGCTGCTTCCGAAATGGAAATTCTGACCGTTGTACAGGGTATCCAAGCCATAATCGGAAACATTCCGTTTGAACAGGCCACGCATGTCCCGACAGAAAGTCATCTTTCCGTTTTCGTATTCTGCACAGGAGAGCGTCATGATTTCTTTTTCCAGACGATGCTCGGAACGGTTGAGCAGATATGCCGGTTTGAAATAGTCCGAACCTATCTCCACATCCAGAGCCACATAGAAAGTATCCGGTCCCGGAATGGGGAAGGACGAAAACATCAGGATATGGGATTGCCTTGTCCCTTGCCGGCCCGACATATCCGGAAAAATACAGATGTCAGGACAGATGGAGTCCGGAACCGAGGAGGCAAACGACTGCCGGTAGGCAGACATATCCTGCTGTTCCTGCAGATTGCCCTTCCCGACGGAAAGTTTTTTCCTGTAATTTCCCAGATTCTGCAGATACTGTTCCTGCAGATACGAAGTTACGGATTGGTTGGTTATAGTACTGTCCTGCATCAGTTTCCGGAAATCCGCATCCGACCTCAACTGCTGCGCCATATCCCTAAGCTGGTACAGCAGAACAGGATTGTTTCTGTTTTTCAACGATTGGGCAAAGGATTCCTTGGACGACTGCAAACGGCGCTCGTTGGCATCTCCCATGACAAAGGACAACAGAAAGGTGGTGAACAGACAGCAGACCATGAAATAGTAATTGAACTTGTTTTTCCCGGACTTGTATACATACACGGAGGTCAACAGAACAAGTACATAAAAAATAATCATCGTGGCGATGAAGGGACGGCTGTAATCCGGACGGAACAGAAACAGTCCGCATATTCCGAACAGAGCTCCACTCAACAAGGCAGATCCGCCAGCCGAACGGAACCATTCCCGGAACGAATGGAAACACAAGCGGGACGTCAGATACACATGGTTGAAAATCATATGTACAGAAAGAATTCCGCAAGTCAGGGCGATGGAAAATACGAATTTGAGCATCAGCGTGCTCTCCCCTTCCGGTGTGCGGAGAGGAAGGGCCGGCAAAGCAACGCTCGACGTGTTCAAGGCTACGTTGTAAAACATCACGAATACGAACAGGAAAAACACATCGGCCAGACACAGGTGAAAAAAGGCCTTCAAGCGTCCGCCCTTCGTATAATCGACCACTTTCAGCGGCTTGTGATACAATTCTATACATATCAGCATCATGCTATACATCGCAGCCAGGAAATCGCCCAAAGAAGGGAAAAAGAACGAATAATAGGTCGGAGAAAACAGATAGGAAGTATGCATTGACAAAGGATAACGCAGGACAATGGACAGAGTTGTCGTTGCTATAACAAATATTCCTATCAGTATATCAGCAACATATGAGTGTTTTTGAAAAAATTCAAAAGAGAACAGCAGAAAGGTCAATGCGCAGAACAGGAAGGTAAAAGCTCCAAGCCACAACAATTCTTCCAGAGCAGCCATGGTGTCAGACTCACGGATCTGCCCGATTTCCAAGGAAAATACGGGATGATGCCGGCGGTCGTAAATCACGTTTTTATCCTCTCCCTCCGCTTCGACCACATGCAGCATGTCTGAGGTGGACCGGGGAAGGAAAATACCTATGTCAAAAAAAGAAGAACCGAAATTGGTTTCCAGCATATAGATGGCAAACACCTTGCGGGTGCCCAGTTTTTTCTGATACACGTACACCGAATTCTCATCTATCCTTTGGAATTTTTCCAGCGAATTCGTCCGGGCATCCAGATCGGTAGGTAGAGAAATACGATTGGATGACCAGGATTTCAGGTGGTCATCCTCGTACGCATAGAACACAAATTCCCCATCCGACAAATGATGGCGGCTGACATAAGCTGACAATGCCGGAATTCCCAAATCCGGTAAGGCCAGCACACTGTCCGCATGCTGTTCCAATTCGGATTCTTTCTCGGTAAAACGTTGCTGTAAAAGCGAATGTAAATAGTCAGTCCGGGTCCGCTTCGTATTGACGGACGACAGGGATACTACGATGGCTGTCGCAACAAGAGCGTAGCAAAAAAAGAAGATGCTTTTTTTTCGATTACCGTTCATACGCAAACTGTTTTTCAAAAAAGAACAGACTACACAGCCCGGTTCAGGATACGAAAACACAATTCTTTCAGCAGATCCGTATCTTCCACGTTGTATCCGTCGAAGCCTTTGGATTTCAAATCATACTCCTTCAATTGATGAATGATGCGGATACATATCGGCAAGGAGTAATACGTTGCGGCCGAGCGGAAAGTATTCTCCATTTTCCAAATCACACCTATGGAACTCAAATCCCGTTTGTCCGGCAGATAATGATACTGCAGCAACTTCAGAAAAGTACTGTACAGCATGGGGATGATTTTGGGATTCGGATATTCCTTGGGATTTTTCGAAAAGAAA
This sequence comes from Bacteroidales bacterium, assembly GCA_045598025.1. Classification (GTDB taxonomy): domain Bacteria; phylum Bacteroidota; class Bacteroidia; order Bacteroidales; family WCHB1-69; genus UBA1195. The sequence goes on along the minus strand of JAZLLH010000040.1, from coordinate 23,885 downwards.
TCAATGATGGTATATACCTTGGACAGATTGCGTTCCAAAAGAGCGTTGCTGAGTTCGAATCCGTTGTATTCCCGACTGATACCTATGTGCTTTTCAATCAGTGCGGCCGTAATGTTGTCTCCGGGCTGCAGCAGATTGACAAATTTATCCAACTCTTTGTCTACTCTGGACAAATCCGTTCCTATATGAGCTGCCACCAGATCAGCTGCTGAAGAATCGATACGGAATCCTTTTTCTTCCGCCATTTCCTGGACATATTTCGGAATGTTGTTGTCGTACAAGGTCGGAGATTCCATCACCCTCCCCATTTTGCTCACCGCCTTGTAAAAGGCCGAACGTTTGTCCACTTTTTTGTATTTGTAACACAATACCAGCAGAGTCTGCATTTGCGGATGCATCGCATAATCCGTCAGCAGGGCAAAACTGTCGGACTCCTTCTGACCGGAAGTTTTCTGCATATCCTGGGCCTCCCTTACGATAAGCAAACGATGCTCGGACATCATCGGATACTCCTTGGCCATGGTGACAATATCTTCGGCCCGCACATCTTTACCGTACACTACCTGCTGGTTGAAATCCCGCATGCCGTCATCTTCAAAAAAATGATGCTGCAGATAATCCGCCACCTTGTCGATGAAATAGGGTTCTTCGCCCATCAGCAGATAAACCGGGAAATATTTTCCCTTTTTGATTTCATTGATAAGAATACGATGAGGCATAAGCTAGCCCTCCACTATCTTTCGGATCTGTTCGCGAAGCTCGTCAGACACATTGACCAAAGGCAGACGCACATAGGACAGAATGCGGCCCTGAGCCTCCAGAAAAGCCTTGACTCCGGACGGACTGCCTTCCCTGAAACAGGCCTGCATCACCGGAAGCAGACGGTAGTGCAGATGACGCGCTTCTTCATACCTGCCGTTCAGAGCCAGACGCACCATGTCCGACATTTCTCGAGGATAGGCGTTGGCCACCACGGAAATCACGCCTTCCGCTCCGCAGGCAATCAAAGGCAGCGTCAACTGGTCATCACCCGAAATTACAGTAAAATCCTGAGGCTTGTCGGATAATATTTTCATTATCTGCGGCAGAATTCCAGAGGCTTCTTTTACCGCTACGATTTTCGGTTCCGTGCGGGCCAGTTCCAATGTGGTTTCAGCCGATATGTTCACTCCCGTACGTCCGGGTACGTTGTACAGAATCAGGGGCAGCGGGGAAGCCTCGGCAACCATACGGTAATGTCCCAGCAATCCTCGCTGCTGGGGCTTATTGTAATAAGGAGCCACCGAAAGGATGGCACTCACTTTTTTCAAATCAAAAAGACGGATCTGCTCTATCACCTCCAAAGGATTGTTGCAACCGATCCCGGCCACGACGGGAACCCTGTCTTTGACAGCTTCTGTCACCGTTTGCAGAATACTCCGACGTTCTTCGAAAGACATGGCGGGTGTTTCTGCCGTTGTCCCCAAGGCGACGATATAGTCTGCTCCCTGGGAAATCAGATGATCTACCATTTCGGTAATCCGCTCAAAATCAATGGAAAAATCTTTTTTAAAAGGAGTAATCAGGGCTACTCCCGTACCACGCAGAATTGATTTCATCTCTTTGCTGTTTTAAAGCTACAAATTTAAAAAAAATACGGATACTTCAGCCTGTTTTATCCAAAAAAAAAAACGCCTAACCTTTCCCGTCCAATATTCTCTGCTGTTCTTCCAGGGAAGCTTCATGTACCAATTGCATTACGGACTCCACATAATGCGGATCCAAATGCAGATCTTCAGCCCTGCGTATGGCTTCGGACAACACCTGATTCCACCGCTGCATCTGATAAAGACTCAAATGTTTTTCCTGCTTGTAACGGGCAATATCACGGCAAATTTCCATACGGCGGGACAATATTTCCAGCCATTCCCTGTCCAGGGTGTCAATCAGGGAGCGATACTTTTCCAATACGGCGTCCGTCCCGCTGGCCACCGTCAGGCGGAGGCTGTCCATCATTTGTCCGTATTCCGAAGGAAGCAACTGCTGTCGGGCATCGCTCAACGCATTTTCCGGATGCGGATGTACCTCGACCATCAAACCGTCAAAATCCAAAAAAAGGGCTTTCTGTGCCACTTCCTTCACCCATTCCCTGTTTCCGGCTATATGGCTAGGGTCACACAACAGGGGAAGTTCCGGATGCTGCCGTTTCCATTCTATGGCCAGGTTCCAGAGCGGCTGATTACGATATACGCCGGAAGATGCTGTAGAAAAGCCCCTGTAAACGGCCTTCAGACGACGGATACCGGCGTGGCGGAAACGTTCGAATGCACCTTCCCACAATTTGATGTCGGGCGCAATGGGATTTTTGATCATCACATCCAGATCCAAACCCTTGGATGCCTCTGCTATTTCCTGCACCTGAAAAGGATTGACCGTCGTACGGGCTCCTATCCAGAAATGGCTGATTCCATAAGCAGCAGCCTCTTCTATATGACGCGCGGAAGCAGCCTCCACGCATACTGGTAACTGCAGTTCGTCCTCCACTTTTTTCAGAACGGGAAGAGCCGCCTCACCCATGCCTGCAAAAGTTTCCGGCATGGTTCTGGCCTTCCATATCCCGCAACGGAAAAGCGACACCTTTCCTGTCGCTTTCAGGGCAACGGCCGTTTCCCATATCTGGGACTCGGATTCGGCCGCGCAGGGACCGGCTATCCACAGGTACTCCTTCATATGGTTTCCATCTGTTTTTTCAATATCCATCCTTTGTTTCCATTCGGGAACACCACTTCCACCCAATCTCCCATCCGGTCCGTCTGTCTCACTTTCATGCCTTCGTGCACCGTAAACAGGTCGGTGCCGGAAACATCCGGAGTACTCTTTACCGTAACGGACAAATCCGTCACAATAGCCTCCGTGACGCTCAACTGCCTTCTCTGAGAGAAGCAAATCAGCACACTGATTATAAGCAAAATAAAAACAGCAACAGAAACAAAAAGCAAACGGACACGACGCCCCAGATTGGCAGAAAGCAGGCTCCATACCAATAGGCCCGCCATCAGAAAAGCCAGGACGATGGACAATACAGCCCATGCCGTCAACGACAGGCTTTGACCGAGCTTCGTCCACCAGCGTTTGAGGAAAAATTCGGGGAGCACCTCCATCTGGTCCACCGTTTGGGTATTCACAAAAGCAATATTGGCCCGGATGTCGTCATCGGAAGGATCCAGACGAAGGGCACGCTCATACCACAACAGGGCCTGAGCCAGCTCATTCTGCCGGTAACAGACATTTCCGTAATTGTAAAACAAGGATGCACTCGAACATCCTCCGGCAATTAATTCTTCATACAATTTGGCAGCCCTATTGTAATCCTTCTTCACATAGGCCTCATTTGCCTGACGAAACTGGCGATCCATTTCCGCAGGAGCTGCAATCGTGCAGAAAGACAGACTCAGGCAAATCAGACACAACAATCCGCATTTACGCATAATCAAATATTTAATTTCGTATAACGTCTGAAATGTCTTTTTATTGTACAAAAAATCAACTGTACGGATGAAAACAAAAAGGAGGATGCCCGTGGGCACCCTCCTGTCAAATCGTTTCTTTCCGTCACTAGAACGGAAGATCATCGGAACTGTCCTGAGCAACTTCCGAAATCGGAGCAGACTGCATTCCCTGATTCATTGGCTGTATAGGAGCGTCAACATACTGTGTTCCGGGATAGGTAGGGTCAATAGCGGTTGCTTCACCAATCGCTATATTCCACATGCGGATATCCGTATACCACTTACCGTTGTACTCACGGGACTCGATATTTATCGATACCCGCACCGTCGATCCGATGGGAATCTGTCCCACCTGAGAGGCTCTGTCATTCCATGCGGAAATACAAATCTTCTTGGGATACTGATCCGTTGTCTCAATGACAAATTCCTGCTTGCTCCAAGGACCACGTCCACCGTTTCCCTGTTGGGGAGGCAGGAGCTGTATCAATTTTCCACTTACTTCGAGTGCCATATTTCCGTTTTTAGCGTTTGACAACTTTGCATACGGCACTTCCTTCTTCGTTCTGCATTCTGACAATGTAGAGACCGGCAGAAAATTCCTGCAGGGAAATAACGGCATCTTCACCTTCCACCCGAGTACGGGACAGCAGACGGCCTTCGGCATTGTAGACACTCACCTGGGTGCTTTGGTTCAAACCGCTGATATGCAGCAAGTCCTGTACGGGATTCGGAGCAACGTTCACATCCAAACGGGTAGCAGAAGCCAGACCAGCTTCTTTTTCAAAGAAATAATACGTAAACACCGTATCTATTCCGCCATCGGCATCATAGGTGTAATAATCGCGGGATTCCAGACTGTAAGCGGGAGTTTCCAGTTCCTCATCCCAAGCATAGTAGGACACGGAATGCAGTTTGTCAGCCTCATAGGCATTTTCAATTTTCAATTTTCCTCCAATAAAATCAGCCACATCGAAGTAGGGATTTTCAAGCGGAAGTATCTCCAGAGCCAAAGGCTGTCCGGCCGCATTGTAGGTAACCGTACCGGAAAGAGCATCCACCTTGATCACACCGCCCATCAGTTCTATTCTGACAAGAGCGCTGGTCGGCAGATTGTTGGTATAGGACAAATCCAGAATGATGTCTGCACTCATACCTCCCAGATCCAATTTGAAAGAGATGGCCGTAGGAATGCCGCTGGCATTGAATGTAAACACAGCCGGCAGAACGACGGTGTCACCCTCTTCATAAGTGATGACTTTCATCGAATCGCAGAGCATCAGATTGAAACCCAAGGATTCAGCCAAAGTGGAAATAACCCCGAGACTGACGGGCTTGTAACCATAGTAGTGATTCTCTTCCAGTAACTCGCTGCCGGAAGTCGAGTAGGTATAATTTCTGGTAATCAAATCATTACCAGCATAATCATAGAGGGTACGCTCCAAGGTGTCCCCCGAAGCACTCAGTATTCCTTTTTCCAATACCAAACCTTTCATATACCTGGTATATTCAATATGGCTCAAATCATACGTTCCAGCAACATTGTTATAATAAACATACAACTTTTCCACACCATCCTCATATTCTCTTACGGAATATTTACCGAGAATAGAATCCGAAATCACTTCATTGACCGACATCACGGCTTGGTTGCGCATGATATTCGGCATCATTCTTTCGAGCACAGCCTTCATCTGACTGTTCTGAGCGTTTGCACTGAGACCGAATACGGCCATAGCAGCAAAAAACAATACTTTTTTCATCATAAAATGTTTTTGTTGGTTATTAATTTTTTTTGTTTATTTTCAATTAAAAAATAGCTACGCTTTAATAAGGAGATCCACTTCTGCACGAAGTTTTTCCCATTCCCCGGCCGAAAAATCGGCTCCGACTTTTTCAATGATACGGGATCCCATCAGCGAACCGATCTGCCCACAAGCCTCCAGTCCGCAACCCTGACTGTGGGCATACAGGAATCCTGCCGCATAAAAATCCCCGGCAGCCGTTGTATCCACCCTATCCGCCGGAACCGCCGGAATACGGATAAAGTTTTCCCCGCTCCGGATAACAGAACCCTTTCCTCCCATCTTGACGACGGCGACCGAACTCAAAGCGCCCAGAATATCCGCAGACTCCTCGGGACCCATTCCGGTAAAAGCCTGGGCTTCCTCTTCGTTGGCAAAGACGATATCCACATATTCGTCCACCAGATGTTCCAGAAAATCAAAATGTTCTTCCACTACATTGAAACTAGCCAAATCCAAGGATACGACAAGGCCTTTTCCCTTGGCCATACGCACTGCTTTTTCAATCAGGGCATAGTTTTGCACCAGATATCCCTCTATGTGGAAATAATCCGCAGCATGGAAACACTCCTCCTCAATATCGGCATCCGACAATTGGGATGCGGCTCCCAGATAGGTAGCGAAAGTACGCTCTCCATCCGGCGTAATCAAAGCCATGGCGAACCCGGACATCATTCCATCGGATGCAATCAGATGGGACTGTATTCCACAAACTGCCATCTGTTCAGCGAAAGCCTTTCCATACTCATCCTTTCCTATTTTTCCTACAAAGGCACAGCTTCCGCCCAAACGGGAAGCGGCGCGAACGGTATTCGAAGCCGAACCGCCAATGGCGATTTGCTGGGGATATACACGGGCGGCAGAGGCTATTTCCTCGGCCACATCCGATGTAATCAGGCGCATACTGCCCGGAGACAGTTCAAAACGTTTCAACAAAGCATCGTCCGGCATTCGGATCAACACATCCGTAAGGGCATTGCCCATTCCTAAAATCTTTTTCATGCGATACACAAATCCGATATCAAAATTTTCAAACCAATGGCAATCAGAATCACTCCCCCTATCAGGCGGACGTTGATTTTTTCCAGTCTGCCGAAACGGTAACCTATACCCACTCCCGCAAAGGAAAGAACGTAGGTCACCAATCCGATAATCAGCGCCGGGAGCCACACTTCCACACCCATCATGGCGAAACTGACTCCGACTGCCAGCGCATCTATACTGGTAGCGATTCCCATCATACATAGAACTTTCCACCCCAGATGCAGCTCCTTATCCTTTACAGACTCCTCCTTTTTCATGGCATCCACAATCATCCGGACACCCAGGAAAAGCAACAGACCAAAGGCTATCCAATGATCGAAACGGCTGACCCATTCCACGCATTCCACCCCCAACAGCCAACCCAACAGGGGCATGACTGCCTGAAAAAAGCCCATGGTGAAAGCTATCACTACCGCCTGCATTGTCCGGAAACGGGACATCTGCGTACCGCAAGACACACTTACGGCAAAACTGTCCATAGCCAAAGCCAATGCGATAAGTAGGATAGAAAACAGTTCCATGTTTCAAATACATTAAAAGTGCAAAAGTACAAAAAAAGTGGATTCATATTGGCAAATTTGCTACTTTTGCAGCATGAAAATTTACATACTCGGAACGGGGAATATCGCCTGGCTTTATGGTCAGAAACTGCACGGAAAAAACATCCCCATATACGGCATTTACGGCAGGGATTCAGAAAAAGCCGAAACCCTGGCAAAAGCATGGAATACAACATTCCAATCCCGCTGGGAGGACATTCCCGATGATGCCGACATCTATCTGTTTGCACTGAAGGACGGAGCCTACCCGGAAGTGATTCGGAAATTTCCCCATAGGAACAAAACCATGGTCCACACATCCGGAACCTTGCCGATTTCACTGTTTGAGCAACTTTCTCCTTCCCGGGGAGTGCTGTATCCCTTTCAGACTTGTACCAAATGTACGGATCTGAAATCCGAACGACTGCCGATCTGTGTGGAAGCCAGCGATACAGAAAGCCGTTCCACTTTGGAAACTTTGGCTGCCCTGATCAGCGAGGAGATATACTTTCTCAGCAGCGAGCAGCGCAAATACCTGCACCTGGCCGGCGTCTTCGCCAACAACTTCAGCAATGCCATGTACCGGATTTCCTTTGAATTGCTTGAGAAGCAACATATTGACACCCGATTACTACACCCGCTGATACTAGAGACTGCGCTGAAGATACAGACACTGCATCCTTCCGAAGCGCAGACCGGTCCTGCCCGCCGTCAGGATGAAAATGTCATGCAGGCTCATCTGGAGATGCTGAAAAACGAAAAACCGTCCTGGTCAGAAATATACCGCATCCTTTCCGCACTGATTACAGACCGATAGGCATTTATTCATGCCTGGAACCGTCACAGCTGCCCTTCATCCAAAAAACTGAAATACTGCTGACTTCCTACAATCAGGTGGTCTAACATCCGTATGCAGAACAATTCGGATGCCTTTTTCAGCGCCTGAGTCAGATGACGGTCCTGCTCACTTGGACGGATATTGTCGGACGGATGATTGTGACACAGAATGAAAGCCGCCGCATTCCTTTGAAGCAGTTGCTTGAATACCAATTTCGGATCCACGATGGTGGCCGCAACTCCTCCCACACTGACTCTCAGCCTTTCCATAATCTGATTGCCATTGCTCAGTACGACAATCCAGAATTCCTCATGATCCAGATCTGTCAGACAGTCTTGAATGTACTCATACACATCTGCACTGCTTCTGACCTGCTTGCGCTGCAGCACATCCGAAGTCCGACGGCGTTTTCCCAATTCCAAAGCGGCCAGAATACTCATTGCCTTAGTGTCTCCGACACCGTCATAGGCTTTCAGATCCATCAGCTGACGACGGGACAACTCAACCAGATTATCATTGCAGTCGGCCAGTATGCGACGCGCAATATCCACCGCATTTTCCTGCACGCTTCCGGAACGCAGCAATATAGCCAGCAATTCTGCATCGCTCAAGGAGGAAACTCCTTTGGTTTTCATTTTTTCTCTTGGAAGGTCAGAAACAGACCAATCCTTCAACTGTACATGGGATTTTGATTTCATAGGTTAGTGTATTTGATTGATTTGTAATATTCAGCACATTCGCTTCCGTTTCAGGAAATAGGTCATCAACACCGGATAGAAACCTTCGTTGATATCAACATCCACCAGATCAATCTGGTATTGCCCGCATCGCATTTTCAATTCCTCCCTGAACCGACGGATGGATTCACGATACACATCCTTGACTTCCGAAGCATTGACTTTCAGTTCTTCTCCGTTTTCCATATCTATCAAACGGTACGGACGGTTATCCAAGGCAAAATCCACTTCCATGGAATGGTCGCTCACTTCGAAAAGAATGACTTCATGCTTGCTGTGACGCAGATGCTGCAGCGCCAGAAAGAGTTCTTCGCTGTCCGAACGGAAATCGAACATGTCACTGAACAGTATGACCAGGGAACGGCGGTGTATGCGCTCCGCTATTTCGTGCAAAGTCGCTATGACGTCAGTGGAAGCCTGGGTCTCCGGACGGGGCACATCCAATAATTTTTCCATTTCGGAAAACAGCAGTTTTACATGCGACGGACTGGACTTGGCACGGGTGTGGAAGCGGATCTGATCATCGAACAGAGTCAGGCCCACCGCATCTCTCTGCTGACGGAGCATTTGGGCTATGGCCGCCGCTGCGTAAACAGAAAAATACAATTTGTTCGGTTTCTCCAAAGAACAGGAATCCCTCTGCGGGAAAAGCATGGAGGACGATGTATCTATCAGCAGCTGGCACCGCAGATTGGTTTCTTCTTCAAACTGTTTGACAAAAAGTTTGTCGGTGCGTCCGTACAGTTTCCAATCAATATTGCGGGTAGACTCGCCTGCGTTGTAGGGTCTGTACTCCGCAAACTCGACGGAAAATCCGTGAAAAGGACTCTGATGCAACCCGGTAATGAAACCTTCCACCATCTGCCGTGCAATCAGTTCGAGATGTCCGAACTGTCCCAATGTTCGATAATCCAATGTCGCCATATGCAAATTATTTCGGATGCAAAAGTAATTAAAATTTCCAAACCAACTGCGATTTCACTTCCGATTTGTGAGATGCTTTTATCAGGGTAGGTCCGCTTCCGATTTCCTCCCTATCCGCATAGGTATGCACAGCCGCTTTGACGTACAGATGTATGGACGAAGTCAGACAGAAGGACAGCAGAAGATAATTTCGGATACCTCTGCCCATACATACAACCGATGACATGGCATACAGCACATCCCTTTCTGAAATACCGATTCTCACGTCATAGGAATCCGTATCGAACAGAGCGAGACCGTATACACACTTCCAACGTTCCTGCGTATACGCCACTTCCTGCGACAGTACCGTGGCGTACTGCCATGAAGACGCTCCCTGTTTTCCAGCCACGGCATCCCATTGCAGACGAAAGGACCAGCAGGGAGATGCCTGAGCCTTCCAGCGAAACCGGAAACTGTGTCTTTGTTTGTTTTCCAAAACGCGGATGTTCCCCAACGTAAGGTTCTGCTGAGAACATTTCCAACGGTACACACACAGCATACTGTTTTCCGCATTCAGATTTGCAGCATAGCGACATTGGAAGTCCGAAGCCTCTGACGGAGCATCAATACGGTATTTCAGCCAGGGATAATAAGACTGCTCCCAGGAAAGATTCCACTCACCGCTTTGCCCCGACAACATGCGAAATCTCAAAGCAAAAGTCTGTTCATTGCTGTGGGACGCCGATTGCGAAAGCAGGTCCGACACACTCTGAAAAGCCTTTCCCATATAGCGGTATTCCAAAGAAAACTGCACGCGGTCGTCCGGATGAAACACACAGATATGGGAAGTTGCCAATCTTCCCTGTATGTCAAACACTGTTTCTCCATTCAAAAACAGATGATTGCGTATATATTGATAATCTGCACTGAAATTAGTACAGAACAAGGAAGCGTAACGGAATTGGCTGTAAGTCTTCCATTCTTTTTCCAAACGCGACGTATATCCGGCTCCGTATACTCCAATCCCTATTTCCAAAGCATTGCCTCGATATGCGGTGCGGACTCCGCAGCAAAGCTGCCGGAGATTTGCTTCCCGGCCTATTTCTGTCGCAGTCCGATGATAACCGCCCCTGTACACGGCACTGACGGAAGAATCGGATTCCTCTTTTTGCGCATCCACCCTGTTGAGCGAAAAAAAGACGCAGCTCCGCCACTGATCGGACAGACGAAATTGCGCTGCCATACCTCTCAGGAAATTTCCTTCTCCGGCCGAACTGTGCGCTTTGAGAAAAGATTCCTTCTGCAGTGATTCAGGAGAAAGCGATTGCGGCTGATATCCCATTTCCATGGCAATACCCTGACCCAACTGCAATTGATAATCGCCTGCCAACAGGCGCTGCAGTCCGCGTTTTCCCTCATAAGAAAGATAAAAAGAATAAAAATCGAAACCCTGGAGATTGGAAGCACGGAAAAAACTTTCGCCCGCATCCTTTTCCGCCACCAGCCCCATTTTGAAATTCCGGCCTCTTCGGTAAGTATATTTCAGCAACAACATATCCGGACTTCCTTCGTACATCCGGCCGTTATCGTCCTCATAGGCTGCCTGAGATTCCAGAATACGGCTATGACGGAGCAGAAATTCCGAGCGGGATTTCGGTTTTTTCATTCCCGCACGAAGTGACGGTTTCCATTCACCCACTTCCAAATAGGGACGCATTGCCTGTACCCATGCGGCATCGAATCCTTCCACAGCAGCCAATTCTCCCCAGGAAAGGATGCTTCCATGCATATCCACATATTTGCGCAACTGATAATAGCGATACTCGCTCAAATGCAGTACTTCTATCCATTTTGGATTATCCAGATCATTGACATTCAAAGGATTATTTTTTAAATCAGCCAATTCTCTGGCCCAATCTTCCCAATCCTCAGAAGCAATGCCTTCCTCCTCAAATTCCTCACGACTGTCCTCCAACAGAGTGCCTCCATCGGAAGGCAAAATGAACAGGCTGTCCTTCTGCTGCGCGGACAGAGGAAGAAATGCGGACAGCAGGACAAAAAACAAGTAACGGAAAGTTTTCATCACAAAAGCGTATATGAGGAAACAGACGACGATGATAACACGGACTGCAAGGACAGAAAAAAAGAAGGGCCCAACAGCAGATGATAGGAACAGGACAGATCGCAGCGCAGGCGTTTTCCGAGAAGACCGGCCCCCATCGCCAGACGGAAATCAGGGAAAACCGCACCGCATCGGAAGAACAGGTGCCTTCCGACTGCCGTTTCCAAACCGGCTGCTACTTCCATAGGCAACGACATTGATTTGCGTACTTCCGCAGCAAGAAGCAGTTCCTCACTGCAGGCGTAGGATGCTCCTACGGCCAGACGGACAGGAATCGTTTCAGTTCCTTTCCTCAGCCCGTACGTCATACATGCCGGATTGTCCACACGGCCTCCGAGACAGAAAGACCCTTCTGTCTTGTAAAATGCAGAAAGGGAAAAAATAAATGCCCATAAGCCGCCATAGTAGGAGTCAGAGAAAAACATCCGGGTATACTGGCACTGCAGGGCCAATGAAAAACGCTCAGCGACGGCATGAGCAAAAGCTGCGGATGCCGAAATCTCACACCAATCGCCCCAACCGTTCTGAGCCAAAGAAAATCCTAAAGCATTTTTCCCAGGGAATGGAATGTAAAAATCAAGTTCCGTTTCAGAACTTTCCGGTATCCCATTTCGATTGGCACAATGCAACATCCAGACAGGCCTGGATAAAAACGCTGATTGAGAGGCATTGGAGGAAACGGAGCCGGCTCCTTCCAGAGCCACACCGTCAAGAGCCATTCCGGCCGGCCGGCCGCCTGATGTTTGGGCGGACAGCGCACAAAGCTTCATGCAGAGAAGCCAACATAAGATTTTTTTCATTTTCGGGTAGTGTAAAAGGTTAGTGATAAGATAGCATCAAAAGAAAAAAGGCGGACTCTCGCCCGCCTTTTGCTCAGAGAGTGGAAATGCTAGTAATTCCACATATCGTTTTCATCCTGACGGATTTTTTCCTTGATTCTTTCCGATTCCAGAATCTGGTCCAGACCGTTCACGATGTACTGGTTGATTTCACGATCATTGTACACATTGGACTCCGCCTTGATGAAACTGGCAAAGCGACGCTGCAGGAACAGGTCATCAAAAGATCTGTTCTGAGCGAAATTGTACATATTGAAAGTTTCGTTCTTGGCCATGAAGGGACGGAATTCCGGATAATAAATCCAACTGAACTGTCTCCAACGGCGGTTGGTGACGGCAGGCATATCGCTGTCCTCTTCCGACACGGCAGCATCCGACTGAGGCTCATACCAGAACATCGGGCAAATGGCCATGATGCGCACATCCAACACAGACCGCTGATTATCCACGAACCAGCATTCTTTCAGAATATACTGAAAAACGTCCTTGGCGCTCCAAGGCAGGAACACGGTGGAATCTCCGATAACATCACCCCAATCGTTGATGATCTCAATACGCTTGGTTTCTCCCATACTGGTTTTCAACTCTTCAGAAGAAACGGGAATATTCACATCCTCATTGGTATACACCCTCAAAGGTTCCGGATTTTCCTCCGTAGCGTTCAAAGCATCCAGTACGATTTGCATCAGACTCCTTCTGTTTCCTTTCACTTCCGTGGGGAAATACAGCGGATGATTCATTTTTTCACGCAAATCAAGCACTCTCCAAATCATGGTTGACTTGCGCAAATAATCCTTGCTGATATGCTGCAGGGTAACGGGCTTGTTGTCGGCCATGTTCTGTTCAACCCATGGACGGTCAATGGGAGCCCGAATAGGCTTGGAAGACGAAACACTCGATTCCGTCGGAGTTGCCCCCTCCTCACTTTCGATCACCTGAGCGAACGAAATCGAAGAGAACAAAACCATGATCAATGCTAATCTAAACGCTTTCATGATATTCTGTATTTAAAATTAACTACTATTTTATACGAATCAGAATGGTTTTCAACGTTCTGGCTCCAGCTATGCTCTGCACCTTGATATCGGAAATTTCCATCTGGGTTCCGGAAGAGGCAGAACGGATCTTGCTGACCACATTGTCGGGGAAACGGCCTCCGTGGACAAGAATAGGAGCTTCTTCCACATTGTTCTTTACGAAAGTCACCTTGTAGGAAACAACGTTCCAACGCAACTCATAGTTGAAGTCCTGAGACATTCTGGCTACGACCAGAGGGTTAGCCAGCAGAAGGTCCTTGGGCTGACGACCGGAAGTGATATTGGGCCCGATGGAAGCACTGGGCTCAGGAACGGGTTTTACACGGAATTCCGTGGAACCCATGGACTGGCTCTTACCACCCCCCATGTCAGCGCTGATGGTAATATTGACCGATCTGCCGGACAAAGACTGCGGTACCGTAACATCGTAGCGGCCACCTCCCAAAGAAGTTGCAGTGCAACCGCCCCAATTGATTCTCAGTTTTTCGGAAGCCACAGGGGCCGAAATCGTCACAGGATTGGGAATTCCGGCATAGAACACATTCATCTTTTCAGCAGCCACGGCAGCTGTCGGTTTGGTAACGGTATAGGACTCGCTGAAAGGATAGTACTTGTCGCCTTCCGGGCTCTGCACCTTGATGACACCGGCAAACTTCTGATCTCCGATTCCTGCAGTCGGAATTTTTAAATGGACGATTCCACTGTCGCCTTCCACCATCTTCAGATTCGGAATGTCAGCTTCGGTAGCCTTCTCACGACCGCCTCCCCAGTACACAACAGGGGTCTGACGGGAATCAGAAGCAGCAACGATAACATCGGCCTCGAAAGCATCACCGGAGAACACGATGCGGCTGTTCGGAATCACCTTGGCACTGACATTGTCGAATTTGAAACTTCCGGCATCAATCATACTGTACAGGTATTTCACCGTTTCGTATTCCATATTCTTCAATTCACCGATAATGTTGTTCAGCAAAGTATAACTGCCGGCGGCAACGATGTGTTCGAAGGAATGAACTTCCCAAGACTCCTCTTCATCGTTGGCGTTCTTGTACTTTCTTTCCACATCCAAGCCTTTCAATTGAAAGTCTTCATCTCCGACAATTTTCTTGACATTGGCTTTCAATTTGATAAAATGATCAGCCATTTCCTTGGCTTTTCCATTATTGATGAAATAAGTCGTCGGCTTGTCAAAGTTATCCTTTGCATCCATATCATTTAACGTAAGCCCTTTGACCTGCTCCGGTTTTTTACCGTCAACATAGCAGAACAATTCTTCTTTGATGCCTTCCACATACTTGATTTCGGCATCAAACAATTTCTGAGCCTGCAAAGCTTTGTCAAGGTAAGGTTTCACTTTAGGACCTTCCTTTTCCACAGCAGCAGCAAAATTGGCGTAACTTTCGTCAATCTTGGAAGTAAAATTGGCGTTGGTCGACTCTAAGGTATCACTCACGGTGGCGAATGCACTCAGGATGTCCTTGGATACATTCAAGGCCAACATGGCGGTCAACACCAGATACATCATACCGATCATTTTTTGTCGCGGGGTTTCCGGACAATTCTTAGAACCCATATATTCTTGGTTTTAAATAATTAAACAATCAATTAGTTAAATTATCTGTTGCTCATGGCTGACAACATGTTTCCGTAGATGCTGTTCAACTTGCTTACGTTCTGGGCCAGTTTGTCAATCTGCTCCTTATAGGCAGACACACTGTCGGTAGACTGTGTCAAATTATTGGCCAGAGTGGAGATATAGTCGTCCAGGTTCTTGGTTGTATTCATGGTATTGTTGGCAGTCTGAATCTGAATTTCGTAAGCTGCATTCATGGCAGAAAGATTCTTGGCCAAACGGTCCATTTCAGCATTGAAACCGGTTTCCTCGGACATGGTGGAAATATTCTTTTCATAGATGTCGGCCAACGTCTTCACTGAAGAAGTGGCTTTTTCGATATTTTCAAAATATTGTCCGGACTTGTTGACCGTATTTTCCAGAGTTTCAGCTGTTTTATCATACACATCACCGAGATTCTTCACGGAAGCGGCAGCATTGGACAAATTGGTAACATATCCATCGGTAGCAGCAGCTGCATCGGCCACGCCAGAAAGTTTGCGGGCATTTTCGCCCAAATTGCGCATACCGGAAGCCAGGCTTTCCAACAATTCCGGTCCGATTTTAGCTTCTTCCAATGCATTGTCAAGCTGTTGGGTAATAGGAGCATTGGAGGGGAGTTTTACGGCTTTCTTGTCTTTGGGAGCCTCTTCTTCGCCGAGAGCCAGTTGAGGGAACACTAACGACCAATTGTAGTGAGCCAAAGGAGGTTCGAAAGCCGAGAAGAAGAAAATCAAAGCTTCCGTAATCATACCCAGAGTCAACACGACACCGGCACCGGGGAAGTGCATGATTTTGAACAATGCGCCGATAATAACCACGGATGCACCCCATCCGTACAATTTGGACATAAAATTGATGTAGGGTTTACTAGTAACAATCTCGTTAAGTGTCATGATTTGTGTTTGTTTTTTTTGTATTATAAACTGATATTGATTATCTGTAAATTACTAATAAATGTTAGAGGAAGTGGTTTTGCTGTCTCCGTAGTTTCTTCCCAAGAGAGTCTGGACACAACGGAATCCGATGTAGGATTTTCCGGTATCCTGATAGGAATAGGAACGGACGGAAGTCTGCAGATAGTAACTGATGTCTTTCCAGGAACCGCCGCGGACCACTTTGCGCTTCAATACAGGAGCATCGCTGTCCTTCGCATAGTAGGTATACTGCATATTCAAGTCGTGGGCGAAGTTGTAAGCGGATTCGCTGTAAGCATCTTCACACCATTCGGAAACGTTTCCGGCCATATCGTACAATCCCCAGTCGTTCGGATGATAATGGGCAACAATAACGGTTTGTACACCACCATCGGCCATATAGTTACCTCTTTGCGGCTTGAAATTGCCAAGGAAGCATCCGTTTTCAGTCTGGATATAGGGACCTCCCCATGGATAGGGAGAATCGCTCAGATAACCTCTGGCAGCCCACTCCCACTCTACTTCGTTCGGCAGACGGAATTCATTTTCGAAAGCCCAATCACGGCCGGTCAAATAAGTGTTGCGGAGTTGCGTACGCCAGGCGCAGAAAGCGCGGGCCTGTTTCCAGCTCACACCCACAACCGGATACCAGTCGTATTCAGGATGCGAAAAATAGTTTTCGGTCAGAGGATCGTTGAAAGAATAGGTAAAGTCATGAATCCAGCACAAAGTGTCCGGATAGATATTGACCACTTCCTTGCGGAGGAAGGGCTTCTTTCCCTGATTGTAAGCCGTCGGACGGTTTGAGAACATACCCATATCCTTGGTGGAAGGATCATTGTTGTCGAACTCCTTGTAGGCAGCACCCATCACTTCGGGATCTTCGGGATCCTTATAGGCTCTGCGGTCCACCCACCAGTATTCGAAATTCAACATTTTCACGTTGAGATCTTTTCCTTTATAATGGTAATAACGTTCATTTCCGGCAGGAGAACTGTAAAGATTGGAGAGAACCTGCTGATATTCTTCATTATCAGACTCCCAATCGATAGGCGTATCCCAATTGATACGTTTGGGTTCAATGACTTCGCCCTCGTTCTCGCCTCTGCGATATTTGAGATAATGTTCATTCTCATCTTCGACCTCGGCTTCTCCCAACAGGACATGGGCGATTGAGTCTCTGACCCACATCACGAACTGACGGTATTCGTTGTTTGTGATTTCCGTTTCGTCCATCCAGAAGGCCTGGACCGTCACATTTTTGGCAGCGTACGTCTGAGAATAGGCGTCATCTGCTTCGCCACCACCGATATGGAGATGGCCCAGAGGGATGTTCTTCATTCCAAAAGGAACGACTTCCACGTATTCCGGTCTGTCTTGTACTCCGACCAACTGGCCGTTACCGGAATTTTTACAGGATGCCATCACAAACATCATGGCGACCCATCCTAAAATTAAAACCGATTTTTTCATATCTATTACAGTTTTGAATTATTTCTTGGTAAAATTTTCATATACTATCTGGCAGGTCTGTTGCCCAGGTAGTGCGTATTTCTGTAACCATACACACTCGGATGCGTTACAATATTGAAGCAGTATTTCAGCATGATTTCGGGGCTACCGAAACTGCGGCCGTGCGTATAACCCAATTTGGAGGTAGTGATATCGTAAGCAACACCTACCTGCAATCCACGGATGGCCGAAGTAGAGCGGACGAAAGGCTGTGCACCGAACATCAGAGACAAAGCATCGATGAATCGATAGGAAACACCGCACCACAGGATTTTATCGTATTCTCCCAAGACGGTCAGATCCAGCTGAGTTTTCGAAATATCGCTCTTGATGAGGAAACTCGGCTTGATGGTCCAATTGGGATTGAAAGGCAACGGGAAGGAATATCCGCCCATGAGGTAAATGTGTCTCGTGGTACTTTGGTGGGTATTGATGCCTTCATGTCCGAGAAGCTGAGTACAACTCAAACCTGCATACCACTTGTCAGAATTGTCCTTATAGTAAAGACCGAAAGCCACATCCGTAAAAAAGTCGCTGACCGTACTGGTCGGAATGGAAGGGTCTCCGCTTACGTTCGGACGGAGTTCGTCTCCCATCAGGGAAAGATTGGACATCTGCAATGCAGCTCCGATATTCAGGAAACCGCCTCCAATATTCATCTTGTACGCATAGGCCAACTTGATGTCGATATTGTTCTGGTGCCCTTCCTGATCGCGATAAAAGGAGGCTCCCACTCCACCGTGAAGGAAACGGACAGGAGCGTGCAGATTGAAAACGATTTCCTGAGGAGAAGTGGATGTCGTCTTGGTTTCACCGGTTTCATCGTCTATATAGGAATCCGTAAAACCGGCCCATTGCTGTCTGAACAAAGTGGTGGCGCAAATGCCTGCGCTGCCCGCAATGGCAGGATTAATACAAAAATCGCTGTACATATACTGCGAGAATTGAGGATCCTGTTGACCTTTACAAGTGAAAGCGGCCAACACCACAAACAACGATAACCACAGCCTTTTAATATTCATATCTGTCTCATTAACAAGTTCTCTCAAAAAACTCCCATTCAAGAGGGTTTCTTTATATATACGTTATTTTCATCAAAAAGTTCTTCTTTTCCAAAAGAATAAAAGAAACTTTTTTTAATTGGCAAAAGTATAAAAATATATGTTACTTCCCGTATTTTTTTTCAAAAAGTTTTTTCACCACTAAATGTTAAAAAGCGGTATACAAAAACCAACAACCTGTAAAACAATGCTATGTAAAATTATTTAAACAAATTCTATATTATAGGTAAAATGTAGCATTTTTGACTGAGTTCACGACGGGCGCTTCTCCAACAGAACGGAACGCTCTATAATAGTGGGATTCCTGCGTTTGTATTCGGAACGCAGATATCGCTGAATCAACACATGATCCTTCCATTTGTCCGGATGGTTCAGATATGTCCAGAACATTTTATCCACCTCTTCATACGTAGCGGCTCCAAGCTGTTCCAAATCCGATTTGGAAATACCCAGGCCATCCGTTGGGACTGCATCCACGCAGGACATTAAGGCCGAGGCCGACTCCGAAGGAAGACTTTTACACAAATATCGGCAGGCTTCGTACACCTCCGTTTTCCACAAATGGATAAAAGGAGCATAATCCCCCACATCGCCGTGTAGCGTCCAGAAACCGGTCAGATATTCGGTGAAGTTGTCCGTGGCGATGACCATGCCTTTTTCTTTCTGAGCCAAATCGTAAAGCATCATCATGCGCAAACGGGCCTTGCAGTTCCCCATGCGGAGTTTGGAAAGCATATCGTCCTCCAGATCCGTCATAAAGGGTTTGATGTTCAAATAGAGTTCAGTAGCATCAATATACTCAAAATCATCACAGAAACAACGGCCTACTGCTTTCGAGCGTTCAATTTCATCCGGTTTGTTGGTCTCTATGGTGATGGAACGGCCAATCAGAGGAATACCCAATTCATGACATACCGGCTGCAAAAGAGCGACTGCGAAAGCACTGTCCACTCCACCGGAAATGCCGACGACAAGGGACTGAAGGCGGGCATTCCGGATGTAATCCCGGGTCAGCTCCCGCATACGGGTAACCACAGCAGAAATCTCTTCCTCCGTTTCCAAAAAACGGAACTGCTCTAATTGATTGTGATTCAAAAAAACTTCGTTCATAATGATGTATGCTATTTTTCGCTATGATTTTCATCCTCTGTGGCCGACAGGTCCAGCAATTCACCGTTCGGCAGCACAGGAGGACATTTTGTTTTGAATTCGGCCAGGCGTTCGCTGTACACATTCTGTTTCTTCAAGAAACGGTTGAAAGAAGGAACATCGCGGAAACTCCATTTGTCCAGCACATAACCGTCTTTCAGCAGAATCAGACCGAGATTGTTACGCAGCGCCGTCTTCATCGGAGTGGCATCGCAATAGTAGAAAGTATAGGGAAGCCGATAAGCGCCCGCCAATGCCTCCACTTCGGATGGCAAAGATGCGGTAACTGCGGAGAAAGCAAAACCGGCCTTCGAACAGGACTGTGCAAATTCATTGAGTTTTTTCCATTGGACCTGCGAAGAGCGGGTCACATCCCGGAAAAACATCACAAACTGATAATCGCCCGACTCTATGACGGATTGCCGAATATCTTCCTTGGTTTCATTATCCATCATGGAAAAATCTGACAAACGGGCATCAATTCCGGGTTTAATGGTTTTTTCCACCCGGTCTGCATATTCGTAGTTCATCTCCAGATCCGCGTTTCTGAGACTGTCCTCGGAAATTTCCACCAGTTCATCCATGGTGATTTCCCGAATTTGCCCCGACTGACGATGACGGTATTGGAACACATAGTCCTTTTGGGCAGGTTCGGCATAGGTTTCGGCAGCGATGAAACGGCCCACCTTCCACGGACGGAAATCATGCCAGGGCTCGTGACGCAGGCAATGAATCTCCATAAACAGTATAAAGACACAACCTACCGCCAGAGGACCCCATTCTGAAATATATGCAAAATCCTGAGAGCGGAAACGTTTGCGTTCGGCAAACACGACCAGGGTGGGTATCAGGAAGAGAAGGTTTTTCAAAAAAGTCTGGGTATTGGTCAATTTGATAAAATCACCAAAACACCCGCAATCACTGGGAACAAACAGCTGATAGGAAGTTCCGGCCAAGCGGTTGAACAAATCCACCACAGAAGGAGCAAATGCCAGATAGGCTGTCAACACGAGAAAAAAACTCATAAACAGCAGCAGCACCCAGGAAAAAATGCGTAACTGAATATTGAACAGCATGGAAATACCAATCAGAAACTCCACCAGCAACATGCTGCAGGCAATGGGAAGGGACAGCGGAACCATGAAATTCATGCCGAAAGAATGGAAATACTCTTCAATCTTCAGACCGAAGCCGAAAGGGTCTACCCCTTTTACATAGGCAGAAAAAAGAAACAGCACTCCGATGAAGATCCGGCAGAAATGACGGACGTAGAACGCC
Source organism: Bacteroidales bacterium (assembly GCA_045598025.1). Lineage (GTDB taxonomy): Bacteria > Bacteroidota > Bacteroidia > Bacteroidales > WCHB1-69 > UBA1195. Next base: position 3,001 of record JAZLLH010000040.1, on the reverse strand, counting down.
GTACCGCGGCGTTCTTTCGAGACGTAGTTATTCCTATTGTAGTAATTCATATTCGATTATTTTTATTTAAATGTATCATTGCAAATACCGCATAATTGAAAATATCGTAATAATTGGCGGCCAAACCTTCCGATACAGAAGTGTTTCCGTCGTGGTCCTCAATCTGCTTGACACGCATGAGCTTCATTAATATAATGTCAACAAAAGAGGATACCCGCATCTGTCTCCAAGCCTCATCATAATCGTGGTTCTTGTTCAAAAGCAAGTCCTTGGCATTTTGAACGTATTTTTCGTACAGAGAAGCCACGCGTTCCTTGTCCAGTTCCTCACCGCCCGGCAAGGAGGCTCCGTATTCCAACTGTATTTGTGCCATCACGGAATAGTTGATGATGCCGATGTACTCCGAACGGATATCGTCACCGATATCACTTACCTTCTGACAGCCTTTTTCTTCTATGCTGCGGATTCTTTGGGCTTTGATAAACAGTTGATCCGTTATGGAATGAGGACGCAGCACCCGCCACGACAGTCCGTAATCATCCATCTTTCTCAAAAACAGCTCGCGACAAACGGCCATCACTTCATCAAATTCTTTCAAGGTCTCTTCCATGGAATATCTTTTGGTAACCTATAATATTAAGGTAACCTCTACTATCAATTTGTTTTACAGTTTCGTCGTAGTTGGCAGCCGAGGTTATTAAAACCGCCAAATCCCAACGGTATTTTTTTTTATTTCAATTTGCAAAAGTAAACAAATTTTCGATGCAATGACGTCATTTTTTTGCTTTTAATATCAAATCCCCCACCCCGAAAATCGGACGCTTGACTATATTAAAGTTGTCCTAAAAAGGGGATGTTGACAGAGGGATGTGCATCCAAGACTGAAGGTCCGGTCGCCCAGGCGGGAGCAGATGCGTTCGCTGCCGTTGTAGCGGATGCTGCCTTTTCCGTGGAACTCGTTACTTCTCATGTGGTTGAATTACAAAGTGCAAAGGTAGTCAAAATTTCAATGCGATACAGAATTCAGAATAGACTCCATTACTTTTCTTTTTATGATTATCCGCAAAAAAGTGTTTATTTTCTGAGATGATACGCATTTTTTTAGTACATTAGCAGCATTGAAAATATGCTTTATGAAATTACTTGAGTTTAACAAACAGTTTGGTTCTGAGGATGATTGCATCAGATATCTGAAAGAGCAAAGGGAAAAGGATGGCCTTGTATGTCCCAAATGCGGAGGCACCAGGCATATTTGGGACAAATACAATAGACGCTGGAAATGCAGCGGCTGCCATCATGTAACCACATTGACCTCTGGTACAGTGATGCACGGCAGCAAACTGCCGTTGCTGTATTGGTTCACGGCCATCCATCTTCTGACATCAACAAAGAAGACCTTTTCAGCTTCTGAGCTGCAACGGCAACTCGGTCACAAAAGGTATCAGCCGATATGGGAAATGCTTCACAAGCTCAGGAGCGTGATGGGACAACGGGATAGCGAGTACAAGTTGAAGGAAACCATCGAACTTGACGAAGGGTACATCACGGCAGAAGACAGGACGGATGACGATGCGCCTCTCAAACGGGGAATCGGAAGCCAGCGAAAAGCGAAAGTTCTGGTCATGGTTGAAAGCGAACCTGTTGAGAATCCAAAGAAAGGAAAGAAAAACCGGAGATGCGGTCATATAAAGATGAAAGTCATTCAGAATCTGGAGTCATCTACGTTTAAGTCGGAAGCAGGACAGTCCATTGATCCAGCGGAAAAGGTGGTGATGGACAATCTGCCGTCCCATATTGGCGTGGAAAAAGTGGTCGCCTGTTCGGAACGGCAGACCGTTCCCGGAAAAGATGCCCCGAAGATTCTTCCCTGGGTTCACGTGGCCATTTCCAATGCCAAATCGCTGTTCAAGGATATGTATCACGGGGTAAAGCTGGATTTTCTCCAGTCGTATCTGGACGAATTCTGCTATAAATTCAACAGGATGTATTTCGGGGACAAAACATTTGAAAGACTGGTCATCGCATCAATAAAGTATCGACCGACTTTCGAACACCGGCTGTACAACTCATCACATACTTGCGGATAATCATTTATTGTTTTATTAACACTTCCTCTCCATTAGTATTTTTGACATTCCATCTGATACCCATTAATGTACCTCCGTATTCTGTTGACAATCCATTTGTCACAGGATATGGTCCAAAAATCTCTCCCGATTGAGGAATAGCCATACCATGAACCCAGTCATAAACATCCTTATCTTCTTGAGAATTACAGATAGAACGACCTAATTGCTGAGCTATTTTCGCGCCCTGATATGCTTCTGTAACCTCATGAAGCATATCTTGCCCAGGCTTGCCGTAAAAATCACTTATTTTTTTCAAGTCACCCGGATTTACATCCTGATGGGCCTCGGCTGTTCCGTCATTATTCAGAACTGATCCCAAGAAAGCGCCTCCAATAAATACTGCCTCATTTTCAGTAATTGAGCCATACGTTGTGTTAATAAGCACTTTCGCACTATGGTCTCCGATAGCATCCATAACCATCTTGGCTTCAGCAGACATTGTACCGTTTCCAACATAACGACCTTTGATATCACCATGTCTATTCATACGGATCTGGACATCATAGCGAGTTGCTCCTTTTTTGAATTCTTTGTATGCTGTTTTCCTATCATATCCTGTTATTCTGACATCTTCTCCCGTCGGATCCACATACTTCACCGGATTGTTCGCACAATACGCGTACGGAGACATCCAGAAGTATTTCTCAAACATCGGATCCCGACTTATAAACGTTGGCGGGGCCATGTATCTCGCTTCGTAGTAGTACATACCGGCTTGTTCGTCGAGTTCCTTGGCGTTGAAGGTGTATTTGGGCATTACGCCGTTTTGCCATAAGGGGGCGTATGGGGTGGGTATCTCGCCGAAGGGTGCGTAGAGGAAGCCTTGGGTAACGGTGGCGTTGCCGTCGGTGGTGAAGGCGGTGTAACCGTTA
>JAZLLH010000039.1:0-9150 GCA_045598025.1 Bacteroidales bacterium | reverse complement strand
TTGGTTTCAATACGGGAAAAACATCCCATATCTACAATCACGGGAGCTATCTGTTTCAATTGGTCAACACGCGGCACATATTTGCCCGAAGACTGCCACATGTCCCGATAGACCAAACTCAATTTTATTTCTTTTGCCATTTTACTTATACACTTTATAAATTCATAAAAAAATCCTACGCCAATATAATTGTACGGATTGCAAAAGTACTCATTTTATCTTTATGATTTTCTCTTTTTCAAAAAATAAATTTGCAAATTAACAGGTCTTTGAAAGAACAGGGTATTGATTTTTTCAGTACCTTTGCGAATTCGAACAGAAAACATGTACTAACATAACAAATTGACTGAATATGAAAATTTTAGTTTTAAATTGCGGCAGTTCGTCCATAAAGTACCAATTGATAGACATGGACAACAATGCCCAAGTAATGGCCAAAGGTCTGTTGGAACGCATCGGTTTGGAAATGGGAGAATTCACTCACAAGTACAATGGTGAAAAGCACTACGAACAACTCCCCATTCCCGACCATACAGCCGGTATCAAACTCGTATTGAAAGCCCTTGTCGATCCGAAGATGGGCGTCATCAAGGACCTGAAGGAAATCGGAGCCGTCGGTAACCGTGTGGCTCACGGAGGAGAACTCTTCTCCGGAAGCTGTCTGGTCACAGACGAAGTCATTGAAAAAATCAAATCCCTCACGGATTTGGCACCCCTTCACACGCCGGGTAACCTGGCCGGCATCTATGCCATGCGCGAAGTGCTCCCTCAGGTACCTCAGAGCGTAGTTTTCGATACTGCTTTCCACAGCACCCTGCCTCCTAAATCCTATCTGTACGGACTCCCCTACGAATATTACGAAAAATACGGTGTACGCCGTTATGGATTTCACGGAACGAGCCACAAATTCGTGGCCGAAAAGGCTTCCAAAATGATCGGGAAAGATTGGAACGATTTGAAAATCATCAGTTGCCATCTCGGTAGCGGAGCTTCCATCTGCGCCATCGACCACGGCAAATCCTTTGATACCACCATGGGCATGACCCCTTTGGAAGGTCTGATTATGGGCAGCCGTCCCGGAGATGTCGATCCTGGCGTCATCGAATTCATTTTCAAGAAAGAAATTCTTGAAAACGGAAAAGATTGGAAAGATATGACCAAAATGCTCAACAAGCAATGCGGTCTGGTCGGCATCAGCGGAGGCAAACAGGACATGCGCGACATCCGCGCCGGACGTGATGCAGGCGACAAACGCTGCACCTATGCTTTCGATATGTTTGCCCAGCGCGTCAAACGCTATATCGGCGGATACATGGCAGAAATGGGCGGTTGCGATCTGCTGCTCTTCACGGGCGGAATCGGTGAAAACGCCTGGTTCATGCGTCACCCGATTCTTGAAGGATTGGAATGCCTCGGCATCAAAATCGACATGGCACTCAACGACAAAATCATGGGTGAAGACTGTGTGATTTCCACCGCCGACTCCAAAGTGGCCACGGTGGTCGTTACCACGGACGAAGAATTCGTCATTGCCAGCGACACCTACAACTTGGTCAAATAGAAAATCAGACCATCAAAAAAGCCGTCCCGAAAGACGGCTTTTTTTTTAGTTTTTGCTGACCGGATCGGTGGTCAATCCGATACCAAGTTTCTTGAATATTTTCCGGTCTACTTCGCTGAGCATCACGGTTGCATGTACCTGGCAACCGTTCAGTTGCGGCAGGCAAGCCAACGCCCTGCGGCAATTTTCGTCATGCAGCGACAGCATAGAAAGTGCAACCAGCACTTCATCGGTGTGCAGGCGCGGATTGTGTCCGTGCAGCATGTTGACCTTGGTGCGCTGTATAGGCTCTATCATTTCCTGCGGAATCAGCCGTATGTTGTGGTCAATTCCGGCCAAATGCTTGGTGGCATTGAGCAGCAATGCTGCGCTCGGTCCCAACAGAGGACTGGTATGGGCAGTGATGATGGTGCCGTCTGCCAGTTCAATGGCAGAAGCAGGTGCCTGTTCCTTTTCCATACGTTCACGGGCAGCCACAGTCGTACGACGGTCGGCAGTAGTGATTTTCAGTTGCTTCATCAACAAGGCAATCTTGTTTACCTCGTTTTCGCTGGATTTTCCCTGCGCAAAATCGCATAGAGCAGCATAGTAACGGCGAATGATTTCATCTTTGGATGCCTGACAGCAGACTGCATCGTCGCTGATGCAGAATCCGGCCATATTCACACCCATGTCGGTAGGTGACTTGTAGGGATTTTCCCCGTAAATACCCTCAAAAATGGCATTCAGCACCGGAAAAATCTCAATATCCCGATTGTAATTGACAGCCGTCTTGTTGTAGGCTTCCAGATGGAAAGGATCAATCATGTTCACATCATTCAAATCGGCTGTAGCTGCTTCGTAGGCCACATTGACCGGATGCTTCAGGGGAATGCTCCAGATGGGGAAGGTTTCGAATTTGGCATAACCGGCCTTGATTCCGCGCTTGTTTTCCTGATACAGCTGACTGAGACAGACCGCCATTTTTCCGCTTCCGGGACCGGGAGCCGTCACAATAACCAACGGACGCTCCGTCCTGACATATTCGTTTTTACCGAAACCATCGTTGGAACAGATCAGATCCACATTGGTCGGATAACCCTCAATGATATAATGGTAGTACACATGAATTCCCATGCGTTCCAGACGTTCACGATAGGCAATGGCACTTCTCTGTCCGTTGAAATGAGTAATGACTACGGAGTGGACCAACAGACCGCAACTCAGGAATTCATCGCGCAAACGGAGCACATCCACATCATAAGTAATGCCCAAATCCCCCCGGACCTTGTTTTTTTCAATATCTACGGCACTGATGACCATGACAATTTCGGCATCGTCCCGCAACTGCATCAGCATTTTCAGCTTGCTGTTGGGTTCGAATCCCGGCAACACCCTGCTGGCATGGAAATCATCGAAAAGTTTTCCGCCGAATTCCAAATACAGTTTGTCACCGAACTGCGCAATGCGCTCTTTGATACGTTCTGACTGAATTTTCAGATATTTGTCATTGTCAAAACCTATTTTCATCTTCCTTATGTATTAGCCTGTGAAAAGCTGTTTTCTTTCTTAAAAAAACAGACTGCAAAAGTAGTTATTTTTACGATTCCTTTTGCAGCCTTCAGATAAATTATTCCTTGTCCGCACAAGGAACACAGAAGATTGATGCCTTTCCGTACGTTGTATCAATCCTGGGTTTCCAGCAAAAAACTCACCGGACGGAATCCGTCATTACAGGAAATCAGAGCAGAATAGGGATTTTTCATCCATCCGTCGTAAAAATTCCCGCCTCCTTGCGCCAGCACTTCCACAAATTCCTTCATGCTGCTCCATGCGCTGTCGCACAATCCGACCGGACATTTCCCGTTTTCGGACACGAACACCTGTCCTTCACGAAGTGTACAGGCATGCTCAATGGGATTTTCATATTTTTCCATCAAATCGGGATAGCAGGCTTTCCGTATCACCGTAATTCTCACTTTTTTCATTTGGCTGTTGTTTCTGATGTCTTCCATAAAACATATGCATTAAATGATTTCCTCTCGGTCACCGTTCGAATTTTCTCAAAATAAAAAGTTTACGCAAAGCATTCCGTCCGCCGTAGGGATGCTCGCGCAGCGACAGATTGAACCTGCGGCTTCCCGTCAGCACGGTTGACGGATGGGTAAATTCGCGGAATCCCCATTCACCGTGATAAGCACCCATACCCGAATGACCTGTGCCATTGAAAGGCACGCCTTTGACCATCAGGTGTATACACACCTCGTTGATACAGCCGCCTCCGTATTGCATGCGCTGCATGCAGCGACGGGCCCATTTTTTATCCCGTGTAAAAAGATACAGAGCCAACGGATGTTCGCGTTCGGCAATGCAATCCAACAATTCATGGATTGCCTCATCCTTGAAAGGAACAATCGGCAGCAACGGGCTGAAAAGTTCGTGCTTCACCACTCCCTCGTCCGCACGGACCGGGTAAATCAACGTAGGAGCATAGCGGCGGGATTGCGGATTTCCATTCCCCCCGAAAACGATGCGGTCCCGATAACAGTCGGCCTCCTGCGCACAACGCTCATAGGCTGTTTCCGTAATCAGGCGGGGATATTCCGGATTGGAGAGGGGATCTTCCCCGATTTGTCGGACAAACTCCGCCTTCAGAGCGGAAAGGAAGGCATCGGCTACTTCTTCCGCCACTGCCACTTGATTGATATTGATGCAAATCTGTCCGGCATTGCACAATTTGAAAAAGGCAATTTTCCGGGCAGCATCCCTGAGATCGGCATCCTGACGGACAATACACCAGTTGCCACTCTCCCCTCCCAATTCCAATGCAACGGGAGTGAGGTTTTTCGCTGCTTCGGTCATCACATGCCGGCCCACCGCCGGAGATCCGGTATAGAAAATTTTGTCAAAACGCTGCTGCAAACAATAATCGGCGACTTCATGTCCGCCGTCTATCAGACAGACGTATTCCGGAGGAAAGGTTTCGGCCAGACATTGATGCAGGGCTTTCGTACAGGCCGGAGATTTGGAACTGGCTTTGACCACCACGGTATTTCCTCCGCTTATGCTGGCCGCCACAACACCGAGAGTGAGCAATACCGGAAAGTTGAACGGACTGATGACGAGCGTCACGCCATAAGGCATTTTATACACCCTGGTACGGATACTGGGGAAACACATCCAACCGCTGAAATGCCGTTCGGGACGGGCCCAGCGTCTTAATCCGTGCAGGATTTCATTGATTTCCACAATGACAGGTCCTATGTCACAAAGATAGGCCTCCACCTCGCTACGGCCCAAATCCTCGGCAAGAGCCTGTTCAAACGCTTTTTCATGAGTTTGAACGGCCGCTTTCAGCTTTTGAAGCTGCCGTCGGCGCCATGACACATCCAGCGTTTTCCCCTGGCGGAAAAAATCCCGCTGACGGGCGACTATTTCCTGTATATCATACTGCGTCATTTCCATATTTTTCAAGCCTTGATTGTATGCATCAGCACATTTCCCAAGCAGTAACCGAGTCCGAGCATGCAGAATCCGGCCAAAAGTCCACCCAAAGTGGAAAACAGAGCCGGTGCCACACGGGCAGACTGCAACAACTGGAAACCGTCATTGACGAAAGTAGAGAAAGTGGTAAAGCCTCCGCAAATTCCGACAGTCAGCAGCAAGCGCATATTATCACTGAGGGAACATCCTTCCCGGACAAGCCCGCAAATGAATCCCAACAGCAGGCAACCGAAGACATTCACTGCGAAGGTGGCCCAAGCCGAATTCCACTTCACTGCTTCCACTCCCAAGTACACCAGGTAGCGCAGGACTCCGCCTGCAAAACTACCTATTCCAACATAACAAACCGTTTTCAACATCTTTTTTTTAATTTTTTCAAAAAAACATCATTCTGCCTACACGCACAGACACAGCAGAGCATACAGCACATTGGTCAGGCCTGCGGCCAGCAGGCAGCGGTTATACTGCGTCCCTTTGGCTCGGAATACTGCGCACCACAACACGAGCCCGACAATACCGATGGTCATCGGCCAGGACAAACCGAAGGCCTTATAGGCGAAGAAGGGCATCAGAAGCACCTCCGACATCAGAAGCCCGAAAGCGGCCGGCCGGCCGAAACGTACAACGAAAGTGCGCTTGCCGACGGTTCGATCGTCCTCCTCATCGCGCAGATTGTTGGTCATCAGTACACACATGGAAATCAAACCGCAAACGGCACCGGCATGAAAAGCTTGCACGGAAAATACACGGGTAAAAAGGTAGGCCGTCCCAACAGAGGCAAGCACTCCGTAGTAAAGAAATACAAAAACATCTGCTATACCCAAATAAGAAAGGGAATGGGAAGTTGCTGTATACAGCCAGGCAAAAAGCAGAGCACTCAAACCGATGAGCAGGATAAACCAGCCGCCCACAAGAACCAGCCAGACTCCCGTACACAGTACAAGCGTCAATGTGAGCAGACAGGCCTTTTTCATTTGGGAACGGCTTACTTCGCCCTCGGCCAAGGGACGCCTGAAACCGACACGGCCGGCCTTGTCTGCCCCACGGATAAAATCATAATAGTCATTGATCAGATTGGCCAGCACCTGCAGGCCCAAAGCGCAAACGGCAGTCACAACGGCCAGCCAAACAGGATGCCGAGCCACAATCGGGGACTCACTGGCAGAGGTATACACCACCCTTATCGCCACACAGACGGGAATCAAGGAGGCGAAAAGGGTTTGCGGACGGATTATGCGCAGCCAGAGAAGAATTTTTTTCATCATCAATCTGTTGTATGTTTTTTATCTGAAAATACTGCTTCCTTTTTTTCCGCGAGATACAGGGTGGTGATACCCATGCTGAACGGACGGAAGGATTCGTTTCCGAAACCGGCCCTGCGCAAATGGGAAAGCATAGCCTCTCCCCAGATGAAATTTTTCACGCTTTCGCGAAAATAGAGATAAGCAGTATCATCCTTACTGATTTTTTTGCCCAATGCGGGCATGATACGGGTAAAAAAGAAATCGTACAGCACACGGAACAGACGTCTGGAAGGATAGGAAAATTCCAGAATGACAAGCTGTCCCCCGTTCTTGAGCACCCGAAACATTTCAGACAGTCCCCGATCCAGATCTGAAAAATTCCGCAGACCATAGGCGCAGCATACGGCGTCAAAACTTTCATCCGCGAAAGGCATGTCCATGGCATCGGCCTGCAGAAAGGAAAGGGTTGCGGTACGGCCCTCCTTTTCCGCCTTTTCCCGTCCGATGCGCATCATTTCAGAAGACAGATCAATACCCAGCACCTTCCGGGCCTTGCCCTGCCGGAGTATTTCCAATGCCAGATCTGCAGTACCAACCGCTACGTCAAGCACTTCGTCTGAAGGACGGAGCCGACGCACCGCCTTCTTTCTCCACCGTTTGTCAATATTCAACGACAGCAGATGGTTGAATCGGTCATAAGTACCCGCTATACGGTCAAAAAGTGGAGCAATATGCACTTTCGTGTTCTGTACGGAAATTTCCGGCATCGGCAAACCTACTGTTTTTTCCTCTTTTTCGCCCATGCAAAGTTTATTTTTCGTTGTCCGGATATTTTACAGTTCCTGCATTATCCGCGTCCAACGTGCCGACAGAATGGCCATGTATCCGACCCTTCTTTGGACTGCGTCCAGCCTTTTTCAAGGCCGTGGAGAGTATCCATTCCATCTGTCCGTTGGTGCTGCGGAACTCGTCAGCCGCCCACTTTTCGATGGCGTTGTATATCTCTTCGTCCACCCGCAATGCGAAACTTTTTTTCATAATGATCCGTATATTCAAACGAATAGGCTAATACAGGCTTCCCGCATTGATAACCGGACTGGCGCTTTCATCCGCACAGAGCACTACCAGCAGATTGCTCACCATGGAGGCCTTTTTTTCTTCGTCCAATTCCACTACGTGTTCGGCAGCCAGTTTTTTCAATGCCAGGTCTACCATGGAAACAGCGCCTTCCACAATTTTTTCGCGGGCGGAAATGATGGCATCGGCCTGCTGGCGGCGAAGCATCACGCTGGCAATTTCGGCAGCATATGCCAGGTAGTTGATGCGGGCTTCGACCACTTCGATGCCGGCGATGCTCAGGCGGCTACGGAGTTCTTCCTCCAGGCGGTCGTTGATTTCATCTCCGCCGCTGCGCAGGGTAATTTCGGTGTTTTTGTGGTCCATGTTGTCGTAGGCGTACAGGCCGGCCACTTTCCGGAGGGCGGCATCGCTCTGGACGTTGACAAAGCTGTCATAGCCTTTCAGGGTCTGCGTCTGGGATTGGGTGGCGGAAGCGTTCTGCGGTGTAGCTAGGGTTTCCACGTCAATGTCGAAACAGGCTTTGTAGGTATCTTTGATTTTCCATACCAACACCAGACCGATCATGATGGGATTGCCGTTCTTATCGTTCACTTTGATGGGAGCCACATCCATGTTTCTGGCCCGCAGCGACATACGGTGCGCGCCGTAAAAAGGGTTAATCCAGAAGAAACCGTTGTCGAATACTGTTCCACTGTATTTCCCGAAAAAGGTCAGCACCCGCGACTGGTTGGGCTGTATGGTCATGAACCCGATCAGATGCAGGAGGTAGACGAAAAACAGCAGACCGCCGATGCATACGACCCATCCGACCGGAATATCCGTTCCGGCCCGATTACCCAAACAGACCATCAGTACGATTCCCGCAATCAGGAAAGCGATATTCAGAAACAAATGCAGGAAGCCGTTGTTCTTCCCACTCATCTTTTTTGCAAATTCTTTTGTATCCATCATGTTATTTTTTAATATTTTAAATGAACTTTTATAATATCATTATCATATCATTTTGATGATACAAAAGTAACACTTTCCCGAATACGGTTTCTCAAATACCGATGTTTTTCCAAAATTAATTTTTACACCCTTCCGATAGGAAGATATCAGGGCTTCACTTCGCGCACATAATGCGGCATATCCTCCGGAAGAACAAGGGAGAATTCTACCAGACCGGCCAATTCACCATCTTTGTACCAAGGGGTCTGATAAATCAGTTTGCGAACCTCTCCTTTCTGAATAGTGTACGCATGAGTTTCCTTCTGTTCCATCAGCCGGCGGATGATTTCCTGCGAACGGGGCTGGTGGCAGGGAATCATGCTTTCACCGACTTTGTCACCGAATACAGCTTTGGAGGCATCGTTCATAAACACTATTTTTCCTTCGGTGTCGCACACTGTGATGCTGGCTTTGACGGATTGGAAAATATCATCTGTCTGCATATATCGTTAAAATTTCGTATTGTGTTTCCAGAATCTGAAAATGCAAAAGTACTAAAAATATCGTTTGAGAAGTCAATAAACAAATCCGAATGTAGCCCTCCCTCAAAACAGGGCGCTTGATAAAGGATGTTGACAATCGGATTGTACGAAAATGAAAAAAGGACTGCCCTGCGGGCAGTCCTTTGGGGGTAAAATCGAATCAGCGGAACTCCTGACTTTGACAATGAGGCACCCTACGCAAAATCCGGGTCAATCAATGGTCTGATGGCTTCCTGCTGCGGTGTCGTGTAAAGCGTTTCGCTGTACAGCTCGCCGTTGGGAAGCCGCAGGCGGATGGTAGTGATTGTCT
>JAZLLH010000038.1:0-35017 GCA_045598025.1 Bacteroidales bacterium | reverse complement strand
TGGTACCTTCTTTCCGAAATTTACAAGAAGGGACTGTTGTACAAGGGATATACCATACAGCCTTATTCTCCGGCTGCTGGCACGGGCTTGAGTTCCCACGAACTGAACATGCCGGGCTGCTACCGCGATGTCAAGGACACCACTTGCACCGCCCAATTCCGGGTCAAAGTGGAAAAACACCCCGTTCTGGACGATATTCTTTCCAAGGCAGAAGCTGCCTATAAAGAGCATTTCTGCATCCTGGCATGGACAACCACGCCTTGGACCCTGCCTTCAAACACCGCCCTCTGCGTCGGACCGAAAATCGACTACGTGGCCGTGGAGACCTTCCAGCCATACCATGGCAACCCCATGCTCTGTCTGATTGCCCAGTCCCGTCTGAACGCCTATTTTGACCCCGCCGGAGCCGAAAAAGAAATGGTGTTTGACAAAGAGGATAAAGTGATTCCCTACCGCGTAATCGGTACATACAAAGGCAGTGACCTGGTCGGCATACATTACGAACAGCTCTTTCCATGGGTCAGGCCGACGGCTTTGGAGAACGAAAAAATCACAGATAAATACGATGAAGCTTTCCGCGTGATTCCGGGCGATTACGTCACAACGGAAGACGGTACCGGCATTGTGCACATCGCCCCGACTTTCGGTGCCGACGATGCTAAAGTGGCCCGCTTGGCCGGCATTCCCTCCCTGTTCATGATCAACCGTAAAGACGAAACCCGCCCCATGGTCGACATGAAGGGAAAATTCTGGATGCTGGACGAACTGCGCGAAGATTTTGTAGACAACTTTATTCACAAGGAAGCATATCAGCAATTTGAAGGACAATTTGTCAAAAATGCCTACGATCCTCAGTTTACCACAGATGGAAAGTACGACGAAAAAGCTGCCTCCAAGGCGGAAAACATGGATGTCCGTCTGTGCATTTTCCTAAAAAATGAGAACAAGGTATTCAAGATTGAAAAACATACCCACTCCTACCCGCATTGCTGGAGGACGGACAAACCCATCCTCTATTATCCCTTGGATAGCTGGTTCATCCGCACCACGGTCCTCAAAGACCGCATGATTGCCTTGAACAAGACCATTCAATGGAAACCCGAAGCCACCGGTAGCGGCCGTTTCGGCAACTGGTTGGAAAATCTGGTAGACTGGAACCTTTCCCGTTCCCGCTATTGGGGCACGCCCCTGCCCATCTGGCGCAGCAAGGACGGTAAGGAAGAACGCTGCATAGGTTCGGTAGCCGAATTGCGTACAGAAATAGACAAAGCCGTAAAAGCCGGTCTGATGAAGGAAAATCCTTATGCCTCCACCGATTACGAAAAATTCGACCTGCACCGTCCGTACATTGACAGCGTAGTACTGCTTTCCGACAGCGGACAACCCATGTACCGCGAACCGGACTTGATTGACGTCTGGTTTGATTCCGGTGCCATGCCTTATGCCCAACTGCACTATCCTTTTGAAAACAGAGAAGCCATTGAAAAGGCCAAAAATTTCCCGGCCGATTTCATCGCTGAAGGCGTGGATCAGACGCGCGGCTGGTTCTTTACCCTGCACGCCATTGCCACTATGTTGTTCAACAATGTTGCCTACAAGACAGTTATTTCCAATGGACTGGTTTTGGACAAAAACGGGAACAAGATGTCCAAACGTCTCGGCAATGCGGTGGATCCTTTCGAAATTCTGGAAAAACACGGTCCCGATGCTACCCGCTGGTACATGATTACCACCTCCCAACCCTGGGAAAACCTCCGTTTCGACGAAAGCGGCATAGACGAAGTCAAGCGTACCTTCTTCGGCACTTTGTACAATACCTATAAGTTTTTCGCAGGCTATGCCAATATAGACGGTTTCACCTACAAAGAAGCCGATATCCCCAACGAAAAACGTCCGGAAATTGACCGCTGGATACTGTCCGAGCTCAACACGCTGATCAAACAGGTGGACGCCGACTATCAGGATTATGAGCCGCGCAAAGCGGGCATCCGCATACAGAACTTCACCGACCTGTATTTGAGCAATTGGTACGTGCGCCTCTGCCGCCGCCGCTTTTGGAAAGGCGAATACAGCGAAGACAAAATTTCCGCCTACCAGACGCTTTACACCTGCCTGGAAACCCTGACAAAACTGACGGCTCCTATTGCTCCCTTCTTTTCAGAACAGATATACCGCGCTCTGAACGAGGTTACCGGAAAATCAGCCGGCACTTCCGTCCATTTGAGCAATTTCCCCATTGTGAAGGAAGAATGCATAGATACGGAACTTGAAGGTCAGATGCGCATCGCTCAGGAAATGTCCTCTCTCATACTGTCCTTGCGCAAACGCAATAATCTCAAAGTCCGGCAGCCGCTTTCCAAAATCATGGTACCAGTGGCCGATGCCCACATGCAGCAACAGATTGAGAACGTAAAACACCTGATTCTGGCGGAAACCAACATCAAGGAAATCGAATTCCTGAGTGCGGACAACCACATCCTGACCAAGAAAATCAAGCCCAATTTCAAAACGCTGGGACCCAAATATGGAAAAATCATGAAAGCCATTGCTCTGCAGGTGGCAGGATTCAGCCAGGACGACATCGCCCGCTTGGAAAAATCCGGAGAATACCGCATGGAAGTGGAAGGAGAAGAAGTGCTGTTGACAACGGCCGATGTTGACATCAGCACGGAGGATATTCCCGGTTGGGTGGTTGCTTCCACCGACGAACTGACCGTGGCTTTGGATACCACTGTCACACCGGAATTACTGAATGAAGGCATTGCCCGTGAACTGGTCAACCGCATACAGAACCTGCGGAAGGAAACCAACCTGGACGTCACAGATCGCATTCAGGTACGGCTGACCGCTCATCCGGAGTTGTCGGAAGTATTGGCTGCTCACAGCGACTACGTCTGCGCCGAAACGCTCTGCTCCCGTTTGGAAATGACAGAAGGCCTGTCAAACGGCACCGAAACGGAACTGACAGATACCCTGAAAATTTTCGTAGAAATAGCAAAGGCCTGAGGAATCAGGCCTCTATTTCTATAGACTTTTATTTGCTGAAATCCAAATCGTCAAAATCTAAAGACCCATCGTCTTCGGAATAGGTCTCGTCCTGTCCTGCGTATTTGGGATGGAATTCTTCTTCCGATACATTGGCTTTCGCATATTGGATCATTTCTTCCAGACAGGCTGCAAATTTCTCCAAATCCTGCACGTGAAGAAACAATTTGTGCTTTTCGTAGAAAAAGCGACCTTCCTCTTCATTGAATTTTCGCTTGCTTTCTGCAATCACGAGATAATGCTCCTCATAACGCGTTTCCTTCAAATCGAAGAAATACGTCCGTTTGCCGGCTTTTAACGATTTGGACATCATCTCTTTACTTCCTTTTCGATTTAAATCCTCCATCTTTCTTTCTATTTGGTCGTATTCACAAATTTGCAAAAGCAAAAGTAGATATAATTTCCTTATCTTTATACTTTCCTTCCTATTTTTTTTGCTCAGGAATAAAAAAAAGCGGTGCGCCCAGGGCAAACACCGCTTTTTGCTTAAGAAAAGGATATTTATTCCACCTCCCAGGTATCACCGCTGTTGAGCAGATCGTCAACACATTTGTATTTGCCGTTGGCCATCTGTTCATCCATTTGGTCCTCGTACAACTGGGTATAGGAAGTCTTGTGGACGTTGCGGATAACGCCAATGGCCACGGGAAGATCCCCGTGCATACGGGCCAGCATCATGTGGATACCGGCATCCTCTGTCGTTTCATCGTGAATCATGATGTCATCGAGAGTAACACCATTTTCGCCTATGGTAACGGCTTCCAGGCTACGTCCGTTGAAACGGAGACCGCGGTTCCTGTCCTTGCCGAACAGCATGGGTTTGCCGTGTTCAAGCACGATGGTGCGATCGTCACGAACAGCTTTATCGGTAATGGCAGCATGGGTTTTGTCGTTGAAAATCATACAGTTCTGTAACACTTCCACCACACTGGTACCATCGTGTTGGGCTGCACGGGTCATGATGTCCGTCGTTAGCTGCGGAATGCAGTCAATGGCACGGGCGAAGAAAGTACCCTGAGCGCCCATGACCAGTTCTCCCGGAATAAAAGGATAGTCAATGGTGCCGAAAGGAGATGTCTTGGTTACCTGGCCGAATTTGGTGGTAGGACTGTACTGTCCTTTGGTCAGACCGTATATTTCATTGTTGAAAATCGTGATGTTGAGGTCCTGATTGCGGCGCACAGCGTGAATCAAATGATTACCGCCGATAGCCATGGAATCTCCGTCACCCATGTTGACCCATACACTCAAAGAGGGATTGGCCAATTTCACACCTGTGGCAATGGCGCATGCACGGCCGTGAATGCTGTGAAAACCGTAGGTATCCACATAGTAGGGAATACGGGATGAACAACCGATACCGGAGACCATGCAGATGTTTTCCTTTTTGGTATGGGTTTTGGGAAATGTGTTCAACAAGGAACTGAGAATGAAGTGGTCGCCACAACCCGGGCACCATTTCACCATTTGGTCGCTGGTAAAATCAGCTTTTGTATACTCCATGTCCGCTTTGGGAACGAAATGTCTTTCTGCCATGATCTATTCTCCTAAAATTTGGTTGAACGCTTCTTTTAATTCACCCACTTCGAAAGGAAGTCCCATGATTTTATTGTACTGATGCATGGGGCATTCGGGGAACTGGGTACGCAAATAACCGGCAAACTGTCCGTTGTTGAGTTCGCAGACCACGATTTTTTTGTATTTGCGCAAAATATCGCCCGTGTTTTTCGGCAGCGGGCAGATATAGTTGAAATGGGTGTAAGCCACCTTTTTCCCTTCCTTGTTCAGCTCTTCAACAGCCAAGGTAAGGGCACCGCTGGTACCACCCCAACCCACGACAAGCAAATCGCCGTCCGGATTTCCGGTCACTTCCTGATCGGGAATGTAATTGGCCACCCGGTTCACCTTTTCCTGACGGTTGCGAACCATGAGGGCATGGTTTTCGGGATCCGTGCTGAGCGGACCGTCGGGACATTTTTCCAAACCTCCCACGCGGTGACGCAGTCCCTCCATTCCGGGGAGTGCCCATTCTCTGGCAAAGGTTTCGGGATCACGACGGAAAGGACGGTAATTCGGATCATTCGGAGTCGCCAAACGCGGTGTAATACCAGGGAGATCAGCAACTTTCGGGATGCGGAACAGCTGGGAACCATTGCCCAGATAACCATCTGTCAGCAGGATAACCGGTGTCATATGTTCCAAAGCCAATTTGGCTGCCGTATAAGCCCAATAGAAGCAATTGGCCGAAGAAGAAGCGGCCACCACAATCAGAGGAGCCTCACCGTTACGACCATACAAAGCCTGATTCAAATCGCTCTGTTCCGTTTTGGTAGGCAGACCGGTGGAAGGACCTCCACGCTGTACATCAACCACAACCAAAGGAAGTTCGACCATCACGGCCAGACCCAAGGCTTCGCTCTTCAGCGACAGGCCAGGACCGGAAGTGGATGTACAGGCCAAAGCTCCGGCATAAGATGCGCCGATAGCAGAACAAATACCTGCAATTTCGTCTTCCGCCTGAAAAACACGGGCACCGAGAGCTTTGTGCTTAGCCAGTTCCACCATCACATCGGTAGCCGGAGTAATGGGATAGGATCCGAGGAACAGCCGACGGCCGCTACGTTCGGATGCGGCCAAAAGACCCCAGGCCGTTGCCACATTACCGGTAATATTGCGGTAGCGTCCTTTCGGCATATCCGCATGAGAAACTTCCACTATATGTGAATGCGCGACTTCCAATTTGTCCGCATATTCGTAGCCTTCAGTCAGAACAGCTTTGTTCAATTGAACAACATCGGGCTTCTTGGCGAATTTGCGTTCCAGATAGGCAAATGTCTGATCCAATTTTTTGTGTGTCATGTAAAAAATAACACCGAGAGCAAACATGTTGCGGCATTTCTCCGTCGTTTTCTTGTCCGCTCCTAACTCGCTGCCGATACGGCCGGTAAAGGAAGTGACGGGCGCTTTGATGATGGTGTAGGCGCGAAGCAATTCATCCGTAAACGGATCGGAAGTATAGCCTGCTTTTGCCATGGCATCTTCGGTAAAGGTATCAATGTCGACGATGACGGTGGCTCCTTTTTTAGCCCATTTGAGATTGGACTTGAAGGAAGCCGGGTTCATAGCTACCAAGATGTCACATTTGTCACCGGAGCTGTAAATATGATTACCGACATGTACCTGATATCCGCTCACACCTGCTATGGTGTTGTGAGGAGCCCGGATTTCCGCCGGATAATCGGGAAAAGTGGCGATATCATTCCCTGTCAGGGCCGATGCATCGGAAAACAAGGTTCCGGAAAGTTGCATTCCGTCTCCGGAATCTCCGGCAAATCGGACAACGATATCTTCCCTCTGTTCGATTTTAAGATTTTCTTGTGTCATATTATCAATACTTTTGTTATTTTTTTCAAAGTGCCAAATATTCTGCAAAGGTATTGATTTATCCTTTACAAAACACCATTACTCTCAAATATATTTTCACAAATCAAAGTTCTTTTTTTTCCTAGGAACAAAATCGGCTTTCACTGCAGAAAAATACGTTTCCAACGGCAGCGCATCTTCCACCCTGAAATCCCCTATGGCTGTTCTGCGAAGACGCTTCAGATAAGCGCCGCAACCTAGGGATGCACCCAAATCGCGAGCAACGGAACGGATATAAGTACCCTTGCTGCAACGGATTTCAAAATCAATTTCAGGCAACTCAAAACGGGTTATTTCGAAGGAGTATATTTCAATGTTCTTGGCTTTCAATGCCACCTCCTCCCCTTTCCGGGCATATTGGAAAGCAGACTTTCCATCCAGCTTGACAGCAGAAAACAAAGGCGGAACCTGCTGCTGCGGTCCGCTCAGCCGCTGACAGGCAGCCTCAACCTCTGTCCGGGTCAAATGGGCAAAAGGCTGGGGATTTTCCACGGGCTGCTCCAGATCATAACTGGCCGTTGTTGCTCCGAGCACAAAGGTTCCGGTATAGGTTTTTTCCCGGGACTGCAATTCTTCAATGCGTTTGGTCGCTTTGCCGAGACAGATCAGCAACAATCCGTCTGCCAAAGGATCCAAAGTACCGGCATGACCGATTTTGAATTTTTTCAGCCCGGTCTGCCGACGGATTTCGTATTTGAGTTTGTTGACCACATCGAAGGAGGTCCAACGCAAAGGTTTGTCAACGAGCCAGACGCTTCCTTCTTCAGCAAATACGCACTCGGCACCCGAATCGAAATGTATGGTAAAATCCACGAATAATCAATTGGTTTGTATTACAGAAAGAGAATTGGAACGGGCCGTGTCCACCGAATCCGGAAGAACCGTTTTCACTGTGTCCGAGACTGTCGTCCGGACCGAATCGCTGGCAGTTTTTTCCGTTTTGGGAAGGTATACCTTGTTTTGTCCGACAATGAGACGGTCACCCGGATGTATCATGGTACTGCGACGATGGTTTATGCGCTGAATATGATCCACCGTGGTTCCGTATTTGCGCGCAATCATGGACAGTGTTTCACCGCTTTTGACCACATGGTATCGGTTCTTGAAATAATATTCTCCCTGCTGATTGTTCCCTTCTGCCTTGGGAAGTTCGATACTGGCGATTTCTGCCTGACGCTGCAGGGCATAAATACTGTCCTTGGATTCTTCGAACGTCAGTATATACTTGGCTGGCAGGCGCAGAACGGAACCCTCCGCCGTAGTCGGAATCACATCCCTTATGTACTGAGGATTGTAATATTTCAGTTCATCCAGAGGAATATGCGTCACATTCGCGGCCTTCTGCAGATCCAAACGGTGGTAAATGCGTATGGTATCCACCGGTTCCACACCTACCTTGGCCGGATGCAGTCCGTACAGTTCGCTGTACTTCATAGCAAACATCGCTCCGTAAAAGGCAGGCACATAGCCTCTGGTTTCCCGGGGAAGATAGTTGTATATCTTCCAAAAATCCTTGGCTCCGCCCGCTTTTTTGATGGCACGGACCACATTGCCCGGTCCGCAATTATACGCAGCCAGGGCCAAAGGCCAATTGCCATCGAACATTTCGCTCAAATCGTACAGATGCCTTGCCGCAGCATCCGTCGCCTTCAAAGGATCCATACGATCGTCCACATACGTACTGACCTGCAATCCGTACATTTTTCCCGTACCGTACATAAACTGCCACAAGCCGGTAGCTCCGGCGTGAGAAATAGCCTCCGGACGCAAGGCCGATTCGATAACGGAAAGATATTTCAGTTCCAAAGGTACCTTGTATTTGTTCAGTGTTTCCTCAAATAGAGGGAAATATACCTGAGCCCTTGCCAAAATCAGGGGCATTGAACGCAATCCTTTGGTATACAAATTGATATACTTTCTAATATCGTCATTGTACACCATGGGAAAAACCGTAGTGTGCAACAGCGCTTCCAAACGCAATATGTTGACAGAATCCGTTGAAAGCGTATCACTGTCCGGTACGTCCGGGAGAGAAATCTGAGAATGTATCTGATATTGGGCTATTTTGGCATACCATGACTGCTGCAGTTCGTTCCACATTTCGCGAATCTGTCCTTCCGCCTCGTCTTCCACCGTATCCGGACTTGTCACTACCCACTGATACTGAGCCGAAAGTCTCGGAGAATAAACAAGGAAAAAGACAAAACACAAAACGAGCGAACCTATCTTACGCATGTGCAACCTCCTGAAGATAAGTTCTGACCGCATCCATAACGATGTCAATACGGATATCGAATGCTTCCCGGGTGGCATAACCCACATGCGGCACCATGACCACATTCGGAGCGTTCAGCATCACATGACCGACAGGCAACGGAGGCTCTTTTTCAAACACATCCAGGCCGGCACCGGCCAGACGGCCTTCCTGCAGGGCTAACGCCAGGGCTTCCTTATCCACCACATTGCCACGGGCCGTGTTGACCAGAATGGCGGTAGGTTTGCAAAGAGACAGTTTCTCTTTGGAAATCAAATGCTCGGTTTCCTTGGTCAATGGAAGATGAAGAGATACGATATCCGAACGGCGAAGCAATTCGTCCAAAGACACATAAGGAATGCCCATGTTCCGGATTTCCTCGTGTTCACTCCGGTTGTAGGCAAGGACCTTGCAGCCGAAAGCCTGGAGCAGACGGGCCGTATACGTTCCGATGGCACCGGTTCCGACAATGCCCACGGTTTTTCCGTAAAGTTCACGTCCCAAAAAATTGGAACGGGTACCCAGGCGACGGGTCTTGGCATCCAGCTCCGATATCTTGCGATACACATCCAGCATCAGTCCGACAGCCAATTCTCCCACCGCGCGGGTAGCATAACCCGCCGCATTGCGAATCTGTATGTTGTGAGCTTTGCAGTACGCCAGATCAATATGGTCCATGCCGGTGAATGCCAAGGCTATGAATTTCAAATGCGGGCAGGCCGACAGGACGGACTCCTTCAAGGGAATATTGGAAATAATGGCGATATCCGCATCTTTCATGCGGTCGCGAAGCACGTCTTCGTTTTCATTGCGGTCCGGATTATAGATAAAACGATGTCCCAGGGAGGCGAACTCTGATTCCAGTTCCTTGGCCATGTCCGAACTTATTCCGATAGGTTCTACAGCTACTATGTTCATGGTTTATTGTTTTTTTGAAGGAAGCACCTGACAGGATACCGCAGTGATACCCTCCAGTTCATAATATTGCGTAAGTTGCTGTACTGCAAAAGTATAGCTTCCCACTTCTTTCAATTTCTTGTGGGAATGTATCGTTTTCTCCACTGTCCATACATCACCATAGGCCGTCCCGTAATGCTGTCCGTCGGCCTGGAGGATGCCGATGCTTTTTCGCATGACATTCACTTGACCGTCCGGTGCTGTCAGAACAGTGTTGATGGGAATTTCCGCATAGGAAAAATCGTCTTCCACGCTGATTTTTATCACAAAATCGTAATAACGGTCTGCTTTGGTGGTCTGCGGATGGAATTCCAGAATGCGGAAACGGTTCCACATACCGTTTGAAAACGAAACCTGCTCGTCCAAGACGGGTTTGCCGTTGCGACAGGATACGCACAAAAACAGCAACAGGCATAAAAACAAGCTCTTTTTCATGGATATTGTCTTTATTTTTTTCTGAAATATATTTCCAACGGAGCTCCGGAGAAATTCCATATCTTCCGTATTTTGTTTTCCAAAAAACGTTTGTAGTCATCCCGGATATACTGGGGAAGATTGCAGAAAAACACAAAGGACGGAGTCGGCGTAGGAAGTTGCATCATATATTTGATACGCACCACCTTATCCTTTACTATGGGAGGTGGGTTGTCGTCAATGATGGGTTGCAGCACATCATTGAGTTCGGAAGTGGGAATGCGTCTCTGCACGTTTTCGTACACTTCCATCGCTTTTTCCAGCACATTCAGTATGCGCTGTTTTTTCAATACGGAAGTGAAAAGGATGGGAATATCGTTGTTGGGGGCGATGCGCTCCCTTACCATTTTTTCGTATTCAAGATGCGTATTGGCCCCTTTTTCCACCAAATCCCATTTGTTCACCACCAGCACTATGCCTTTCTTGTTCCTCTGTGCCAGACTGAGTATGTTCAGATCCTGCGCTTCGAAACCATTGGAAGCATCGCACATAACAATGCACACATCGCTGTTTTCCACTGCACGCACCGTCCGCATGACGGAATAGAACTCCACATCCTCCTCTACTTTTTTCTTTTTGCGCAGACCGGCAGTATCCACCAGATAGAAATCAAAACCGAATCCTTTGTAGCGGGTATAAATGGAATCCCTGGTCGTTCCGGCCAAAGGCGTTACAATACTCCGGTCCTTGCCGAGCAGCATATTGATGATGGAAGATTTGCCGACGTTCGGACGGCCGATAACCGTCATTTTCGGCAGATCATCCGGCACCTCTTCCTGTTTTTCTTTGGAACAGCACTTGACCAGTTCATCCAACAATTCACCGGTACCGCTGCCCGTAATGGCTGAAACAGGATAGAGCGTCTCCATGCCCAAGGCATAAAATTCCATCTGATCCGCATAATTTGAAGGAGAGTCGATTTTGTTGACCACCAGAAAAACCGGTTTTCCGCAAGGACGCAGAATATCGGCAATATCTTCATCCGTGGCTGTCAGCCCTTCCCGTCCGTCGACCAGGAACAGAATGATATCCGCCTCATCAATAGCCAATCGAACCTGTTTTTTTATCTCTCCTTCATAAATGTCGGAGGAATCGGAGACATATCCCCCTGTATCAATGACGGAAAATTCCACTCCATTCCACTCGGACTGCCCGTAATTTCTGTCACGGGTCACACCGGACACACTGTCAACTATGGCTTGACGCGAACGCACCAAACGATTGAAAAGGGTTGACTTGCCTGTATTCGGGCGTCCTACCAACGCTACCACATTTTTCATTCGGATGTTGTTTTTTCAAGATGCAAAGGTACGAAAAAAATCAATAGCATGCGATATTCAATTTAAAAATGTCCCCTTCCGGCTACTTAGCCGACTTTCTTTCGCAAAAGATATTTATCTATCAATTTGTTCACTTCGGGAGACAGACGACTCACATATACCAGCGCGGTACCGATCACGCAAAGCAGAAAACTGCGTACTAAGGAATCTCCTATGAAGGTCCAAATGGAATCCGTTGCCAGCCAATGAGGACTCAGATAACTGACCCACAAAGCATTCAGCAAAAACATGACGGCAACCACAGCAAGCACTCCCAACTGTTGGAACGAAAAAGGCGACACCTTGATGCAACGCCATACGACAGACAGCAAAAGCAGGAAATACAGCATGTATGAAAACAAGGTGGCCGCTGCTGCTCCGCACATTCCCCACACTGGAATCAGTTTGACATTCAGGAATACGGCAGATACTGTCAGTAAGAAAGTGAATATCAATGAATAAAAATAGTATTTCGAATAATTGAGTACCGTACAGCCCACACTCAGAGTGGAATTCAGCAAACGGCCCAACCCCAACACCAGGACGACCCATTTCCCATCCGCATACTTTTCACCATTGGGTATCAGTTGGAAAAGCAGATCGATGTTAATCCATATAACAAAGAAGATGAAAGATCCTGCCAGCAACTGATGGAGAGAGACACTGCGGCACATCTTGTTGGCCTTGGCAATGTCATTGTCCTTGACGGATTGGGAAATTTCCGGTTGGGCTATCGAACCCAGGGAACGGTACGGCACTTCCACCACTGCCGCAATATAGGTCGCGATGGCAAAAACTCCGGTGGTAGTCAGTCCCATTTTCGCCCCTACGAAGAAGGTATTCAGCACCGGCATGATGTTTCCGGCCAGGGCAGCCGTCACCATAAACAGCGTATAGGCAAGAAAATCCCTCCGCAAAGCCGGAGTAATATACTTTCGCTGCGGCCGGAAAGAAACCTTTTTCAATGTCAGCAAATAAAAGAGATCGCACAGCATGGCGAGTGCATACACTGAACAGAATGCCATCACAAAACCATCCAGATCAAACACCCGGAAAGCATACAGCATATACACGGCCAGGGTCATCAGACGCACCCCCACTTCCCTCACGAACTTAGGCACGGCAATCCGCATCAACACATTGGCATTTACCTCAAAAACTGCCTGATAGAGCATAAAGAAAGCCAAGGGTATCAGGTAGTAAATGTACTCCACAAACAGGGACGACTTGGGAGAATATATACGGACAACCGTCTGCCTGCAGCAGAGAAATATCACAGTATAGATCAGAAAACCGATTAAAGGAACGATCAGCGTCCAACCGAAAAATCCGTGATCCTTTTCCTCTTCATTCCGGAAATAGGGATAAAAACGGATGGCGGACGAGTTGGTCCCCAATTGGGCCAGCCCGGCAAAAAGCACACCGGCATCCACCAAAATGCGTGTCAGGCCGACTTCATCTTGCGTAAGATATTTGGTCACAATGAAAAAAGTCGTGAAACAGCCGATGGCTATGCCGATATAATTGGCTAAGGTGCCCTTGATGCTCTGCCGAATGATGACGCCCATATCCTTTTAATTATAGTAGGCTTTGTCAGGGATGTCCAGCCAGGCCTGGTACGGGCGCCCCAAACCGTTTACAACGCTGCGCCAAAGGCTTTTGTCGGAAGCAAAAACGCAATTTTCCTGAAAATCGGACACAACCCAGGCCTTTTCC
This sequence comes from Bacteroidales bacterium, assembly GCA_045598025.1. Classification (GTDB taxonomy): domain Bacteria; phylum Bacteroidota; class Bacteroidia; order Bacteroidales; family WCHB1-69; genus UBA1195. Next base: position 21,829 of record JAZLLH010000038.1, on the reverse strand, counting down.
GAAAGTTCCCTTTCCAATTGTCCCGGTGCCCAAGAGGCATATCCAACATAGTAACGGATATGGTCTGCATCCAGCAAACCCTCGCTGTGCAGGGATTGCATATCCTTTTCACTGCCTCCGAGATAAAGACCGTTTCCTATAGGTTCCGATTGGGAAATCAACTCTCCATAGGTATGGATGAAAAAGAGTTTGTCCAAAGAAACAGGACCTCCGTTATAGAGAATAAAGCGTCTGTCTGTAAGCGTTTCTACCACATCGTCCAGATACACATGCAAAGGACGGTTCAAAATAAATCCCAGGGAGCCATGGCTGTCCTGCTCGACCAGCAGAATGACTGTCCGGTCAAAATATCCGTCCGTCATGAAGGGAGCCGAAACTAGCAATTTTCCTTTTTCCAGAGGAATATCCGTCGGCTGCACATGAATGAATTTTTTCTGTAGAAACGGCATAATAATTTATTCCAATATTGACACCTTTGCATATACGGAATTTCAGGAAAAAAGTTCTGATTCTTCCGATTTTTCCACAAAAAAAAACGTCATTCAGAACACTTTGGACTCCCGAGCACGCATATCCAGTTCTTTGCGCACCTTATCGTACCAGCGCTTTCCGTACTTGCGGATCAATGGTTCCTTTAAGTAGGTAAAGATATCGGAATGCCTCGCGCTGCCACACATCCACGCACATTCGCAAATGTCCCAACGATGATATTCCAGCACATCGTAAAAACCGCGTTTGGAAATACGAATGGGATACAGATGGCAGGATATCGGCTTGCGGAAACGGATTTTATGTTCCAGAAAGGCCTTTTCGATGGCGCAATAGGCACAGGTTCCCTCATAATACAGGAAAGCGCATTCCCTATCGTTGACCAAGGGAGTGACCAGACTGCCTTCCGCATCGTAATCGAATACGTCATTTTTTTTCACCACGGAACGCCCTTCCTCCGTCATGTATGGGAGAATTTTGGGAAGAAGGTCTTCCAAAAGGCCGACTTCCTCTTCTTCCAAAGGGGCCCCGGCATCCCCTTCCACACAACAGGCACCGCCACATTGGGACAAGTCACAGCAGAACATCTGTGTAAAAAGGTCTTCCGACAATACGGTATGATCGACTACCAACATAAACTCAAAAAAGTGGGCACCTTGCGGTGCCCACTGCTATTTTCATTGATTATCCGATGATCAGTTCTTAAGGGCAGCTATTTCACGAACGGCCTGGATAGCGGTATCAATTTCCGCTTCCGTATTGAAAGCACCGATACTCAAGCGCACCGTTCCGTGAATATCGATGGTGCCCAGTCCTTCGTGCACCTTGGGCGCACACTGCAAACCGGTGCGGCAGGCGATATCGTAATCAACATCCAGCATAGTTCCGACATCACCGGCCTCGAAACCATTGATATTGAAACTCAAAACAGGATTCTGATTCTCTACGGAAGTGGCACAATATACTTTCACTCCCTCGATTTCACGCAAACCGTCACACAGTTTTTTCCAAAGCTTCATTTCCTGTTCATGAATGTTTTCTATACCCTTTTCGGTAATCCATTTCACACCGGCATTCAGGCCCGCTACTCCGAGCAGGTTCAGTGTACCGGCTTCCAGACGCCAGGGATACTCTTCCAAATGTCCGGGATAAGCCGAACGTACACCGGTTCCGCCGAAACGGGTATGATTGATTTTCACACCTTCCCGAACATAGGAGCCGCCTATTCCGGTCGGTCCCATCAGGCATTTGTGGCCGGTGAAACAGTATACATCAATATTGTTGGCCACCATATCCATAGGAACGGCACCGGCTCCCTGACTTCCGTCTACGACAAAAATCACACCGGCTTCCTTGCAAATGCGGCCGATTTCAGCCAGAGGCTGTATGGTTCCAATCACATTGGAACAATGGGTTACCACCACGAACTTGGTATTCTTGCGAATGGCCTTGCGGATATCGTCGGGATGCACATATCCGGCTTCATCAAAAGGCACATGAGTAACCTCTATCTGTCCCCTTTCCTGCATGCAGTACAAAGGTCTCAATACGGAGTTGTGTTCCAGCATCGTGGTCACCACATGATCTCCTTTTTCAGCCAGTCCCTGCAATACCATATTCAAAGAATCTGTTGCATTATAACTGAAAGTCAAACGATTGGGATCTCCACCTCCGTTAAACAACTGAGTCAGTAATTTGCGGGTATTGAACACGATTTCTTCCGTTTCCAAAGCAGCATCAAAACCCGAGCGCCCCGGATTCACACCGTGCTTGCGGTAGAAACTCGTCATAAAATCATAAACCACATCGGGCTTAGGGAAAGTGGTAGCTGAGTTATCCAAATAAATCATATGAACTTTTTTTTGAATGAAAGTGCAAAAGTACCCAAAAAACGAATACGATTCCTTCTTTCTTCAAAAAAAACAAAGCTTCGTCCATCAATCCATGCCAGAAAAAGGCAAACCGGAAACGATTTTTCGTATGAGCCCCTGAAGTACGCTTCCTGGCCCCAGTTCCACGAAGGCAGAAGCTCCGTCGGCGACCATGGCTTCCACACTCTGGGTCCAACGAACAGGCGAAGTCAACTGTGCCTTCAGGTTTCGCTTAATCTCCTCCACATCGGAGGTTGGAGCAGCTGTACAATTCTGATATATAGGACAGACCGGTGTGTGAAACAGGGTCTGATCCACGGCTTCCGCCAATTCCAACCGAGCAGGTTCCATCAGAGGAGAATGGAAGGCTCCGCTGACTTTCAAGGGCAGCACTCTTTTGGCTCCGGCTTCCTTCATCAGCGGCGTCACCGCCTCTATTCCCTTCAGGGTTCCGGACAAAGCCACCTGACCGGGACAATTGTAATTGGCCGGCACTACGATTTCGTCTGTTACCAGACGACAGATTTCTTCCACTTTTTCATTCGGGAGTCCCAACACCACCGCCATCGTAGATTCCTGACGTTCGCAGGCTTTCTGCATGGCTGTTGCCCTCATGGACACCAGCCGCAGTCCGTCTTCGAAAGAAAGGCAGCCATTGGCGACCAAAGCCGAAAACTCTCCCAACGAATGACCGGCCACCATGTCCGGACGGAAATCCTCCACCACGCACAAGGCCAATGCCACCGAATGCAGGAAAATGGCGGGCTGGGTCACGCGGGTCTGCTTCAAGTCCTCTTCGGATCCGGAAAACATCACGTCCGTGATGCGAAATCCAAGCAAGTCGTTCGCTTTTTCAAAAAGGGCTTTCACCCCGGCATTTTCTTCATACCATTTCCGGCCCATGCCGATATATTGTGCTCCTTGACCGGGAAATACGTAGGCAGTTTTCATAACATATGTTTTGTGATTTGAAACTCTTTTCGCTTTTTTCAAAAAGGTATGCGGATGCGTTCCGCATCCGCATACCGTATCATTTACACATGCACGGCTTCCCCGTAGGCAGATTCCACTGCTTCCTTCACCGCTTCAGACATGGTAGGATGCGGATGAATGGCATTCATGATCTGCTGAGCCTTCAGTCCGGCCTTGCGGATGGCCACGGCCTCAGCTATCATTTCCGTCACATTGTCTCCGACCAGATGGCATCCCAACAGCAAATCCGTCTTGGCATCGAATATCACCTTGACCATACCGTCACGATTACCGGCTGCCGTAGCCTTGCCGGAGGCCGTAAAGGGGAATCTTCCGACCTTGATTTCGTAACCGGCTTCCAATGCCTTCTGCTCGTTCAAGCCAACGGAGGCCACTTCCGGTGTGGTATAGGTGCAACCGGGAATATTGGTATAATCCACCGGTTCGGGATTGCGTCCGGCTATTTTTTCCACACAGACATGGGCTTCTTGAGAGGACACATGGGCCAAAGCCGGTCCGTGAACAATGTCACCGATGGCATAAACGCCTTCCACATTGGTGCGATAGTAATCGTCTACCACCACTTTACCTCTTTCTACCTGAATGCCAAGTTCTTCCAGTCCGAGATTTTCAATATTGGTCTGCACACCGACGGCAGAAAATACGATGTCGGCATCTATCAGCATGTCCTTGCCTTTTTTGTCTTTCACAAACACATGGCAGACATCGCCCTCTACTTCTACCTTTTCCACATTGGCTTCCGTCATGACCTTCATTCCCTGTTTGCGGAACGCGCGATCCACCTGCTTGGCGATTTCTTCGTCTTCCACGGGAAGAATGTGGGGTAGTAATTCAATGAGTGTGGTCTGTACTCCGAGGCTGTTGTAAAAATAGGCAAATTCGCTGCCTATGGCTCCACTGCCGACAATCACCATGGATTTGGGAAGTTCGGGGAGCGTAAGTGCCTCGCGGTAACCGATGATTTTCTTTCCGTCCTGCGGAAGATTGGGCAACACCCTGGAGCGGGCACCCGTAGCCAAGATGATGTGAGAAGCCTCATACAGCGTTTTCTCACCCTCTTTGCTACAGACTTCCACCTGATGGTTGCCGGCCAGTTTGCCGTTGCCTTCTATCACATCCACATTGTTTTTCTTGAGCAGGTACTGTATGCCTTTGCTCATGGTGTCGGCCACACCACGGCTACGCTGTACCATGGCCGGAAAATCGGGTCGGATTTCGCCTTCCACCTGCACGCCATAATTGGCAGCATGTTTCATGTATCCATACACCTGCGCCGATTTCATCAGGGCTTTGGTAGGAATACAACCCCAGTTCAGGCAAATGCCACCCAGTTCGGAACGTTCAATGACGGCGGTTTTCATCCCCAGTTGGGATGCTTTGATGGCGGCCACATAACCTCCGGGACCGCTACCGATGACTAATAAATCGTATTGTGCCATAATTTTCTGTTTTCAAACAAGCAAAGAGAGCGCTTTGACGCTCTCTTTGCAAAATATTCCTTTGAATAAGTTTACAGGTTGATGATGTCGCACCATCCGAAAATGTCTTCTGCTTCACCATACTGGATCTGCTGCAATGCCGTATACAGCTTTTTGCACCAAGGACCGGGCTGACCGTCTTTGGAGATGACGTAGGACTTGTTGTTGTCCAAGTCGTCAATACGCTGGATGGGGCTGATCACAGCCGCCGTACCGCAGGCACCGGCTTCTTCGAAAGTGGACAGTTCCTCGATGTCGATCGGACGACGCTCGGTCTTCAGGCCCAGGTGTTCGGCCAGCTGCATCAGGGATTTGTTGGTGATGGAAGGCAGAATGGAAGAGGACAGCGGAGTGATGTAGGTATTGTTCTTGATACCGAAGAAATTGGCAGCACCGGCTTCGTCGATGTATTTCTTTTCCTTGGCATCCAAATAGAATTCGCAGGCATATTCACCGCCATGGCAGGCTTCCGTATGAGCACGGAGGCTGGCAGCATAGTTACCGCCGACTTTGTAGATACCGGTTCCCAGAGGAGCAGCACGGTCATATTTGCGGGTTACGACATACGGATTGGCCATGAAACCGCCTTTGAAGTACGGTCCGACCGGCGTAACGAAAATCACGAACAAATATTCACTGGCGGGTTTTACACCGACCTGGGCTCCCGTTCCGATCAGCAGCGGACGAATATACAGGGAAGCTCCCGTTCCGTAAGGAGGAATGTAGTCCTTGTTCAATTTGACCACTTTTTCAACAGCTTCACGGAATTTTTCAAGAGGCAGTTCGGCCATCATAATACCCTGACAGGTAGAAGCCAAACGCTTGGCGTTTTCGTCCATACGGAACACGCGGACTTTTCCGTCTTTTCCACGGAAAGCTTTCAAACCTTCGAAAGCTTCCTGACCATAGTGCAGGCAGGTAGCAGCCATGTGGATGGGAATTTCTTCTGATGAAGAGACTTCAATTTCACCCCATTTGCCATCACGGTAATAGCATCTCACATTGTAATCGGTTTTCACATAACCGAAGGATAAGTTTTTCCAATCGATATCTTTCATGATAATGTATTTTTAGTTAATTATTTCATTATTTGTATATTCCACAATCCTCAACCCTCACTTTTGCTCCGGTTGAATCATAATAGGTCCACACACCGACGCGGGCCCCATGTTCATATTGTCCGGTATAATGCAGACGGCCGTTGGGGTACCAGACCTTGTACACGCCATGCCACTCACCGTCCACATAGGTACCCTGACTGTTCTTGTTTCCGTTTTCGTACCAACTGATCCAGGTTCCTTCGGGCTGTCCGGTTTCGTCAAACTGTTTTTCCACATATTTTTTCTTGCCCGGGAAATAAAGGATCTCCCTGCTCACCACTTCCTGACCGGATTTATTTTTCACGAAAATCCGTTCCACCTTGGGAAGATTGTCGGCATAACGCTCCACCACTTCCGTTTTCACGTCGGAACGGTGGCAGGCGGAAAAACCGGACAAAATCAGGGTCAGAACAATCAGAGGCAAAAATTTTCTATTCATTTTTTCCGTTGGTTTTATGGTATGAACGGTTCAATTCTTCAATCACCTCTTCCGTAATGTCCAACTCAGACGAAGCGGCAACGATGGCAGAACCGTTGGATGTGGCCAGTACATACTTGGCGTGATAGCGGGTGTCGTTGATGCGATTGGTGACGCTGATGATGGAATCTGCAATTTCCTTCTGCACCGAAGCCTGCTTGTTGGCCAGAATGACAGAATACTTTTCCTGCAGCACCTTCAGGTTTTCCATTTCCTTGGTCAGCTGGACCTCCGCATTCTGCATCTGCGTCTTGGTCAGCACCTGGTTCTGAACATTGATCTGATAATTCTTGTATTTTTCCTCCAGCACGGACTGTTTGCGCTGCAATTCCGACTGATAGCGGTTGGTTTCTTCTTCCAAATCCTTCGTCAGGATTTCCACCAGATCAAAATGGGCTACGATGGAATCATTGTTCACCGTGAGCATATAGGGCACATCACCCTGCTCAACAAGGGCCTTGAGTTCAGGATTTCCGCTTTTGGCACCTCTGTTCTGTGTAAAAAACAGCACAAACAAGGTGATGACTGCGGCAAACAGTACTATGAAACCGATGGTCACCCAGCAGCAATGCGGACGCTTGGGCTTTTCCTCCGCCGGTGGAGGGCAGCAGTCATTCTGTATATCACTCATACCATCCGCCTGTTCAATCGGATCTTCTGCCTTCACAGTTTCCGCGGCCGTCTCTGTCGCGGCATTGATCTGACGCTCCAATACATCTTCTGTTGCCGTAACCGTCCGTTCGTTTTCTCCTTCCTTCTTTTCTAAAATAATTCCCATATTTCTGCTTTATTACTTTGATAATTCATATTTTTTCCATTATCAATTCCCTACATCTGACAGGAACTTGATCCGCATCAGACGGAGTTCTTCCAGGGTATACTCATCTTCGCCCAACTCACGGAGTGCCTGTTCCAGATCATCCTTCTCTGCCGTCTGCAGATATTCCATGATTTCCTCCTGATGGAACTCGTCTATGTTTTCGTCGATGTAATAATTGATATTCAGTTTAGTACCCGATGTCACTATGTGTTCCACCTCTGTCAGCAACTCATCCATACTGAGTTTCTTGGCATTGGCAATATCTTCAAAATCAATGCGACGGTCGATGTTCTGTATAATGTACACCTTCAAATGGGATTTGTTGATAGGACTTTTGACCACCAAATCCTGAGGACGCTCTATTTCGTTATCCTCCACATACTTGCGAATCAGACTTACAAAAGGTCCGCCGTACTTCTGCGCCTTTCCGGCCCCGACACCGGTAATCTGCGTCATTTCTTCAATGGTGGTAGGATACTGCACACACATATCTTCCAGTGAATTTTCCTGGAAAATCACATAAGGCGGATGATTTTCTTTTTTTGCAATCGTCTTCAACAGGTCTTTCAACATGGTATACAAGGCCTTGTCTACAGCACCGCCCTTCTGCCCCATCATCATATCGGCTCCATCGGCATCATCGTCTTCCATGTCGTCCGAATCGCGGGATGACTTATGAGTAGCCACCAGCGGAATGGAATACGGACGGCGGAGGAACTTTTCACCCAAGGTGGTAATCTTAATGACACCGTAGTTCTCAATTTCCTTTACCAACAATTTGGCAAAGAAAGCCTGGCGGATGACCGATTCCCAAAATTTTTCATTTTCCTCGGCACCGTCTCCAAAACAGGAAAGTTCATCGTGCTTGAATTTTTTCACATCCGATGTGGCCTCCCCGCGGATGATATTGATGATGTGCTTGTCCTTGAACTGCTGTTTGAGTTCCTTGATGCAGCCCAGAAGAATCAGAATATACTCACGTCCTTCGATGGTCGGTTTGGGATGCAGACAATTGTCACAGCATCCGCAATTCTCGTTGTTATAGGTTTCTCCGAAATAATACAGCAGATGCCGGCGGCGGCAAAGATTGGATTCCGCATAGGACATCACCTCCGAAAGCAACTGACGGGCTATTTCCTGCTCGGCTACCGGCTTTCCTTTGGCCAGTTTTTCCATGCGGTTCAAATCGTCATAATCATAAAAAGCGATGCAGGTAGCCTCTCCATCATCGCGACCTACACGTCCCGTTTCCTGATAGTAGCCTTCCAGACTCTTGGGGATGTCGTAATGGATCACATAACGGATATCGGGCTTGTCTATCCCCATACCGAAAGCAATGGTCGCCACAATCACATCGGCATCTTCCATGAGGAAGCGATCCTGATTTTCTACCCGGACCGCATTGTCCAGACCGGCATGATACGGCAGTGCCCGCACATGGTTTACCTGCAGGAATTCGGCCAGTTCTTCCACCTTTTTGCGGCTGAAACAATAGATAATTCCGGATTTTCCGGCATTGGCCATCACGATTCTCAGCACTTCCTTGTCTACATCGGGAGTTTTCTCCCTCACTTCGTAGTATATGTTGGAACGATTGAAGGAAGAGAGGAAGACCTCCGCATCCATCATTTTCAGATTTTTCTGTATATCGCTGCGAACCTTGGGTGTAGCCGTTGCCGTGAGCGCCATGATAGGCACTTTCTGGCCGATGTCATCAACCACCTGACGGATGTTGCGGTACTCCGGACGAAAATCGTGTCCCCACTCGGAAATGCAATGCGCCTCGTCTATAGCGAAAAATGAAATTTTGATTTTTTTCAGCATCTCGACATTTTCCGCTTTTTTCAAGGATTCCGGAGCCATATAGAGCAATTTGGTTACTCCGTTGAGCAGATCCTCTTTCACCTGATGCACTTCCTGCTTGCTCAAAGTGGAATTGTAAAAATGAGCCGTACTATCCATGGCAGTGAAACTACGGATGGAATCCACCTGATTTTTCATCAGCGCAATGAGCGGGGAAATGATGATAGCAGTACCCTCCATCAACATGGCCGGAAGTTGGTAGCACAAGGACTTTCCACCTCCTGTAGGCATGATGACAAAACAATCCCTACCCCCCATCAGGCATTCGATAATGGCTTCCTGCTTCTCCTTGAAATGGTCGAATCCGAAGATTTCCTTCAAGGCCTTCTGTAAATCCGATTTCGCTTTCCTAGGCATTACAAATCATTTTGACGTATTCAAAAACTCTTACAAAACAGCTATGCAAAGATACATAAAATGGGGCTATCAAAATTTGTTTTTGCCAAAATATTTTCCAATAATTTTTTTCCCGTACGTATGTATGTGTATCATAAAACTTTTCGCTTCCTATTCTTCGTCTATAGCGCCCGATGTGGACTTGTTCTCCAATTCGAGTTTTCCGAAACGGAAGGTCAACCCTGCACTGATATACCTGCTGTTCAAGACCTTGCTATTTGAATAACTCAAATAATACGGATTGGTGGAAACGCCGGAACTTCCGACTTTCTTACCCCAATTGAAAATATCCTGCACATTCACGAATACAGACATTTTCCGGTCGAAGAAATCGGAACGGATTCCGCAATTGATGGAATAATTGGCCTTGGATTCGTAGAACAGGGTTTTGGTGGGAGAAGAATAGCGGGCGGAAGCATGAATCTGATAACGGTCAAAAATCTTGGCCCAGGCGTTCAAACGCAGTGAATAGGAAGTTTTTTCCGAATGCACGTTCTGCCCCATCTTGGGATAATCCATATCGTATACCGAATGGTAGAGATTGGCATAAAAACGGAGGTTGAAAAAGGCGTTCGGGCTGTAGGTCGCATTGAAAGAGCCGCCGTAACGGTAGGTAGAACCCATGTTGTACGGCATGGAATAATCGATGATACGGCCTATGTACGGATCCTCCTCTTCCGTCACGTCCGTAATGCTGGAGATTTCGTGAGTGGAAAAACGTCCGTATGCATCCACACCCACCGAACCGAAACGATTGAAATACTTGGTCCATCCGGCTTCCGCATTGTGGATGTAATACGGAGTTAGATGACGGTTTCCGACCGAATAGCTGTCTTCCCCGTAGGACCGGAAAGTAGTGAGCTGCGTTGCATCAGGCGTGCTCATACGGAGGGTATAACTGGCTTTGACCGTATGCATGCTCTTGGTCCGGTAACTCAAATGCACGGACGGATTGTAAGTCAGGAAACGGAATGTGGTATCGTCCGGGTACACGTCATTGATGTAACATATACCTGTCTGACGCAGACCGACTCCCATTCCCAACTGCAGGGTCCAACGCTGCCAACGGAGCGACCAGTTGACATCTGTACCGGCACTGTGACCGGAATTGGAAGTTTCACGTCTGCGCAGCGGATCCTGAATCACATAATCCGAAACAGCCGAATCATAGGACAGGGGATCATAGAAGGAACGGCTGTGACTGTAATTGTAGTTCAATCCGCAGGAAAGCGTTCCTATCTTGTTGTAAGGATAGTTGTAGCGGGCATTCAGACCGTAGCTGGAGGAATTGCCTTCGCTACGGTAATATTTATTCTGATCCAGATCATTGTAAATCGTGCTGTAATCCCTCAAATAGTATGAGTTTCCATCCGAGGAAGAGATGCTTCCGTTGGCAAAGATGCGCAGATTGTGCCCCTTATTGTCGAATTTGCGGGAATAGGTGGCGAAAAGCATGCCCAGCAGATTGCGGCTGTCATTGTCATTGTCGGTAGTATAGGAATAATTCTGTCCCCCCACATAACTCTGGTCTCGTTCCGAAGTACTGGAACTGTTACTCATGGACTTGCTGTAATTGAAGGAACCGCTCAGACTGATTTCGGACATGGAATCAATCACATAACCCACGTTTGCAGAGAAATAATTGCTGAGACTGGTATTTTCGGACCGGGAAGTATTGTCCAGTCGCTGGGTGGTGTCATAACCATCGTGTGCGGCATTGTCGCGGCGCTGTATGGAATAACCTTCCGAAGCGTTTTCCCTATAGGAATAGCGAAAACTTTCATACAGGTTGAGAGACCATTTGTCGTTGGCAATCACATAGGACACCCATGGACTCACATTCGGCTGGCTGGAAGCGTTGAGTCCGAAACTCACAAAATGGTTCCGCTTGACATGGGCAGATGTCACGATATTGATAACGGCTTCCGCATCCGTTGCGTATTTGGAAGAAGGATTGGTGATGGTTTCTATCCTTTCCAAGGCATTGGCCGGCAACATTTCCAAATAGGTTTTCAGATTCTCCGCCGTGAGTTTGGAAGGTTTGTCATCTATCCAGATTTCCACGGAGGAAATACCGCGGAGGGTGATGTTTCCTTCAATGTCCACTTCTACGCCGGGAGCATTCTGGAGAGCATCGCTGGTGGTTCCGGTCTGTATGGACGGATCCTCCGACACATTGTATACGGTTTTCTCCCCGTCCACGCTGTAAATAGGACGTTCTGCCGTCACCACGACCTCTCCCAAACTGGTGCTGGACGGCTGCATCTTGATTTCACCCATCTGCACGACTCCGTTCACCAGGATTTTGCGGAAACAGAGTTTGTAGCCCACATAGGATGCCCTGAACAAATATTCACCTTCCGGCAGCATACTGATAGTAAAACGGCCTTTTTCATCACTGATGGCCCCCTTGACAAACTGGCTGTCCGAAACGGTCAGCAGCGTTACGTTTACATAGTCCAACGGTTCACGGGTGGCACTGTCAACCAGGGTTCCGCTCAATTTGAAAGTTCCGGTCAGATTAATCCTTTTCTGCTTCACCGAAGCTTCCTGCTGAGCCCTGTTGGCCCGGTTCGGATCCGAAGTGGCAGGACGTCCCTGATATCCTCCTCTGTCATACATGTTCCGAAACGATTCACGCGCTTCGCGGGAAGGGTTTCCACCGGGTTGTGCTACAAGTACTGTACACAAAGCCAAAAACATCCCTGCCAAACACAGACGGGCATGCAGCAATGAAAAAAATGTTTTCATATCGTGTTGTTTTTTAATTTAAAAATCAAAACACCTGTCACCCTATTTCAAACGATAGGTCAGGCGCATATTGATGGTGGCGCGTTTTTCCTTAGAGGAAGTATTGAAAGTTCCGCCCCACGTATAGTCCTCATCGGAGGAATTGGGAGCGGTAATCTGGAACACTCCCATATTGGCCTGCTCGAGACGTCCCAGACGGCTGCCTGCATGCTTGGCAATGGTTTCGGCCCTCAAACGGGCGTCATCCGAGGCTTCGGCCAGCATTTTCACTTTCAGATCAGCCAATTTGGTATAGTAATACTCCGGCAACTGCGGTTCAATGCGGATGTTGGAATCCAACAGTTCGGTGATTTCGCGGGATATTTTTTCCACTTTGTCCACTTCCGAAGAAGAAATCCGGACAGACTGAACCAAAGAATATCCGTCAAAGGTGGATCCTGTGTAATTTCCATTGGCATTGTATACGGAACGGTAACGTTCTTCACAGCTGACGGCCTGGAATACGGCTTCTTTTTCCGTAATTCCTTTGGATTCGAGGTAATTTTTGACGATGGCTGTCTGCCCTTTTATCCGACGGTTGGCTTCCTGCACATCATTGCTTTCAATGGAGTAACTGAAACGCCATACGGCCAGATCCGAAATGAAATCCTTCTGGGTCATGCCGACCACCGAAATACTCTGTTTGGGTCCTTTGGCCTGATAAAAAGCATAGGCTGCCAGACCGACAGCAACTATAATACAAGCACCGAGTATGCTTCCGAAAATGATTTTGTCTTTTTTCATCATTGACTTGTTGTGTTATTTGTTTTTTTGATTTTCTTTTCAAATACCTTGCTAAATACTGCGGATTCTCTCCTTTTTTTTCAAAAAATCAGGGCAGGAAAAGGCAACTGTCACCATAACTGAGAAAACGGAAACCGTGTTCCAGCGCGTATCGGTATCCCTCCTTCCAGACGTCCCCTATCAAAGCCGATACCAGCAGCAACAGCGTGCTTTTCGGCTGATGAAAATTGGTGATAAGCCCCTGAATCATGCGATAGGTGTATCCGGGAGCAATCATCAGTTGGGTTTCCCCTTCCAGGAAGGGCAGGGAATGAAGATCCAGATAACGGATGACATTGTCCAACGCCTTACCGGCCTCCAGAACCGGATGTTCTCCGTATGGAAACCACTGCCGGATGTGCATGCCCTCCGTTTCGGGATGTTCCTCCAATTGCACACCGAACCAGTAGACGGACTCCAAGGTTCGGGAAGTCGTCGTGCCGACTGCAATCAGCGGACGGTCGGTATGCTGCCGTAGCCGTTGCAATTGCGTCCGGCTCAAAACGATTTTTTCCACATGCATCTCGTGTTCCCCTATCGTCTCAGAAGAAACGGGTTTGAAAGTGCCGGCTCCCACATGCAAAGTGACGTATTCTGTATCAATGTGTCTTTCTTTCAAGGAGTCGAACACCCTTTGGGTAAAATGCAGTCCGGCGGTAGGTGCGGCCACAGAACCATCGTAATGGGCATAGATTGTCTGGTAGCGTTCCTTGTCCTCCTTCTCAGCCTCTCTGTGCAGATAAGGAGGCAGCGGTACTACTCCGGCATGCTCCATAATATCGGAAAAGGGAATTCCTTTGTCCCAATGGAAACGGACAATCCATGCATTGCCAAGCATGCGCAGGCGTTCCGCCCGCAAACAGACCTCCTCTCCGTCAACGGACAACACTCTTTCCAATGTTCCCTGCTTCCAGCGACGGTTGTTTCCGATAAAACAGGTCCACTCCGTGCTCTCCCTCTGCTCAAAAGACTGGGAAGCCGGCATCTGCCACGGTTCCAGACAGAATATTTCAATGGTGGAACCGCTCTCCTTTTGGAACAACAGCCGGGCCTGTATCACCTTGGTATCGTTGAAAACCAGCAGACTGCCTTCCGGCAGAAAGGAAGCTATTTCGGAAAAACGGGCTTCGGAAAAAACGCCCTGCCTGTACAGTAGCAGTTTGGAAGCATCTCTCTCCGGAAGAGGGAACTTGGCAATGCGATCGTCGGGAAGCGGATAATCGAAGTCTTCTATTTTAATTTCTCGAGGATGTGTCTTCATCTTGATTCAACAATTGGATAACGGCCGGGACCGGAAGAGCGCTCATACAGCGAAAATGTCCCAAAGGGCAATGTTTGTACCCCAGTTTGGAACAGGGTCGACACCAGCAATGCCTGTTTTCCACAATATGGCTGTTTTCCGGACATTGCGGCAGATACGGTGTCATTCCGAAAGCCGGCACCGTATTACCCCAAACGGATACTATGTTTTTCCGATATGCGGAAGCGATGTGCATCAGTCCGGTATCTCCGGTCAGCACTTTTGAAGCCGCTTCCACACAGGCTGCGGATACACCGAGGGAAACTTTTCCGCACAGATTGAAAGTCCGATCCGGATAACGGAGACAGATCGGTTCTACAATCAAAGCATCGTCCTTGTCCCCGAGGAACACCACGGGACGTTTGGATCCCGCCGTGACGGCATCCAGTATTTCTGCAGGCATCTGCTTGGTGGCATGACGGCTGCCCACGGCCACCGCTACGTAGTCAGCCGGAAGCCGGTATGATTTCAGCATTTCGGCATCTTCCGGTGCGTAAAAGAAATCCAAGCCCTCTCCATCCGGATACACCGACAGGAAACGCACCGCTTCGAAATAACGATCCACAATGTGTTTTTGGGGCATGAGATTCCATTTGAACAACACCAGCAGCAGTTTGCGGAAATTGCATTTGGGAAAGGTATGCCGGGGAAGGCCCAATTGACGGCACAGACGCCTGGAACGACGATTTTTCTGCAGATCCACAACGCAGTCGAAGCCCTTGGATTTCAAGGCCGACAGACTTTCCCTATTCCCTGGTACATAGGGAAATATATCGGAAAGGTAGGGATTTCCCTTCAGTACCTGCTGCATACCCGGCTTGCAGACAAAACTGATTTCCGCCTCGGGATAACGGTGCCTGAGGCTGCGGACGACCGGAGTAGTCAGTACAATGTCGCCTATGCTGCTGAAGCGGATAAGAAGTATTTTCAAAACTTTTTCTGGCTTTTGCGTTGAACCGGATCTTTCGGTTCGTTGAACATATAAATCAAGCGTAAAGTAAGTACATTGTTGTACTGCTTTCGTTCGTAGGGATCAACCCGAACACCTTCCCGCTGGTAAAAGGTACGGGTCCGTATGGGCAGGACGGAATATTCGTAACGAAAGTTGAATTTCAACTGCTGATAGATGCGGAAACGCACATCCAGCAGCAGCGTCCAGTCCGTCAACTGATAGGTACCGGACGAAAGCGAAGTGTTTGTTTCCATTCCGTTCTCTACTTCACTAATGCGAAACATACGGTTGTAGGCCACACCCGCTCCGAACACCCAGCCGGTATGGGTATCTATGTAATGGAGCATCAGCGGAATGGACACATAGTCCGTGCGCAGACGGTATTTGACCATGGAATCACAGAATACGCCATCCGGACAGGAGTCGCGCAAGTGGACCCCTTTCCGGTTTCTCTGGAAGGAACCTTTCTGTGACAGCAGCATCTCCATGCTCAAAGCCCAATGCTTTTCCTCCGTCTTTGACTGGAAATTGAAGGGGTACATCACTCCTGCTCCCGCATTGACGCCGAATTTATGAAACCCGAACACCTCATCTCCCTCTACCTGCGTAGCACTGATACCACCCAGGATTTCACCACGAAAACGCTGTGCCTGCAAAGGGGACAGGAAAAACAGACAGCCTAAGGAAAGAATAATCCACCGGAATTTCATCGCTTACGGGAGTTTGATTTTTTGTCCCAAACTGAGAATTCCGTTTTCGTCAATGTGGTTGATGGAACACAATTTGGCCACGGTCGTATGATATTTGCGGGCAATGGCATATAATGTATCACCCTGACGTACGGTATGGTACACCTGCTTTTTAGCCGGTGCGGCTGCCACAGGCTTTGGCTTGACCGGATTGGACTTCGGTACGCTGACCGTATCCGACAATGTAGCCGCCAAAGCGGAATCCGGTACGAACTGTGCCGTATCTTCCGTTATGGGAACACCCAACGAATGGTGGCGGATGGTTTCCGAATTGTAAAACTTTCCATTCCGCACAATCAGCGTATCGGTACGCAGCCTGCCCTGGGCGAAATCTACAATCAGTTCCGGATTGAACGACTGATAGAGAAAGCGCGTTTCGAAATGCAGATGCTCCGTCGTGGCTCTTCCGGTACGACCGGCTTTGCCGATTACGTCCCCTGCTTTGACTTTCTGGTTCACCCTCACACAGATTTTGGACAGGTGGGCATAGAAAGTTTCCACACCGTTTTCGTGACGCACGACTACGATACCACCGTAACCGTAGTATCCCATTTTGGCCATTCTCACGACTCCGTCCCATGCGGCATAGATGGGATCTCCATAATTCTGCTTGTAATCCGTACCCGTATGCATGCGGCCACTGCGGGGACCGTAAGGGGAAATCACCTTGCCTCCGCTAGCCGGAGCATGAAAATGGGCAGAATCCAATGGCAGAACATAGGTTCGGGTCTGATCGAAACAATATGTGGAACGGGTATTGACCGTATTCCAATCCGTGCCATAATAACGGATGGCCGGAATTTCACCCTTGATCAGAGGCAGTGCGACAGATGCCAGCGAATCCTCGGACCGGCTGTTTTCGGAACAAGCGGCAGCCTGAAGGCTGTCAGAAACCTGCCGCAGACTGTCTGCGGGGACCTGCGCTCTGACACCACACGCCAGGAAGCACAGCAAAATGAGAACGGCTATTCTTTGCATAAGGGGAATTTTTTCTTGTAATGATATATCTGATAAATGAACAAAACAGCAAACAGCAGGGTAACCCCTCCTCCGATGATGTAGGAAACGGATGCGGGAAGATGAAAACCTTCCGGCGCCGTAAAAATATAGGTAGCACACACCATCGTCATGAATACAGCGGGGATGAAGGACAGCAGCCAACACTTTTCCATACGGAAAAGACAGACCGTGATAGCATAGAGCGTTCCCATGGCCAGCAATTGGTTCGCCCAGGCAAAATAACGCCAGATCAACTGAAATCCATCCTTATCGGACAGACTGTACACCAGAATGGCTGAGGTAACAGCAAACAAAGGCAGGGCAATCGCCAGACGGTTCCGTATGGGTTTCTGGTCGAAATGCAGAAAATCAGCAATGATCAGGCGGGCAGAACGCATGGCCGTATCTCCGCTGGTGATGGCTGCGCTGATGACTCCCAAGACGGTGACAAAAGCGATGAAAGGAGTAAACCAGGTACTGGCAATGACTCCCACTATGGAAGCACCGCTCTTTCCGCTCACGTCCACCACACTGTCCGGACCGGAAAAGTAAGAAGCAGCGGCTGCCCATATCAGAGCAACGATGCCTTCCGTAATCATGGCCCCGTAAAATATGGGACGTCCCTGTTTTTCATTGGACATACAGCGTGCCATCAAAGGAGACTGTGTAGCATGAAAGCCCGAAATGGCGCCACAGGCAATGGATACGAACATCATGGGAAACACCGGATTGTGGGCAGCATCCGGATGACGGTTCTGCAGTCCGTCCCACACTTCCGGAATAGCGGGTTTATAGAGGATGAAAGCGACTACAATGGCCACGGCCATTCCCAACAACAGCAGGCCGAATACGGGATATATTCTCCCTATCAGTTTGTCAATCGGCAGCAGAGTTGCAATCAGATAATAGAAGATGATGATGATCACCCAGACATACGGATTCCACTGCGGGGTGAAATGCTCGTTGAGCAAGGTGGCCGGGGTGTTGACAAACACGACACCTACCAATATCATCAGCACTACCGAAAACAGGCTCATCAGTTTTTTTGCATTATCTCCCAAATATTTGCCGTGTACTTCGGGCAGACTGCATCCTTTATTCCGCAAGGAAATCATGCCGGACAGATAATCATGAACCGCGCCGGCAAAAATACTTCCGAACACTATCCACAGAAAGGAAGCGGTACCGAACTGGGCTCCCATAATGGCTCCGATGATGGGTCCTACTCCTGCAATATTCAGGAACTGTATAAGATAAATGCGCCACGGCTTCATAGGAACATAATCCACATTGTCAGCCAGGGTCACCACTGGCGTGAGCCGCTGGGGATCGGCATCTATCAGTTTTTCCATCAAGCGGCCGTAAATGATATAGCCGAGCATCAGACACAGAACGGAGATAAAAAATGTATGCATAACTTATTTTCGGACAAAAATTCGTTTCACTCTTTGGGAAATCCCCGTTAAAATTTCGTATTCGGACAATCCGGACAATTTGGCCGTCTGCACTATGGAAGGAACCGCCCCGAACACAACCACGGGATCACCTTCACTCACCGGAAGATCCGTTACATCGAGCATGCACATGTCCATGCAAACCAATCCGACAATTCGTGCCAGATGCCCGTTCACCAGCAACTGTCCCTTGCCCTGACCCAGGCTGCGGGGAAGTCCGTCGGCATAACCGATGGGAATGGTGGCCAGCACTGTATCCCGCTCGGCTTTCCATGTGCGGTTGTAACCGACCGTCTCACCTTTGGAAATATGCTTCAGCTGGGAAACTATGGTCCTCAATGTAGCCACACAGGAAATCCGGTTCTGATCCGCATAGGGATTGACTCCGTAGAGACCGAGGCCGAGACGAACCATATCAAACTGATAATCAGGAAAACGAAGTATTCCGACGGAATTATCGATGTGCTTGATCGGACGGTATCCCAAAGCCTCCGACACGTATGCGTGGCACTCGGTCAGCAATTCTGCCTGAGCACGGGTAAAATCGTCCGCCGCCGGATCGTCCGCCGCCGCAAAATGAGAAAACACGCTCTCCACCACCAGCCGGGGCTCCTTTTTCAGATGTTCTATCACGGTATCCAGATCCGCACGTCCGAAACCGAGCCGGTGCATACCCGTATCGATTTTCAGGTGAAAATGCAGGGATTCGATCTGCGGATGTTTCTGCAAAGCCTCTTCAAACAGGTGCAGAATGCGAAAACTGTATATTTCCGGCTGTAACTGATACTTCAGTATGGGTTCCACCCCTCTTTCATCCGGATTCATCACCATGATGGGAATATGTATATTCTTATTTCTCAATGCAATTCCTTCGTCAGCATACGCTACGGCCAGATAATCGACCTTGTGGAACTGCAATTCGTTGGCGATATCAATATCGCCTGTTCCGTAACTGAAGGCCTTGACCATGGCCATGACCTTGGTTTCGGGTTTGAGATTGGAACGGAAGTAATTCAAATTCGATATCAGAGTATTCAAATTGACTTCCAGGATGGTTTCGTGGGTTTTCAGCTCCAGAAAATCGGCTATGCGCTCGAATTCAAAACGGCGGGCTCCTTTTACCAGAACGACTTCGTTCTCCAGACTGCGCACATCGAAACGGCTGAAAAATTCCGAAGTATTCCGGTAGAACTCTTTTTCCACCGTAAATTCGGAAGCCTGACGGGAAATGGCATCTCCTATCCCGATAATACGATGTATGGATTTGGATACCAACAATTTGGAAATTTCTCCATACAATTCACTCTCCGAAGTTCCGCTCTGCAGTATATCCGACAGTATCAGGGTACGGCGCGTATACTGACGCTGGTTGACCATCAGATCTACAGCAATCTGCAGGGACTTGAGGTCCGAATTGTAGGTATCGTTGATTACCAGACAGCGATTGATACCCTGCTTCATTTCCAAGCGCATGATGATGGGCTTCAGGTGCAATACTCTCTCCGCCACAATATCGTTGGAATACCCCATCAGCAGCATGCAGGCCCAGCAGTGAATGACATTTTCCACCGCAGCTTCGTCGATGAACGGAATACGTATGCTGATGGCGGTACCTCTGTACACCGCTGTCAGACGGGTTGATTTTTCCTGGCTTTCCACCTCCTTGATATAGAGATCTGCATCCGTCTTGTTCCGGCTCCAGGTGAAAAGTCTGATTTTCTGCGTTAGGGCAGCCCTCAGCAGAACCTCATTGACAGTCCCGTTGTCGAAGGACATGACCAGGGTTTCCACATTGCGGAACAGATTGAGTTTTTCCCCTATTTTCTGTTTGACATCCATGAAATACTCATCATGCGCCGTACCGATGTTCGTCAGTATGCCGATGGTGGGCTCGATGATATGTTTCAGGGTATTCATCTCATCCGGACGGGAAATACCGGCCTCGAAAATACCCAGCTGTGTCTGAGACTGTAAACCCCAAACAGAAATGGGTACTCCTATCTGGGAATTGAAACTGTTGGGCGTATAAGCAATGTTGTAATCATCACACAGCAACTGGTACAGCCATTCCTTGACGGTGGTTTTCCCGTTGCTTCCCGTTATACCGATGACCGGTATGCGGAACTGACGACGATGGAAAGCAGCCAGTTCCTGCAAAGCCTTCAGGGTGTCCTCCACTCCGATGAAATCGGCTTCCGGATACATAGCTGCATCGGCATAATCCCTGCGCACGACAAAGTGACGTATCCCTTTCTGGTACAGTTCGCCGATGTAACGGTGTCCGTCGTTTTTGGACGTTACCAGCGCGAAGAACAAGGTACCGTCGCCCTGCTGTATACGGCGGCTATCGTAAGCCAACTCCCGGATTTCGGAAGACTGGCTGGCCGATTGTATCCATTCCCCGTCCATGTGACGGGCCACCTCGGAAAGAATATAGCTAATCATTGTTCGGCATTGCGGTTTTATCCACCATTTCCATTTCGGCATCCAGACGGCTGCGGTTGCGGTTGGCATAGATATCGCAAGCCAAATAGATGGCATTGCGGAAAGAATCGATGTTGGCCTTATCCTTACCGGCTATGTCGTAGGCTGTTCCATGGGCCGGAGACGTCCGGATAATCGGCAGACCGGCCGTATAGTTCACGCCGCCTCCGTAGGACAGAAGCTTGAACGGCAGCATGGCCTGATCGTGATACATGGCCAGTATCCCGTCGTATTTGGTATATTCTCCCGAACCGAAGAATCCGTCGGCCGGGAAGGGACCGAATGCGTACACCTTGTGATTGAAGGCTTCCTGTATGGCCGGAATGATACAGCGCTCTTCCTCTTGTCCGAACATGCCTTCTTCACCGGCATGGGGATTCAGGGAGAGCACGGCAATACGGGGTTTGGTACAGGCAAAATCCTGTATCAGGCTTTGGTTCATTACATTGATTTTGTTCAGGATCAAATCTTTGCTCAATTTTCCGGAGACTTCCGACAAGGCGCAATGCGTAGTTACCGTGCCTATGCGCAACTTGTCCGTCACCATCAGCATCAGATAGGCCCCCGTATGGGTCTTGTCCGCCAGATACTCTGTATGTCCGGAAAAATGAAACTGATCCGACTGCGTGGACTTCTTGTTGATGGGACAAGTAATCAAAGCATCCAATTTGCCGGCCAGCAAATCACGGGTGGCTGTTTCCAAAGCCGACCATGCAGCCTCACCGGCCACAGCCGAAGCCTCACCCATGTCCACCTTGATTTCCTGATCACTTATATTCAAAACATTGGGTTTTCGCAAATTGGCCTGTTCCACCTGCTTGATGATGGTG
>JAZLLH010000037.1:0-50860 GCA_045598025.1 Bacteroidales bacterium | reverse complement strand
ATGAAGAAAGTCGTCAAAGAGTCCGTGACCACATATAACACAAAAAGACCGCACATGTCCTGCGGTTATAATACTCCCGAATATATGCACCAACAATGCACTTTAAAAATAAAAACTTATAAGAAAGCAGACAAAAAACGCGGTCGAAAGCTTCCGACAGCGTTTAAATAGTATTTTTGCACAGTAAAAACCTGTAACGGTTATTTAGGACTAGTCAACATGCCCTTGACAGGACTCAAGTCGGAAAGGCGATTGCGGTTCGCGCTTCCCTTAGGGTCAGAATTTCAATTTCAGGGAAACACCGGTGGTAATATCCTGAGGCTTGATTCCCTCTGGCACCAGGCTGCGGTATTCGTAATTGAAATTGACGTCGAAAAACAGGTTGCTGCTCAGCTTGGTCTCCAGAGAGGTAACGCTGGTAACGATGAAATCGCCTCCGAAATCCATCAGGGAAGGCTGATAAAAAGTCGTATGTTTAAGCGATACGCCATCGCCTATTTTCTGTTTGATTTTAACTCTCAATGAAATACGGGAAACCTGCGGTTTCAATGCGTCATTGGCCTTGGTATATTCCACAAAGTCGTATACATAGGCGGCACTGATGGAATAATCACACTTCGGGCTGGTGTAAATGCGGTATTTGGCACCCAACAGCAGACTTGTCTTGTAATTGTAGCCTTTGTATTTATTATTGATGTAGGATGCGGAAAAGAACGGTGACCAGCGGGAATACTGCCAGAGGTCGAATTTGACATTGGCGGTCAAGCCCTTATCATACTCTTCATGATCCTTTTCACCGTATACAATACCGTAATCCGCACTGAAAGCGAGGGTACTGTCGTTGCGTTCCACTCCACCGGTATTGGTCAAAGTAATCATGTTGACGTTGCCGCTTTTCAGCGAACCGCCCAAACCGAAATTGTAATTCCACTTTTTTTGTGCCGATACCTGACCGACAGCCAGCACCAGCAGCATGACAAACATTTTGCGCATTTTCCTTGAATTTATTTTTTATGTTAAAAGATTATCATTTCCAATGTATGCGACGGATTTTCATTATCTTATTCACCGAATACAGCAGCCGCTTCGTGCATCCGTTCCCTCACCGGGACATCAAAAGGACAACGGGATTCGCAGGCTCCGCAATCGCGGCATTCACCGGCTTTGTGTTCCATAGCCTTGTATTCCGCCATGACTTCAGGCGGCACGGTTTCGTGCTTTTTGGCTTCATCCAACAGACGGTTGACTTTGGCTATATCAATACCGACCGGACAGGGAGCGCAATGGTTGCAGTAGGTGCAGTCTCCATCACCCTTGACCGATGCTGTACCGGCCTTGATTTCCTTGTCGGCTTCCGATGCGGACAGATAGGCCAGATCCGCTTTCAGTTCTTCTATCGTACAGGCTCCGCACACCACGGTGGACACACAAGGCTTAGCCAACACATAACCCAGGCACTGCACCGGGGTCAAAGCGTAACCGAGCGGAGAATCTTCCGCACGCAAAAGACGGCCGCCTCCGGAACCGAAAGCCTTCATAGCCACCACGGCAATACGGTGGGTGGCACAATAGTCATACAATTCCATGCGGACGGGATCAATTCCGGCCGACATGCGGCGATAGCTGGCCGTATCCCAGGGATTGGCATCGGCAGGCAAGCGGTCGTAAGCCGGATTCATGCTGAACATGATTACTTCGACCAGTCCGCTTTTGGCTGCGGCCAAAGCGGCATCCGCATTATGGCTGCTCATGCCGATGTGCTGGATTTTCCCTTCGGCTTTCAACTGACGCACATAATCCATGAAAGGACTGTGAATGATGCTGTCCCACACTTGAGGGCTGTCCGCGATATGAATCATTCCCACTTCAATGTGATCGGTCTTCAAAAGGCTGAGCAGGTCTTCGAATCCCTGCTTGGCCTTATCCGCATCCAGAGTGCGTTCGTAACTGCTGCCGTTCCAGTAACAGCCGATGTGACCCTGAATAATCATGCGGTCTCTGCGGCCCTGCAGTGCATACCCTATATTGCCTCGAACCACCGGATTCGCATCATAAATATCAATGTAATTGACTCCGCTGTCCAATGCCACGTCCATGAAAGCCCGTGCCTGAGCAGTGTCCATTTTGCCGAAAGCGGCACAGCCTATACCGATTTCTCCGACTTCCAGCCCGGTGCTGCCCAAAGAGGCATACGTCATGTTGTTTTCCACTGTTTCCTGTTTGTGTCTGCAGGCCACGCACAACAAGGCGGCAGACAGCAAAAATACGCCCATTCTTTTCATACTGACAGATATTAAATTTGAGGGTGCAAAAGTAGACAAAAAAGCAATATGCGGCCTGACTTTTGAGCCTGCAAAAAAAAAATTGCATACAAGGCGCTTACGTAAGCGATTTTTTAGGACTTTTGCAATCTGTATTTTGTATGATTTTATCATTTTGACATGAAACGCCTGACCGTTTATCTGACATTTTTCGCCTGCATGGCGGCCTCCTATGGGCTTTTTGCCCAAGATAGCCTTTATTACAGAAATTTGGTAAAACTATTAGCCTCAGAAGAATGCCGTGGCCGAGGTTACTCCTTCAGCGGTGACCGTATCGCCGCCGACCAGTTGGTTGCCGAAATGCAACGCCTGGGTTTGAAAAACTGGAACAGCAGTTATTTTCAAACGGTACCCATGGCCATGAACCTTTTTGAAGGAGAGGCCTGCATCCGCTTTGACACACAAGACTCTTCCCTGCAACTCTTCGACAATGTGCAGTTTGCAGCATACTCCCGTGGTCTGAAAGGCAGTTTCAAAGTCAAGACCCTGAAGACAGAAAATCTGGAAGAAGTTCTTGCTGCCTCGGGAAACGCCTACCGAAACCTTTTCGTCTGCATAGATATCAGCGGACTGGATTCCAAGGATTCCGCACAGAACGCCCTGCTGAAAGCCGTCAACCAGTGCGCTTCCAACAACGACCTGCATGCACTGGGGTACATCCTCGTCAGTGAGAAATTGCCGGGATGGCACATCGGTTTCGGACAATATCCCAAAGAGCATACCGTCATCAACGTTTGCAAAAACGCGCTGAAAAAAATGCCGAAACAAGTGGACATCGCGCTGGACCAGCGGTTTGAAAAAGAATACCACAGCCAGAACATCTGCGCTTTCATCGAAGGAAAAACCTGTCCGGACTCCTTCTTCGTATTTTCAGGTCACTATGACCACCTGGGCAAATTCGGCAACAACTACACCTTTTTCGGAGCCAATGACAATGCCAGCGGCACGGCCATGGTCATGGACCTGGCCCGGCACTACAGTCTTCCGGAAAACCGGCCGGACTACTCCATCGCTTTCCTGCTGTTTACCGGAGAGGAAGTGGGGTTGCTGGGTTCTTTCTACAACAGCGAGCACCCGCTTTTCCCGCTGGAAAACATCAAGATGCTCATCAACCTGGATATGGTAGGCACCAATGAAGAGGGCATCACCGTGGTCTGCGCCCCCTCCTTTCAGAAAGATTTTGACATCCTGACCCGCATCAACGAGGAAAAACACTACCTGACCAAAGTAAATCCGCGCAAGGCAACGGCCAACAGCGACCACTATCCCTATTTCAAAAAAGGCTGCAAAACTTTTTTCATCTACGGTATGGGACATTCCGGACGTTATCACAGCCGATACGACGTATTGGAAGATATGAGTATGGGCAATTACAGCGGTCTTTTCCGCCTGCTGACCGACTATATCGACACACAGCGGGTCGTCCCCACCGAACCTAGCATTCAATAAACCGAGACAAAAGCCATGGGCAAACTCTACATCGTACCCACCCCTATCGGCAATCTGGAGGATATCACCCTTCGGGCCCTACGGATACTGAAGGAAGCAGACTGCATTCTTTCGGAAGACACCCGGACTACCCGCAACCTGCTGACACACTACAATATAACCACTACCTGTCTTCCTTATCACAAATTCAACGAACACGAGCAGCTGGACTCCTATCTGCACATGATTGAAAGCAGAGAATCCGTTGCTCTGGTGAGCGATGCCGGCATGCCAGGCATTTCCGACCCCGGTTTCCTCTTGGTCAGGGAGTGTGTCCGCAAGGACATTCCGGTGGAATGCCTGCCCGGAGCATCGGCCTTCGTAACCGCTCTGGTGGATTCAGGTCTGCCCTGTGACCGTTTTTACTTCTATGGTTTTCTGCCCCACAAGAAAGGCCGTCAGACTGCGATTACGCGGCTGGCACAACTGGAAGAAACCTTCGTACTGTACGAATCTCCTCATCGTCTGCTCAAGACGCTGGGACAGTTGGCCGAGTCCTGCGGTCCCGAACGCCAGGCATGCATTTGCCGTGAATTGACGAAGATTCACGAAGAAAGCCGACGCGGCACGCTGGCAGAAATAGAGCACTATTTTTCCGAAAAGGACATCAAAGGGGAAATAGTCATTGTTGTTCAAGGCAAAGAAATGTAAAAAATATTCGGACAATTTCAATTCGTATTGAAAAAATGACTACTTTTGCCAATTGATTTACGGGCCAAGAGGAATGCGGCCCGGGCAAACAAAAACAAAGATAAAATGGACAAAAATTTGGATTTGAGCAAGTACGGAATCAGCGGCACGCTGGACATATTCCACAACATATCCTATGAAGAGCTCTACAAACATGAAACAGCTCCCGATTTGGAAGGATATGAAGTCGGTGTAGACACCACTTTGGGTGCCGTCAATGTGAATACGGGTATTTTTACCGGCCGTTCGCCCAAAGACAAATACATTGTCCGCGATGCCAACACCGAAAACAACGTATGGTGGGCCGGCCCGAACCGCAAGGGTTCCGACAACAAGCCCCTTTCACCCGAGGTTTGGAACAAACTTTTGAAAATCAGCCAAAAACAGCTCAGCAATAAGAAATTATATGTAACGGATGCCTACTGCGGCGCCAACGAGAATACCCGTCTGAAAATCCGGGTCATTTCCGAAGTGGCCTGGCAGGCGCATTTCGTGAAAAACATGTTCATCCGTCCGACAGAAGAAGAACTCAAGAACTTTGAGCCGGACTTCGTCATGCTCAACGCCTGCAAGACGACCAATCCCGATTGGAAAGCGGACGGCCTGAACAGCGAGGTTTACGTAGCTTTCAATATCACCGATCGCATGGCCGTAGTCGGCGGTACCTGGTATGGTGGAGAAATCAAGAAAGGATTCTTCTCCATCATGAACTATTTCCTGCCCCTGAAAGGCATGGCCGCCATGCACTGCTCCGCAAATCAGGGAAAAGACGGTGACACTGCTTTGTTCTTCGGTTTGTCCGGCACCGGCAAAACCACCCTGTCCGCGGATCCGGAGCGTTCTCTCATCGGAGACGACGAACACGGTTGGGACAACGACGGCGTCTTCAATTTTGAAGGAGGATGCTATGCCAAGTGTATTCATCTGAGCAAAGAACAGGAACCCGACATCTACGCTGCTATCCGCAGGGATGCCCTTTTGGAAAATGTGGTTGTAAACGAAAAGGGTGAACCGGATTTCGACGATGACAGCAAAACGGAAAACACGCGTGTTTCCTACCCGATTTACCATATCAACAACATTGTAAAACCGGTTTCCAAAGGAACACATCCGAAAAACATCATCTTCCTTACCGCGGATGCATTCGGCATTCTGCCTCCGGTAGCCCGCCTGACGGAAGATCAGACGATGTACTATTTCCTGAGTGGCTATACTGCCAAACTGGCCGGAACGGAACGGGGCGTCAAGGAACCTCAGCCGACCTTCTCATCGGCATTCGGAGCTCCTTTCCTGCTGCTTCATCCGACAGTTTATGCCAAACGTCTGGCTGAAAAAATGAAGGAACACGGCAGCCACGCCTATCTGATCAACACAGGTTGGTCCGGAGGAGCCTACGGCGTGGGCAAACGCATGAGCCTGTCCATCACCCGCGCCATCATCAAAGCCATTCACAGCGGAGAAATTGAGCAGTGTGATTTTGAATGCATCCAGCCTTTCGGCTTGTGGATTCCGAAGGCCATGCCGGGCATAGAATCCTCGATTCTGAATCCGCGCAACACCTGGGAAGACAAGGCTGCATACGACAAAAAAGCCATGGAGTTGGCCCAGTCCTTTGTTAAGAATTTCGAAAACTTCACAGATAATGAAGAAGGCAAACGCCTAATAGCGGCTGGCCCGCTGCAATAGGCAGAGCCGATGGGGAATTAGTTCATCTGGTAGAACATTTGGTTCGCAATCAAAAGGTAACGGGTTCGAGTCCCGTATTCTCCACAAAACACAAATAATCAGCCTCCCTCACGGATATACATCGGAAATGAATGCATACATTTTTCTGTGTCTGATTCCTCCAGGACTGTTTCTGTTACTGCTCCTCCTATTGGACGGATTTTCTCTGACCCGTTGGGACAGATTGCTGCAGACCCTATTAGGCGGTGCTCTCTGTTGTGTTTTATCCCATGTATTGTTCGCTCTGTTTCCGGATGCGGAAAATATTTTTTCCCTGACGATTTTTCAGGAACTGACCAAAGGTCTGATTATCTATTTCATGGTCCGGTCGGGAAAAATTGCATTGAGCGGAGACTCAACTATTTATGGAGCTGCCACAGGAGCAGGTTTCGCCCTTTTGGAAGAGTGCATTCTCTTTTCCGGTATGAGCGATGTGCATTTCTGGCATCTTCTATTGGAAGATTTTGACATTTCCCTGCTGCATATAGGCTGTACTTCCACCTTGGCACAGATGCTGGTCATGGCAAAGAGCAAGGCCAGCCAGAGAAACCGATGGTATGCACCTCTTCTGATTTATTTTGCTTTCCTGCTGGCAATGATTATCCACTACATACACCTGCTGGAACCTCTGCCCGTACTGGCAATGGTAGTTCTGCTGACAGTCTACTTCGCTTTCAGCAAATGGGCACTGTTCCGCAAGAACGAAAAATACATCCATCAGTGGGTAGACGATTGCATCAACAATGAAATCACCCTTTTGGGAAGCATCAAGCGGGGTGAATTGGGACAAACCCATGCCGGCGAGTACCTGATGACCCTCAAGGAACGTTTTGATCCCGAAGTGTTTTTCGATATGTGCTGCTATGTGGAAGAATTTCTGGAACTTTCCATTGCAGCCAAAAGCAACCTGATTTTGAAGGAAGCCGGACTGCCACGACGTACCCTTCCCTCGTCCGAAGCCCGCATTGCAGAAATGAGAGCCCTACGCAAACGAATTGGGAAAGTAGGCGAACTGGCCATACGTCCCATCGTTAAAATCAACGATGTAGATCAATGGGTTGTTAATGAATTGATTTAAAAAATTGAAATTTATGGGTAAATCCTTTTCCGCACGACTTAGTCTGAACATATTGCTGATTGTTTCCATATTGTTCATCATCGCACTCAGCATTGTGGCGGTTTCGTCACACGGGCTGATTGCGGACGAAGCCACCAAAAGCGCCACACACATACTGGAGGCAACTATCAGCGATATAGAAAAAGACCTCCAAATGGTGGAAATGGCAACCTACAGTACCGCCTGGTACGCCACGGAACACCGTGACGATGAAGAAGCCATCTATCACGCTACATCCCAGCTGGTGGAAATAATTCCCTACATTGTGGGCAGCACCCTGGCATTTGCAGAACCGACCGGGGGACAGCGTTTTTATGCTCCCTACTCTTATAAAGACCCGCAAAGTGGTGAAATCCGCCGCATGAAATTGGGCAGTGACCAATACGACTATTTTAAAATGGAATGGTTCTCCGTGGCTTACGAAACAGGGAAAGCCCATTGGAGCGAACCCTATTACGACGATGGGGGCAGTAAATACCTGATGTCGACCTTCAGCATTCCTGTCCGGGACGAAAACGGAAAGGTGTTTGCCGTATTGACGGCCGATGTGCCCCTGACATGGATAGAAAAAAGAATGGAGGCCATCCATCCCTACGAGCATTCATATGCCATGATGACCAGCCGGAAAGGGAAAGTGCTCAATGGGGAAATGAGCGGAAAAAGCATCTCTTCACTGACAGCGGGCATCAAGGATCAACGGGCCATGAAACTGTACGAAGATATGTCCAAGGGAAAATACGGATATACCCGTTTCCGCAGTGAAAGACAAATCAGTTTTGCCATATACGGTGCCCTTCAAAACGGATGGAATGTCATCATCAGCAGTCAGTACAGGGATGTGCTGCAGCGCTCGAGCCAGATGCACCTCGTGCTCATTCTGGTCGGACTGTTCGGCCTGTTGGTGATGGTCATCATCTGCTACCGGACCATCCGCCGCATGACCCGGCCGATTACCGAGCTCTCCGTATCTGCCCTGAACATGGCCAAAGGAAATTTCCAGGCCAAACTGCCCGAAATCCGAACCAACGATGAAATGCAGCTGTTGCACGATTCGTTCAGCTATATGCAGAAATCCCTGACGAACTATATTGCCGAACTGAAGACAACAACAGCCCAAAACGAGCGCATGGAAAGCGAACTGAATGTGGCTCGAAGCATACAGAAAGGCATGCTGTCCCGGGATTTTCCGGAACGGTTGTATGCCTTTTTGGAACCGGCCAAAGAAGTCGGAGGCGATCTGTATGATTTCTTCATCATGGACAATGCCCTTCATTTTGCTGTCGGCGACGTATCCGGAAAAGGTGTCCCTGCCGCTTTGGTCATGGCCATTACCCGGGCCGCTTTCCGTTTCATCGCCAGCATGAATGTCAGCATGGAACAGGTCATCAGCCACATCAACAACAGCGTGGCCGGAGGCAACGAAAGCAATATGTTTGTCACCATGTTCGTCGGTCGGATCGATTTGGCGACCGGTGATTTCCAATACTGCAATGCCGGACACAATCCCATCATCGTCATTCCGCCCATGGCAGATGCCTATTACCTGAAAGCCAAGGCCAATCTGGCTGTCGGTCTGATTGAGAATTTCCCCTATCAGGGCGAACGCATGCACCTGGAAAACGGCACCCGCCTGCTCATTTATACGGACGGTGTCAGCGAGGCCGAAACCAGAGAAAAAGAACTTTTCGGAGACGACCGCTTGCTGGCCTGGGCCGGGAAAACCGAGCGGAGCATTTCGGAAAAAGATTTTGTCGAGGGGCTTTACTCCGCTGTCAAGCAATTTACGGCCGGAAACGAAGCCAACGACGATATTACCATCATGTCATTCACTGTATAACACAATCTATGAAAAAACGTTTCAATCCCATCAAAGACAAATGCGGAGAAATCATCGAGTGCATCATGGCTTCGCCGGACATTCCTTCCGATGAAGGATTACAGTTCAAAATCCGGCTTTCCGTAGAGGAAGCTGTTGAAAATGTGGTGCGTTATGCCTACGAAGGCGGTATCGGATGGCTGGAAGTAAATACGGCATTGGAGGCCGAAGGACTGCAATTGCGTATCGTGCTGAAAGATGGTGGCGTACCCTTCAATCCATTGGACAGACCTGATCCGGACATCACATCGGCCGCGGAAGACCGTCCCGTGGGTGGTCTGGGCATCTTCCTCTGCAAAAAACTGATGGACGATATACACTATGCCTACACAGACGGATGCAACGAACTAACCATGACAAAAAAAATAGGATAATTAGAAAACAATAAAGACAAAAAATATGGAAATCACAATCAAACAAGAAGGTTCCAAAACCATTGCCGTGCTTCGCGGACGTCTGGATACCACCAATGCCGACCAGTTTCAAAAAGACATCGTACCCCTGATGCAATTGGAGAATCCCGATATTGAACTGGACTGCACCGATATGGAATATACTTCTTCCCAAGGGCTGCGCATCTTTCTGACATTGCAGAAAAATGTCAGCAGCCGGGGTGGAAAAATGGTGATGACGCACATGAAACCGCAAGTGAAAGAGGTTTTCGACATCACCGGTTTTTCAAATATCATCACCATTTTATGAAATATATTTTCATACTCAATGGCCGACAGGACAAACTGGCGACCCAACAGGATATTCTGCGGCAATTGGCCGATGCCGGTTCCGGATGTCTGTATGAAGTATATGAAACGGAAGGCATGGGAGACGCCACCCGTTACGTACGGGTGTACTGCGATTTGCATCCGGCCGAAGAAGTCTGCTTTGTTGCCTGCGGCGGCAACGGCATGATTAATGAAGTGGCTTCGGGACTGATCGGATTCGGGCACAAAACCTTGGGCATTCTTTCCATTGGTGGAGGGGCTAACGATTTTATCAAATACTATCCCGACCATTGTTTTTCTGATGTAAAAAAACTGCTGCAAGGCGAAGACCTGCAGATAGATGCCATACGGGTCAATGACAACTACTGCATCAATGTATGCAACTTCGGTTTCGACTCCGTTGTGGGAAAAACGGCCAACCTGCTGATGGCGAAAGGAAAAACAAAAAATGCTTACCGCATCGGTGTATTCAAGGCTATTTTCACCGGGCGGTTCAATCGCATACAGGTCTGGGCGGACGGAGAAAAACTGGGAAAAAAACGGATGCTTCTCTGCACCCTGGGCAACGGGAAGTACGTAGGAAGCGAATTCTGCTGTGCCCCGCGTGCCCTGAACAACGACGGACTGATAGAAGTGTGCTACCTCCGGACAATGTCCCTGCTGCATTTCATCCGACTGCTTCCGGCCTATACCCAAGGCCGCCATTTGGATGACGCCCGTTTCCGAAAAAAAATACTATACCGTCAGGCCCGGAAAGTCAGCGTAAGTTCGCCCAATCTCATTGAATTATATTTGGATGGTGAACCCTTGCCGGGTTCCCATTTCGACATTGAAATACTTCCGCAGGCAGTCCGTCTGCGGATTCCTCAAAAGCAATAATCATGGACAGTCATTGTTTGGATTCTCATTCTCAGCTCATTCTGGATGAATATCGGCAGCATATTCCCGTTTTTGAAAAAATGCAGGCTATCGTATCCCAGCATCTGGAAGAGTGCATCCATAACAATCATCTGTATGTAAACGCCATCGAACTGCGTGTCAAAACGGAGGATAGCCTGGCTGGAAAATTGGAACTGAAAGGACACAAATACCGTTCTCTGTCCGACATTACCGATATTTTGGGTGCCCGCGTCATTGCCTTTTATACAGACGAAGTAGACAAAATTGCAGCCCTGATGGAAAAAATCTTCGATGTGGACTGGAGCAATTCAGTGGACAAACGGAAAATGCCGGACTTGGACCGCTTCGGCTACATGTCATTGCACTACGTCTGCCGTATTCCCCCAACCCTGTATCGTGACGAATCCTGTCCGGAACTGAACGAATTCCGTTTTGAGTTACAGATGCGCACAGCCCTGCAACACGCATGGGCCACCATGTACCACGACACCGGCTACAAATCCGGTGTGGAAATTCCAAAGGAACACCTGCGCAACATGAACCGTATTGCCGGAATGCTGGAACTGGCTGACGAACAGTTCAGCCGCATCCGCATGGAGATAACGGATTACCGCCGAAAGGTGAGTGCCCTGGTGGAAAACGGAGATTTTAGCCATGTTCCGCTCAATGGGGATACTTTCCGGACATACCTTCAGCTGCGCCCTTTCAAAAAACTCATAGAAAAAATCGCATCCATCAATCAGGCCGAAATCTATGAAGACAATCTCATGCCCTATCTGAACGTTCTGGTAAACATGCGTTTCCGTTCTCTTGGCGAAGTAGAATCCCTGATCAGAGAATACAGCGAAAGAGCTTATCAGCTGGCCCTGCACCAGATTTCCGGCACGGACCTCGATATTGTAGCCCTTTCCTTAGCCCTGCAGAATCTCTGCTGCGTGTACGTACTGTCCAAGGGAGGTGGAATTCCAGGGCTGGAACTGCTGCTCAATTCCTTCGGAGGAAATCCCGGACAGAACCACTGCCGCGCAGAGCGAATCTACAGACAGGCACAAAAAATCAACTGCATTCCTTAATCGACTCCGATGCTGGCACCTGTGGATGTTGCTCTGAATTCGGGTGCATAGAGACATTGCACAACGATGGGTGCCAAAGTAAACGTTCCGGAATGGGTAACGTAGGCATCATACTCTATGACATATTTCCCCTTATCCAAGCGATTCATGAAGAAACTCGTGGACGCGTCACGAATGGCAGCATAATAACTCAAGCCCGCGTTCCAGTGCCAACCGCTGCCTGTACTGACAGGTTCCAGACCACTGGCACGGTTCTCCCGCATTTCAACATATTCAAGGTTGCGGTCGCAGGAGATCAGCACCCGCATCCGGACCCTCTGCCCTACTTTCAAAGCACTCTGGCTTCCGGAAACCGTCAGCGGGACTTCAGACAACGAACCGTCGGCTTGAACGACGAAAAGCTGACGACGGAGCGTGATACCCGTCTCGGAAGCCGGAATCTTGTCCATATCCTCCCAATACTGATAATAGGCCGCTCCCCAGGCAATGTTGTCCGTGGCTTTGTCAACGAGCAGTTGCGCATCCTTGTGACGGAAATCGCGGAGTATTTCCTGCAACTCGGATCCCTGCCACGTCTGAGACTGATAGCCCGTACCCGCCTGCACCCCGGTCCTGATTTCGTGTCCGGCTACGGAAATCCGGTCCGGAGTCTGTGTCGACAGTTTGCTTTCCCGCCCCGACAAAAGCGCTGTAACGGCATCTACGGTGGCTACATCCGAAGACCAGGCCGTACTCTGCTTCTGTTTGAGCAGCCATTGTTTCATGAGATCCACCGACCCGGAACCCGGAGCAATTTCGGAGAAAGCCTGTATAAGCAGACTTTGGGTTTCTATGGGACGATGATACCACCAGCAGTCGGCCACATTGTCACGCCAGTACATGCCCATTTCATCATCAGTGAGGGCACATTCCTCCAAGCGGCGGAGAATGTCTTCGGCCTGCTTGCGGTCACCATGACGGTAAAACACCATGGCCAAAAGCGCCCGACTGTATAAATCCTGATAATCCGTGTAGTGTTTCAAAGCATTGCTGTAGAAAAAATCATAGGCTTCGCGTGCTGTCGAAGCAAATTTTTCGTTCGGATAAAAACTGCGCATGTAAAGGTATTCCAGGTTGACGGGCTCACTAAGACGGCTTTTTTTGATTTGACGGTAAATTTTGTTCTGTTCCGCATCCACATAGGCGACGGCCTTTCCCAAGGCCTTTTCATTTCCCTGTTTTCCGAGAAGAAGACGCATGTGTCCGTAGCCTTTAAGGATATACTGCGTAATGTGGAGATTGCCGACGCGGTCACCGGGCATCCAACTCCAGGAGCCATCGGCACGCTGTCCGACAAAGAGGCGTTTTTCGCTTTCCGCTACTGACCGTTGCAGACTTTCCGTATCAAAATAACGGATTATGCGCTTGATGCGTTCCGTCTCCTGCTCGCTTTCGCATAGCCAGGGAGATTCCTCCGACAGCAACTGTTTTATCTCCGTATTTTTTTCCAAAGGGGAAACGGGAGCATTCTCCGTATCCTTTTCCCATTGACGGAACACAGCAGAAATGGAGGGATTTCTCTCCAGGATGAAAGACGATAAGGATTGGGTGTATACGGCGTTGAACAGATAGATGTGTGAAGGATTTTCCTTTTCCTGAACATAAGGCAAGGCCTGCACGGCAAACCAGAGAGGATGAGATACAAACTCCACCTTGAGCAGTTGGGGTGAGTGGGATGCCGAGGCTTCGGAAGTCTGCGTGAGTGATGACAGATCGTATTGTTTTTTCCCGGCACCCTTGAGATACAGGGAACGGCTGACCGTAACCAACTGCCGTTGAGTGAGTACAGGAAGGGCTCCTTGTTCTCCGTCACTCGAAAGGCTTCCCCGGGCCACGACCTGGTAGATAAGCAGCCGGGGCGCTGCCTTGGACGGCAGCAAAACGGGAAATGAAACAGAGACAGAGCTTTTGGCAGGAACGGCCATGTCTTGTTCCTGATTCAGGAAAACCGTATCTGCCAACGCATCGTTGAGACGGAGCGATACCTTGACGGTTTCGTCCGCATCGGTGACGTTGGAAATCTTGTACTGCAACTGCAACGAATCGCCTTCCCGGACGAATCGCGGCATATACGGCTGAACCATAAGGCTTTTCTGGGTAATCAAACTGCCTTGGAAATGTCCCACGTTCAAATCTTCCGTATGCGCCATACCGAGGATGGTCCAGCGGGTAAGGGCTTCGGGCACCGTGAACGAAACCTCCACCGACCCGTCAGATTCCGTACGAAGATTCGGACGGAAAAAGGCCAAGGTGTTGAGATTCTTGCGCAGCATCTCCTCCCGATTGTTTTCTGCAAACTCTTCTTCTGCTTCTGCTTTTTCTGCTTCGTCAAATTTAAATCCATGCGCGGATTCTGCATCGGTAAATACTCCTGCAGCCACTTCCATGACCGCCCCGTTCGCCTGTTTGGACGCGTAAGCGGACGTACTGACTATTCCATCACATTCGTACGCTTCCTCACACATTGCATACGATTTCATGAACCGGTTGACCTGGCTGAAAATGGCACTGCCGAGAGTCCATTCCGTCGGATGCGTTCCCTGATAGGAAAAAACGACCGGTCTGCTGAACAACCAGTTTCGGCTGTAGGAAAGGCTCGTGGTGGAAGAAAAAACACCGAGAGACGCATGCTGCTTCCAGGGAGAGAAAGACCAATCAAGGAGAGCATAACTGTCAAGAGCAGCATCGTACATCGTCAACTGCAGCGCTGCTTTCACGGCTTCCTCTTTTCGGGGTGCTTCAATTGCGATGCGCCAGTTTTCTGTTTCTCCCGGCTGCAGGTGATCCCGGAAACTTTCCATGCGGATACGGAGTTGTTTGTGTACGTAGGGTACAGTTATATTATAGGTTTTCCTACAATCCACATTTTCCTTTACGGAAAAAATTTCAACATGGAAACCGCCCAAGAGTTCCTCTTTCACCGGTATGCGGAGCGTTTTCGTCTCTTGGGAAAGAGATATGCAATAACGCCCGTACACCTGCTGATCATAGCTGATTACACAGTAGGCTGTCACATCGCGATAGCGGGTGCCCACACGAAGGACGAGTGTATCCCCAGGCTCGCAACTCATGGAAGATACGCTGCTCCACAACAGTCCGGGGCTCGGTACCTTCTGATCCTGCGGACGAACCAGAGTAACAATGCGCTTGCTTTCGATGGTGTCCCCTGTCAACGAATCAACCGCCGACACTTTCAAACGGTAGATTCCCGATTCCAAACGAGGCAGCTGCAGTTGGCTGTCTTCCTTCAGAGAAGTACGGACGGAAGCGGAAAATACCGTCCGTTCAACGGCCCAGTTCGCAGCAGAAAGTTCGGCCGGATTGTAGGCTATCAGCGGAAAACGCTGACGGAATTCTTCGCGAGTCAGCGAGTGGACGGCCATGCTGTCCGATATCGGGTGAGACAAACCTGCTTCGGGAATGCGCAGTTTTTCTACGGACACATTTGCCTGCGTCTCCATCCGTTCGTTCTGATAGTTATAGTAAGCAAAGGAAAAATGCTCAAATTCCGAGTTCTCATCGTCCGCCACTATGCCGATATGGTTTCCCTGCCCCACATAAAGAGTATGAGTCATCGCATGGGTCTCACCATTGATGTCGGTAACATCGGCAAAAATGTGAAATGCGTACAGCGGATGGCGCAATCCCTGATACGTCGAATCAGGCAGAGGGATAAAACCGATGCGGAACAATCCCTGGGCATCGGTCGTCAGTTCACCCGAAGCCACTACCTCCGACCGGGCATAGGAAACGTTCATTCTGTACCATGGGAAAAGCGGAATGCGACGTTCCACCCGGTAGACAACCTTGGCCCCTTGGACAGGCACTTCGCTGTAAGAAACTGCCTGGCCTTCCACATACGCAGGCTCACCGAAGCGGTACGTTACGGATTCCTCCTTGAGGCTGATCAGAAATTGAGGCTTTTTGTAGGCTTCCACTCTTATCATCTGTCTACTGTAGCCGTTCTGGGTGGTTTCCATTCGCAACTCATAGTTTCCCGGCAAGCCGTTTTCGGGAATATGAAAACGACCCTGACAGAGTCCCATTTCATCGGATATCAGCTGTAGAGTATCCAATGCACGGTAGTTGGGATCCTGGAGCACAACTTTCACCCGAGTTCCGGATGCCACTTTTTCCCCTTCATAAAAACAGAGGACGGAAAAGAAAACGGTATCTCCCGGCTTATAGACCGGACGATCGGTAAAAGCACGCAGATCCGTATTTTTTTTCGCATTTCTCTGAGAAGAATTGAAAATGTACTGCCAGGGAAGGGTCACTCCTTGATAAACCACTTCTGTCATTGCACTGCTTCTCTTCAGATTTTCAAAACGGTAAAATCCGTTGGAATCCGTCTTTACCGGACCGGCACAAAACACTTTTTTGCCTTTTTCGTAACTGAATGCCTTGAGGGTATGACCGACAATGGGACGTCCTGTCGTACGGGAAATGAGGTATCCTTCATTGAATCCGAAGGCAGGAGCAGCGGAGATAAGCACAGCATCACAACAGATAAAATCACTGTATACCAAACCGTCGGTTTTAAAATTGCGAGAGGAAGAAACCAAGAGGCAATACCTTCCGGACGGCAGAGGCGGCAAATAGGCATAGACCTCCTGATCCAGATAATCGCTGCGGGAAGGCAGAACCTGAAATCCCGACTGAACAACCGGCTGTTTGAGCAGGAAATCAAGCTGTTCTTCCATAGTGTTTCCCTTGATACTCTCCACTTGTTTCACTATGCGGTAATACGCCGTATCGACATTGCGGCAAGAGAGCACGACCAGCAAATCGCGATCCGGTACTTCATTCCCATTCATCCGCACTTCCACATGGGGCGCTACAATGGCGTTCCGCATGTTCAGACAGTTCTTTCCCCCCTCACTTTCGGGGAAAAGGGACACGGCCGTGTCGCAATAGGCTTTGGCCCGAACAAGGTCCCGCTGCATCCGGCAGAATGATGCTGCATGCTCATAGAGGAGCGTCACCCACTCGCAATGTGTGTGGCGATAACGGTGGATGAGCTGCTGATAGTTTTCGAGTGAGACCGATTTTCCGGGCATGCCTTCCAATACTTTCAGACGCTGCAGTTCAAGACTGATGGTAACAAGACCGTTGTTTTCTCCACTATGAAAATCAAGCAACTGTTCGTAAATGCGGAGCTTTTCATCCGGATTATCACTGCAGCTGGCAGCCGTCTGCATCAACAGATCGTAAACAGTAGGACTGACCATGTATTCCGCATCCGAACCTTTGCTGCAAAGAAGTTCCACATCGTGGACATCGCTGTGCTGCAGCGTACGCGGATCGGACAGAGCCGCTGCAAAATGGTCTGCCATGACTTTCCGGAAACGATTTTCCGACCATAGTTTGTAATCGGCATCCGCCTCGTCCGTTTCTTCATTCTGAGCAATCTGCCATCTGTGCATTATCAGATAACGGTCGTAGAACACAGCCAACAGTCCGTGGCAGAGAGCCCGGTCGGTTGCCTGCAGTTCCGGCAGTATCGACTGATAGAGGGACAGCGCTGAATCGGAAGCGTCTTCCATGAAAGCGGAAGCAATCTGCTCTCTCTTGTAGGCAGCAATCAGCAGATTGCGTGAATCGTGATGTTTGCGGGCCACACCCAACAGTGTCTGTGTTTGGGAATAAGCGGTCTTGAAGGACTGCTTGCTGATCAGTTCATCGATGTTCTTCCATTCCCGAGCCCAATCCGTGGGCTGCATTTTCTGGCCGAAGGCTGTCCCTAAGGAAAGCGCAAAGGCTATGCACATGCATGTTTTCCTGACGTAATCCATATCAGCATTTTTGATGAATTCTGAATTTAACTGCCTTTTGATTTTCGGACAAGACAGTGCACCTTATGGAAGCGTTTTGTCCAAAAACTGATTTTGCAAAATTACGATATTATTATATATAAAATGATGCCAATTCTCCCTGTCGAAGATATTTTTTTGCAAACGGCTTGTTCAGTCTGCCGATTCCGGAAAATCCAAACAATATATGTCAGAAATCCGCGTTTTACTTCCGTTCTCAAAATCTGTAAAAAAACACTATGACTAACGGACCTCTTGACACCAGCCTTCTTGACAAAGCCATCCTTTTCGCTGTCCGCGCTCACGCCGGAACAGAAAGAAGAGGCAAAGGTTTTCCCTACATCGTGCATCCGATGGAAGCCGTCAGCATCGTAGCCAGCATCACCAATGACCCGGAATTACTGGCTGCCGCCGTCCTCCACGACACAGTGGAAGACACCGACGTTACGCTGGCACAGCTGGAAGAGACCTTCGGCTCCCGCATTGCCTCTCTGGTAGAGGCTGAAACCGATTCCCGCAACGAAACGAAGGGCGAAGCAAACACGTGGCGGAAACGCAAACAGGCAGGTATTGAACGACTGGCCAAGGCGGAGTATGATGTAAAAGTAGTTGCCATAGGCGACAAACTATCCAATATGCGCGCCATCGCCAGCGATTACCGACAGATGGGCGACAGACTCTGGGAACGCTTCCATGCCCCCAACGGCAAATCCGACCACGCATGGAGATACCGTCAATTGGTCGATTGTCTTTCCGACCTGGCCGACACGGAGGCCTATCAGGAATTCGTCCGACTGACAGACGAAGTTTTCGGTTCGAGAGCGGACAAACCCGCCTCCACCCCCTTGACCCATCAACCGGAAAACAAATAAACAAACATGAAAACACGATTGTTCTGTCTGCTGATTTTTTGCCTGCTGTCGATAACCGCCTGCAAACCGGACGGTGGAATTAATGGCAAAGTA
This sequence comes from Bacteroidales bacterium, assembly GCA_045598025.1. Taxonomy (GTDB): domain Bacteria; phylum Bacteroidota; class Bacteroidia; order Bacteroidales; family WCHB1-69; genus UBA1195. Next base: position 32,131 of record JAZLLH010000037.1, on the reverse strand, counting down.
ACCTATACAGACTACTATGACGGCTGCGACTATCCGGCGGCCAGCACCTTGGTATACAGCATACACCAGCTTTCCAACGGGAAACAGCAAAACAAGGATGTCGTCACCTCTGACAAATACGGGCATTTCGAATTCAAACACGTAGCTGACGGTGATTGGATCATCAAAGCCAAATTGAACAGGGAGGATGTGGTATACGAAGGAGTGAGCGAAACCCTGCACATTTCCGACGGGGAAATCATCAATACACAACTCCACCTGCACATGTCCGGTATAAGCTACGCTAGTCGCTGACAAATTGGCAGATTTTTTCCAGACTCCACCCTTTCCTTGACGGATTCAATCTGCCAAATTATCCGTTTTGCGCCATGGCACAGATTTCGCTAATCCAATGCTGTTTTTTAATTTAGTCAAAACCATAAAAACATCAACAATATGAAAAAAGTAAATGTAAAACCATTAGCAGACAGAGTGTTGGTAGAACCCGCACAGGCTGAAGAAAAAACCGTCGGCGGTATCATCATCCCCGATACAGCCAAGGAAAAACCGCAAAAAGGCACCGTCGTGGCCGTAGGCAACGGAAAGAAAGACGAACCCATGACCGTCAAAGTCGGTGATTCCGTATTGTACGGCAAATACGCCGGCACGGAAATCAACATCGATGGGGAACATTACCTGATCATGAAAGAATCCGACATTTTCGCCATCATCTAAGCGGAAATGCTTTGTTTAACCAAAAAATCAAAAGAATATGGCAAAAGAAATCTTATATAACTGGGATGCAAGAGAAGGTTTGAAAAAAGGCGTGGATGCCTTGGCAAACGCAGTGAAGGTAACTCTCGGACCGAAAGGCCGTAACGTCATCATCGACAAAAAGTTCGGTGCTCCGCAAATCACCAAGGACGGAGTAACCGTCGCCAAAGAAATCGAACTGAAAGAAGCCATTGAAAACATGGGTGCTCAGATGGTGAAGGAAGTCGCTTCCAAGACCAACGACCAAGCCGGTGACGGTACGACTACGGCAACCGTTCTGGCCCAAATCATTTTCAATCACGGACTGAAATACGTCACCGCCGGTGCCAATCCCATGGATCTGAAACGCGGTATCGACAAAGCCGTCTCCACCGTTGTGGCAGACTTGAAAAAACGTTCCCAGACCATCGGTGACAACAACGAAAAAATAGAACAGGTAGCCACCATCTCCGCCAACAACGACCAGGCCGTCGGTTCCACGATTGCCGAAGCCATGAAGAAGGTGAAGAAAGAAGGTGTCATCACCATCGAAGAAGCCAAAGGTACCACGACGGAAGTCAAAGTGGTAGAAGGCATGCAGTTCGACAGAGGCTACATTTCCTCCTACTTCGTTACGGATACCGACAAAATGGAAACCGTATACGAAAATCCGTTCATTCTGATTTATGATAAAAAAATCAGCAACATGAAGGATTTCCTCCCTGTATTGGAAAAAGTCATACAAACGGGTCGCGCACTGCTGGTAATTGCCGAAGATGTGGAAAGCGAAGCCCTGGCTACATTGGTAGTCAACCGCTTGAGAGGCTCTCTGAAAATCGTGGCCGTCAAGGCTCCGGGATTCGGTGACAGAAGAAAGGAAATGCTGGAAGACATCGCCATCCTGACGGGAGGTACCGTAATTTCCGAAGAAAAAGGTTTCAAACTGGAAGATGCCGACATCAACATGCTGGGACAGGCTGAAAAAATCAGCGTAGACAAGGAAAATACGACCATAGTGGGCGGTAAAGGCGAAAAAGACATCATCGCAGCCCGCGTCAACCAGATCAAAACCCAAATCGAGAAAACCACTTCCGATTACGACCGCGAAAAACTGCAGGAACGTCTGGCCAAGCTGGCCGGTGGCGTGGCCGTCATTTATGTCGGTGCCGCTTCCGAAGTGGAAATGAAGGAGAAAAAAGACCGCTACGACGACGCTCTGCACGCCACCCGTGCCGCCGTTGAAGAGGGCATACTCCCTGGCGGTGGTGTAGCCTACATCCGCGCTATCAAGGCTTTGGAAAACCTGAAAGGCGACAACGACGATGAAAAATTCGGTATTGAAATCGTCCGCAGAGCGCTGGAAGAACCCTTGCGTCAGATTGTAGCCAATGCCGGCCTGGAAGGTTCCATCGTAGTCAACAAAGTAAAAAGCGGAAAAGACAACTTCGGTTTCAACGCCCGCACGGAAAAATACGAAGACCTCATGCTGGCCGGTGTCATTGACCCTGCCAAGGTCACCCGCGTGGCTATTGAAAATGCCGGTTCCATTGCTGGCATGCTGCTGACAACCGAATGCGTCCTTGCCGAAATCAAGGAAGAAACCCCGGCCGCTCCTGCCATGGGAGGCGGAATGCCCGGAGGAATGGGCGGCATGTACTAATCGCAACGCCACCTGTCATTCAAAGAGGGTGTCTCCATCACTTGCGGGACACCCTCTTTTCTGTTTTATGCACCTCTTTTTTCAAGTAAAAAACAGGAAAAACGCATGGCAGAAATAAGCCTTCACAGGCGAATAGGATACTTCATCAAGCGCTCGTCCAGCATGGCAACCGGGACTATGGTTTTCACGGCATCGGCCAACACATTCAACAAGGTTTCCCTCACGTAATCCTTGCGCACGAAAAGGGATACACAGCGACTGGGCACCGGATTCACAAGCGGACGGATACGTTCCCGTCTATACCTGGCCAGAAGAGGAATATGCAATTGGGGAATAGTGGTAAAACCGCCGTTTTCGTCCACAATATGCATCAGTGTGACCAGACTTCCCGATTCGTAATCCGAAACGGAAGTTTCAACCGACTCATTCTCATAGTCACACTCCATATCCACCTGGTGGTGAAAACAGATTTCGTCTTTCAAAGACCAGAAACGCTCCCGCGGCAAGGTGCGGTAACAGATTTCTTTTTCCTTGAACAGCGGATCCGTCGGAGCTACATAGGCTACAAAATTTTCTTTATACAACGGAATTTCCAAAAGATTTGAATTTTTTTCCGGCATGGACATTATCGCGACATCTATTTCAGCATGCAGCAACCTTTGCACGGTACCGTTACGGTGCAATTCAATGGGATGCAGGCGGATGTCCGGATGATACTGCCGAAGGTAGCTGAAAAGTTTAGGCACAATATAGGGTGCCACCGTCGGAGTGATGCCGATGGACAAATCTCCTGAAGCTTTTTTGTGCTCACTCAAGGACAGTTCTTTCAACTGTTTGGCATTATATACAATAAGCTGTGCCTGCCGCAGTACTTCCTCCCCGGCCATGGTGGGACGTATAGGATGCGCATTCCGGTCAAAAATCACCACATCCAGTTCTTCTTCCAGCTTGCGGATCATAAAACTGAGCGTTGACTGGGTCACTCTACAGGATTCCGCTGCCCGGACAAAATGCCGGCACTTGTTCAGTGCCAAAATGTATTCCAATTGCTGCAATGTCATATCACCTCCTTTTCATATTGCAAAATTAGCTTTTTTTCATATGAAATTTTCACGAAAACACTTTTTTTTAATCGAAAAAATCAATATAACATATGAATATATTCATATCCTGCTGCATTTCATGACGATTTACCCCAAATCTCACACTATTCTTTTATTGATACCATCTATAATATGACGTAATATTACAGATAATATCTATATTATAAAAAGCATTACCTTTGCATAGGATTCAAAAAGAAATCCATCATGTTTAACCAAAAACCTTACAACTATGAAAACTGTATTTTACCGCTGCAGACACTGTGGCAACGTCATCCTCAAGACGCACGATTCAGGAGTACCCGTACAATGCTGTGGAGAAGACATGGAAGAACTTCAGCCCCAAAGCAAGGACGATGGACAGGAAAAACACCTGCCCGTTACCGACAAACCCGATGACTACTCCCTTCACGTCACCATCGGCAGCGTCGAACACCCCATGATGCAGAACCACTACATACTGTTCGTTTACCTGGAAACAGAAAAAGGCGGACAGATTGCCTACCTTTCCCCTTCCGACAAACCTTCGGTCACTTTCTGCTGCAAACACGACAAACCCGTTGCCGTTTACGAATACTGCAACCTGCACGGTCTCTGGAAAACACCGATTCAGTAAATATTACGGGGCTTTTGCGCCTGTAGGAAAGAGAGGGTGTCTTGTCTGTCTTCAAGACACCCTCTCTTTTATTTTATGACATAACGAAAGCGGGAACGTTCTTTTACGGCAGTAAACACAATCTGATTCACCCGGATGCACCAAATAAAAGCAATCCGTCTTGCCTGCTTTTATTTTTTTTTAATACTTCAAGCGTTTTCATTGAAAAAGATACTTCATTTTTATTTACCTTTGCACTTCGTCACCGGATTTTTTTTAAAACTGAAAATACAATGAAAAACAGGTATATTGATTTGATTGAACAAACGTACGAATTCCCTCAGGAAGAATTTCAGGTGGAAGAAGAGGAACTTTTCTTCAACGGCATTGATTTGATGGAAATCATCAAACAATATGGTACTCCGCTGAAAATCACATATCTGCCAAAAATATCCCAAAACATACAGCGGGCCAAACGCTGGTTCAATGTAGCCATAGCCAAAACCGATTATGAAGGGGAATACCACTATTGCTACTGCACAAAGAGCTCACATTTCCAGTTCATCATGGAAGAAGTGCTCAAAAACGACGTCCACATTGAAACCTCTTCCGCTTTCGACTTCAACATCGTGGAAGCTTTGGAAGAACAGGGCCTGCTGCAGAAAGACAACTTCATCATCTGCAATGGATTCAAGAAAATCCCCTACATAGAAAACATCGCCAATGCCATCCACAACGGATTTGTCAACACCATACCCGTTCTGGACAACAAAACCGAGTTCGATCAGCTGAACGAACGCATGCAGGACCACTGCAAACTGGGCATACGCATTGCATCGGAAGAGGAACCCAAATTCGAATTCTACACTTCGCGTTTAGGCATCCGCTACAATGAAATCATTCCGTTTTACATGGAAAAAATCAAAAACAATCCGAAGTTTGAACTGAAAATGCTGCACTTTTTCATCAATACCGGAATACAGGATACCGCCTACTATTGGAACGAACTGATGAAATGCGTCAGCGTGTACTGCGAACTCAAGAAAATAGCTCCCGAACTGGACTCTCTGAATATCGGAGGCGGTTTTCCCATCAAGAACCGACTGTCCTTTGAATACGATTACGAATACATGGCCGAAGAGATTGTCGCCCAAATCAAGACCATCTGCAATCGGAACGGAGTCAAAGAACCGGACATCTTTACCGAATTCGGTTCCTATACCGTAGGAGAATCCGGGGCCGTTCTTTTTTCCATTCTGAATCAAAAACAACAGAACGACAGAGAACTTTGGAATATGATTGACAGTTCCTTCATGACCACACTTCCGGATACCTGGGCCATCAAACAGCAATTCATCCTGCTGGCCGTCAACAATTGGAAAAAGGAATATGAAAGAGTGTTCTTGGGCGGACTGACTTGCGACAGCATGGATTTCTACAACGCAGAAGCCAATCTGAACGCAGTTTTTCTTCCCAAGTATGACCCCGAAACGCCCCAATACATTGGCATGTTCCATACCGGTGCCTATCAGGAAGCCATCGGCGGTTACGGCGGCATACAGCATTGTCTGAATCCTGCACCCAAACACGTCATCATCGACAGGGAATACAATGGCCCGGACGACACCGAAGGGGAAATCGTCACCAAACTCTTCAGCAAGGAACAAAGTTTCAAGTCCATGCTCAAAACACTGGGATACTGACATGAGTTCAAGCGGCAACGTCATTTTATGGTGCTCCGCCCCGGTTTTGGAACGGAACATCCGGCACTATCTGCGCGAACAGGCATACGAAGTCATCCGATGCAAATCCCTGGAAGAAGTGCATACGGCTTTGGGGATGGACGACTACCTGTTGCTCATCACAGACGCTGCTTTGCAGGACAGCATACTGGACCGGTTGCTGAAACAGAATCCGGGACTTCTGGTATTGTATATCGGAGAGAATCAGGCGCTGCTCCCCATTTTCGACCGGTACCACCGGCTGAGCCCTCCGTTTGATTTATCCGGAATCGGACAATTGCTGCGAGAACGGAAAAATCCCCGGGAATACACCTCTCTCCCTCTGGGAAAATACGAAATCCTTCCCCAACAGAATCGGATACGATGCAAAAACGAAGAGATCAGCATACCCCGGAAAGAGATGGAACTGCTGTTGCTGCTTTATGCAAAACGACCGGAAACCGTTTCTAAAGATGCCATTGCACATCGGCTGTGGCCGGACTCTCCTCAGCAGAGAGACAACTCCATCAACGTATACATCAATAATTTACGAAAATATTTTCCAGAAAATACGGGCATTCGGTTCCGCAGTATCTATGGGAAAGGCATACGGCTGGAATCCGAATAATTTTTTTTTGGAAAATCGGTCTATCGTATCGCATTTTGTTGTACTTTTGCATCTGTGTTTACAACGAAGCCAAACGCTGGAGAGATGGGTGAGTGGCTGAAACCAACAGTTTGCTAAACTGTCGTATCTGATTAGGGTACCGGGGGTTCGAATCCCCCTCTCTCCGCCAAAAGGAAGCGGGATATAGCGTAGGCCGGTTATCGCGCCTGCTTTGGGAGCAGGAGGTCGCAAGTTCGAATCTTGCTATCCCGACAGGTATCACAAAACTCTCGGAAAAACTCCGAGAGTTTTTTTATACAGAACATCATGATTATACTGGAAAAACCTTATGTGTCAGACAAACTGACACAATGCGCCATGGAGAAAAATTATCCCGTGCTGCGCAATCCGATGTCGGAACAAATGTACGGACAGGGGAAAAAATTAAATCTTTGCGATGACCGGTCCTTTGTAGCTGCATACCGGAAAACGGGCAGGATTTATTCCATGTCGGAAAATGCCTTGGGATGGATAGCGGAAAACATTCCGGACCCGGAACTGATAGAACATATCCGCCTCCTGAAAGACAAAACCGCTTTCCGGCACCTCTGCAGCAAAATGTACCCGGATTTCTTCTTCCGGGAAATTCCCATAGAAGAACTGCCGCATACGCATACAGAGGATTTTCCCTTCCCCATCGTTCTGAAACCTTCAGTCGGTTTTTTGAGCGCCGGAGTATACGTCATCCGGAATAAAGAGGAATGGAAACAGGCCACAGACGATATTGCCGAACATTTCGGACAAGTCAGCCGCTCCTTTCCCGAATTTGTGGTTGGAACGCAGCGTTTTCTGGCAGAATCCTACATCAAAGGAGAGGAATATGCTGTAGATGCGTATTTTGACAAAGAAAAAATGCCCGTTATACTGAACATTTTCCACCACCGCTTCGCTTCCGAATCGGATACCAGCGACCGTCTTTACTGCAGCAGCCGCAAGTTATACGACCAATACGGAGAAAATTTCACCCATTTCCTGACAGAGATCAACAAAGTGCTGCAACTGCACGACTTCCCCATCCATATTGAATTCCGCTACGATGAAAAAAGAGCGGTCCCCATCGAGATCAACCCCCTGCGCTTTGCCGGATTCTGTCTCAACGAGCTGCAGACCCACATCAGCGGTCTGCATCCGGTCGCCGCTTATTTGGACAACATCCATATTGAAAAAGAGGACATGTGGAAAGGAAAAGAAAAAGACACCTACAGTTTTCTGGTATTGGAACGTCCGACCGATGCTCCCGCACAGGCACAATTCGATGAAAGCCGATTCCGCAGGGACTTTTCCGATGTGCTGGAAATCCGGAAAGTTTCCGACCCTGCCGTGGGTGTGGCCGCCACGGCATTTATCCGCACGGACCCTGCACACGAAGAGGAATTCGAACGGATTCTCCATCTGGACATGCACAACTACATGACAGTCTGAGACCGTACCGACAAAAAAGGGGGCAGGAATGCCCCCTTTTTTTATGACTAGCCATACAGAAACTTCTGAACAGCTGAGTTCGCCTGCATTTATTTGGTAGTACTCACTCCCAAACGTTCCAGAATAGCATCGTTGATATCATACCTGCTATCAGCATAGACAATGGTCATGTCTCCGGCTTTATCAAAAACGAAGGCATACATTTTTTCACGGGCATATTCTTCTATGGCCGTAAACAATTTGTCCTGTATGGGGGAAATCAGTTCGTCTCTCTTTTTGTAAAGATCTCCGTCAGTAGCAAAACGCTTTTTCTGAAGTTCCTTTGCTTCCTGTTCGGCTGCAATGATTTCATTCTGACGTTTCTGCTTGGTTTCTTCCGGCAGAAGAGCAGCATCCTGCTGGTATTTTTTGTACATCTGGTCCACTTTTTTGAACATGGCTTCGATTTCGTTCTGCCAATCTACGGACAATTTTTCCAATTCAGCCTGGGCTTCCACATAACCAGGCATTTTACTCAACAGATACTCAGAATCAATGTAGGCGTACTTCTGTGCGTACAAACCTGTTGTAATCCCGAAACAAATCAAGATGGTTGCAAAAATTTTTTTCATGGTTCTTTCCTCCTATTTTAAGTTCTTATTTGATTAATCTATAGAATTATTCAGCGAAAAATGGAACTGACTCTTGTTGGCTGAGGCATTTCCCGGAACATCATCAAATCCATAACCCCAATCAAGACCCAACAATCCGAACATAGACAAATAAATGCGTGCACCCACTCCGGCAGAACGATACATGGTGAACGGACGATAGGACTTGAGATCCGCCCAGCAGTTACCCGCTTCCAAGAAAGTGAGCAGATAGATGGTAGCTGTCGGATTCAAAGAAACGGGATAACGCAATTCAAAGGTCATCTTCTGATAGATGGTACCGCCAATTGCATCGCCATGGGCATCCAAAGGAGTCAGGGACTCGTCCGAATAACCGCGCATACCGATGATTTCCCGACCATCCATGATGAAAGAAGAGGACAAACCGCCACCACCCAAATAGAATCGTTCGAAAGGTGAATATCCCAACTTGGAATTATACTGTCCCAGGAAACCGTACTTGCCCCGGACCATCAAGACCAGATTATCCACAATGTTCAGATAATAAGATACGTTCATCTTCCACTTGTGATACTCCAACCATTTGAACCGGTCCTGCATTGTCATCTCCGCATAATTCTTTTCCGGTCCGAAAAGGGAATACGGAGGTGTCAATTGTGCAGAGAACATAAACTCAGACCCGTTGCGCGGATACATCAATGCATCCGTGGAGTTTCGGGTCAAAGTCATATTATACGTAAAACTGTTGGAATATCCGTTGCTGAAAACAGGGAAAGTGGCATAGTTGTACACATCGTAATACATATAGCCGATGGCGTTGGACAAGGAGAAATAGTCGTCCGGCCATTTCAGTCGTCTTCCCAAGCCGACAGATGTAGAAAAGATACGGATATGATAGTAATCCTTGCTGGACCTGACAGCTCCGTTGTTATAGCTTGAATACGAAGCGGCTACCGTTAAGGCATTGGGTTTGCGGCCGCCAAGCCAAGGTTCTGTAAAGGAGGCTCCAAACTGTTGGTAGTAGGTATTTGCGTAGATTTTGAAAGCCAAACGCTGTCCGTCTCCGCTCGGAATCGGTTTCCATTCCTCGCCCTTGAACATTTTTCGTGTTGAAAAATTGTTGAAGGTCAGACCCAGACTGGCAATGAACCGATTGCCTCCCCATCCCAGAGATACCTCCAACTGATCAGAAGAAGTTTCTTCCACCACATACTCCAAATCCACGGTTCCATCTGCTTCATTGGTTTTCGGAATGACGTTCATTTTTTCCTGATTGAAATATCCGAGTTGCAGCAGTTGCCGTTGAGAGCGAATCACATCCGAACGACGGAACTTTTCACCGGGAATCGTAGCCAATTCCCTCAAGACAACCTCATCGGAAGTCCGGGTATTGCCACTGACCGAAACCTTATTGATATAGGCAATCGAGCGTTCCATCACTCTGATTTCCACATCGATAGAATCATTCTCCACCAAAACTTCCACCGGCATGGCCGAAAAGAACAGATAACCGTCGTCCAGATACAGGGAACTGACATCCATGCCTTCCGGATTCATGCTCAGGTTCGTCTCCAGGAGCGTGGTGTTGTAAACATCTCCTTTGTGGATATTCAGCACCTTATTCAGAACATCCGCACTGTACTTGGTATTTCCGACCCAGGAGATGTTGCGGAAATAATACCGATCTCCCTCGTACAGATACATATCCACCACCAGGTTGTTTCTTTTATTGTAATAAACAGAGTCTCTGATCAGGTAAGCGTCTCTGTATCCGAACTCGTTCATCTTACGGACGACCGATTCTTTGTCCTGTTCATATTTGGACTCGACAAATTTAGAAGGCTTGAAACTGATATTTATTCTATCCTGCCCATACAAGGCCAACAATTCCGCCAGATTTTTTCCTTTATACTTTTCATGATGACGGAAAAAATCCACCACTGCCGTATCTACTTTATCGAAAGGCTTGAAGCAGGAGCGCTGCTTGGTTTCCTTCATAACCTTGCGCAAGCGGTAGGACTCTATCTGATCATTTCCGTAAAAATTGACAGCATCAATACGCACCTTTTTGCCTTTTTTTACTTCTATGGCCAAGGTTACCACTTTGGGAGACAGGCTGTCCTTTTTCTCATTCACCTGGACATTGACTTTATTGAAACCCTTTTCCGCATAGTAGTCCGTGATGATGTTTTTAACGATTTTTTTCAGGTTTTCATTGACGACCTTCCCCTGCGAAAGATTGATTTTCTTTTCGAATTCGTCAATATCTCCTCGCTTCACTCCTTTATAGGAAAATCCTTTCAGACGGGGCATCTCTTCCAGATACACGTCCAGGAAAATCACCTTTCCTTCCACCTTCGTCGCTGAAATACGGATATTGTCCTTATACACGTCCATTTTGGACAAACGCGCAATCGTTTTGGAAATCTTTTCTCCGGGAATCCGTATTCTGTCACCGACGGAAAACATCAGGTTACGGGGATCGCAACTCGCACCGCTGAAAGTGATGCCTCCAATCTCATACTCTTCTGGGCTGATATAGTTCAAGGAAAGACCTTCGCCTCCCAGAGCGACCTGGGCGGAAACCCTCCATGTCAGAAGGAAAAACGCCAAAAAAGAGACGATATATCTGATTCCCTGTTTCTTCATGTATCTTCAAATCCTTTTTCCGAAGCGACGCTGACGATGCTGATAACTATCTATGGCCTTGTACAGCTCCTCCGGCGTAAAATCCGGCCAAAGCACTTCGGTAAAATACAATTCGGCATACGCAATTTGCCATAACAAAAAATTACTAATCCTCAACTCGTTGCTCGTTCGAATCAACAAATCGGGATCCGGCATTCCTGAAGTTTGCAAACAATGTGCCAACATTTCCTCATTGATGTCGGAAGGCTTCAATTTCTTTTGCTCCACCTGCTCTGCCAACAACCTCGCGGCCCGGGTGATTTCCCAACGGGAACCGTAACTGATGGCAATATTAAAAGTAATACCTGTGTTGTTGCGGGTAATATCAATGGTTTTTTGGAATTCTTCGCGACATTTATCATCCAGCATGTCGAAATCCCCGATGAAATTCACCTTGACATTGCGTGCATGGAGTTCCTCTATTTCCCAACGGCATGCATCCACGAACAGTTGCATCAACGTCCGGACCTCTTCCGCTGAACGGGACCAGTTTTCGGTAGAAAAAGCATATACCGTGAGATAGCGGACGCCAACGGCATCGCAGGCATCCACGATATCATGAACAGCCTTGTAGCCTTTTTCATGTCCCTGAGCTCTGTCGACACCATGATTCTCAGCCCAGCGACGGTTGCCGTCCATAATGATGGCAATGTGCTCCGGCACGGGCTTCTGCAATATAGTATCTTTCAAAGATGCGGCCACCTGTAAACGTTTTTATCTTCTCTTATTATGGTTACCTTTTACAGAAGAAGCACTGGACATATAACTGCATCCCTGATTATAATTGAACTTGAAGGTAAAATTCAGCACGGCAAAAGAATACCAGTCCTTCGTCTGTGCATTGCCACGAGCTGTCCCCTCCAAATGGAAATCACCGGTTTCGGCTCCGTAGGGATCCGCCAGGTATTCCACCAAGGCCGAACGCTCCGTATTCAGCCGGTTGTGATCCACATAAGTGGAACTGACATCGTCAATGTAGTCCGTAAAGGTTTTACGCATGCCCCATTCGAAACCGATGGAATAATAATACAGGAAATTGAAACGGAAGCCCAGACCGAAAGGAAGAGCGATTCCCGTCAGATGATAACGATCCCTGTCATAACCATCCAAACCTTCACCCTCTGTTCCAAGCGGCTGAAGATCGTACCATTTATCCTTGTACTTGGCCTGAGGATTGAAAGAAAAAGCAGAAATACCGGCAAAAAGGTATGGAGTGAAATAATTTTTTCCCGGTTCATTATACAGTCGAATGAAATTCAATTCAATCTGAGCCGAAATTTCGGATATCGGAGAACGGAAACTCAATCCGCGAGGATCGTTTCCATTTGTTTCCGCATCACTAGCTTCCAGACTTCCGAACAACACGGTTGATTTGAAAGCCCAACGGGGATTGAAATTATAGCGGTAAATGACGCCACCGGCAGGCTGCATTTTTGCGAACAAGCCCGACGGATTCAGGTCTCCCAAATAAAAGGAACCACCCACACACAAACCGACTTCCGACACCTGGGCATAACCTATCTGCGTAAAAAACAGACAACTGCAGACAAAAAACAAGAATCGTCTCATAATCTATACAAATAAATTTCAAGACTGCAAATATACTAAATATTTAGGCACCAAATGACGGTATTCATTTTTTTTTAAGCAACAAAAAAAAAGGGTTACCAAAGGCAACCCTTTTTAATGTCACAGGTAAATTCTTACCCTATCGGACAATCAGTTTTTCGACGGCGGAAGTCTTTTCTCCCGTCACTCCGACCAGGTACACACCTTTCGGATAATCGGCAACAGAATAACGATAGGATTCATTCATTGAGGAAGCTTCCACATCATCCGTAAAGATTACCTTTCCGGTAACATCCATGATACGGACCTGGACGCGTCCTTCAAAACCTTTCATCGTCAAGGTAAAATCAGAATGGGTCGGATTCGGGAAGACCGATACAGATACTTCCTTGGCATCAGCTTCTGCCACATCCACAGCTGAGAACACCTGCAGGCTCTGTTTGGAAGAAACTCCACAGGCATTGACACTGGAGCACATAATCAAACCGGAACCCGGAGTCGGAATGCTGATGACTGCGGTTTCCATATTGGCGCTAATCGTCCAGGTTACATCGGAGGTTTCCCACAGATAGGAATCAGCACCCGGGACCGTATCCACATAATAGGTATAATTACCAGCGGTGTAGATATTGGTTTCACCCTGTATGGACAACGGACGGGAAACTGTATCCGAGAAAACCAGATTCAGTACCGCAATCCGATAGCAACCATTGAGGGCAGTCGTATCATAATAAACACCATCCTGCGTAAGCATGCGGCTTCCGAACATATAGGAAGGCTGCGAGCTGCGGCACAGATTCACATTGAAGGAATCGCGTACGATGGGGGACACCGTGATGGTCAGGTAAAGCACACTGTCGCAACGGGTATTTGTGGCAGGATAAACAATCTTATAGGTGCCGGAAGTACCATAGGAAACTCCATTGTAAGCCACAGAATCGCCTTCACACAGAGTAACATATTCGTTGGTGATATAGGTCGGTTTGACCACCAAAGTGATGAAGACGGAACTGTCGCAGCCGTTGGTCGCAAACAATTTGCGAGAGAATTTGTAAGTACCCGCATCGTAGATGGTCGTATCCAGACCGAAAGCAGCATAGCGTTCACCCTCGCACAATTCGGCAAAAATGGAAGTATCTGCACCGTCATTGATTGTCAGATAAAGTGTCACGATACTGTCACAGCCGAAAGCGGTGTGGTACACCATGCGTTCCACCATGGAAGAAGCAGTAGCATCCAAAGCAAAACTGAATCCATTCTTGACATAACGTCCTTCGGAACGGCAGACATAATCGTTCAGCGTACTCGATGCCTGAGGATGCACAGTCAAAATCACCGTGATCAAGCTGTCGCAATGAGTGGTTGTGTATGCGTGACGCACCAAGCGCGTATTGTTGACAGAAACCAGTGTATCGAATCCGAATTTGCGATAACGTTCGCCGGCACAGACTTCGTCATAGAAAACATTGGCATAGGTCTGATTGACGGTCAGCGTCAGCACCGCTGTACTATCACAGCCGGCAGCAGATTTGCGCACATTGGAGAAATGGTAAACACCGGCAGCAGAAGGCTGCAGGTTGAAACCGTTTCCAGCATAGCGGTCACCCAAGCAGATGGATGCATTGAATTGCGTCATCACCGTATCGTTTACCGTCAACTGCAAATAAATCAAACTATCGCATCCGGTTACAGACTGCATATGCATTTGATAATTGTACACTCCACGGACACTGTCGCGGGTATAGATATTGAATCCATTGTCCACATAACGCTCGCCGCGGCAAACAGAGGCATACAAACGAGTGGCTGGATATTTGGGATAAACGGTCAGGCTCAAATCAATGACACTATCGCATCCGTATACGGAAACCAGTTTCTGAGACATGACATAGGTACCGGCCGTGTTGAACACACTGTCAATGCCGTTTTTGTTATAACGTTCGCCAGCGCACACATCATCGTCGACATGGGTATAGTATTTGGGAGCCACGAACACAACTACCCTAACCGTACTATCGCAATCATACATACTCTTGCCTTTGAACATCAACTGATAAAAACCGGGATCGGTAAAAGTAGTATCAAAACCTTTGTCCTTGTAATTGCCGACACAAACGGTATCCATCGGATATATCAACTCATAAGTAGGATGTACGGTCACAATCAGATTCACAATACTGTCCGCACCACTGACAGACTCCACAGAGTAAGCGAGGGTATCAGAAACACTGACACCGGCCGGAGCATCAGACATCAGGCTGAGAGGGATATAGAGACCATCTGCATATTCATACGGCAGCTCACATGAACAGATAGACAGGAAATCGTAAACCAGTACGTCTATCAGCAGGGTATCCCGACGCAATACTTCAGGCATATTGTTTTTGTAATCCATGGAAGCACCATAGGCATTGGTATTGAAAACCAACATGTAACGTCCTGGTTTAAGCCATGTGGTAAGAGCATGTATATCCAAAGTTTCAAGCAATCCGAGGTTGAGAGAACCCGTAGGAGGAATAACACGAGCAGCTCCTAATTCTCCGGAATAGAGTGTATCTCCGGTGGAAGACAGACCAAAAACTGACACACTGCCATAATCGGCCATATTGTCGGTGATGTCAATGTAATTTACGCTGTCTGCAGCGTACTGTATCTGGTATCCTAAGGAAGCGGGACGCATAACGTAACTGTTTCCGTACAGGCTCAATTTGTTGTCATGAGTAATCCCGGCAGCCATCGGAGAAGAATAATCCAATTCAAAATCAGGCAACAGGACTTCCATGGTCAATGTGTCGGTTAAAATCACATCACCCTCCTTTGTAAGATCGCAATAAGCGCCATCAAGTGCTCTGACCACGATAGAATTGCTATCCAGAACACGTCTGACCAAAGACCAGCAGATGGTGTACAGACCAGGCTCATACCAATTGGCCTGAATTTCCAGACCGCTACCTGCCAAAAGTCCCAAAGTAATACCATCCTTAGCATGGCTACCATAGCCATAAGAAGAACCAGGAATCACGCCTTCGCCATCCGTCAGGACATATACGGTATCTTTGATGAAGGATCCGGGAACAGAAGGAATTCGAACTCCTACCCGTCCACTGCCACTGAGACTTCCTCTAATGGGAGTTCCATCCTTGCAAATGACGTAGGAAAGGGAGGTCAGCACTCCAGCAAAATCCTTGGGATCAATCTGCAGATCCACCACATTGGTATCCATGGCCGTGGCCTTCACCAAATAGGGATGATCAGCGGTGGCTATATCGTTACGGATGGACGTTTTCACCGAAGGAATTTCCAGTTGCTTCACGTTCATCGTCATCACATCGGAAAGCAGAACATTTCCGGCCGAAGTATTACGGCACACAGCCCCACCGTTCACCGGAATACGGTTGGATGAAGAGGTTAACACACGTCGGACCAGATTCCATTCAATGGTATACACACCGGGAGTATTCCATTGGAAAGTCAACGTCAGTTTCTTTCCAGACAGCAGTCCGAGTGTGAGACCGTCGAACGAATATGCTCCGTATCCGTAATTCGGACCGGGAATGCAATCGGAGGCGGTGGCTATACCATAAGTGGTATCACGGAAGGAACCGCTTGCCATGGCAGGTACGGAAATACGGAGATAACCGTAATCTGCAATGTTAGAGACAAGTTGTCCATCTTTTTTGATTTGGAAATCCATGGAAACGAGTGAATCTCCAAAATCACCCGCGTCAATCCACAATTCCGCCGTCTGTGCTACACCGACCTCATAAAGATCGGGATTAGATGCTGTACTGATGCTATTTGGCACCAAAGTGGTCAGCACAGGTTGTATCAACGTTTGGCCCATGAGTGAGCACGCGCAAGACATAGCAAGCGTCAAACATATGATTTTTAATGACTTCATAATTGTTTTTTATTTTTTTGAATGTTATTTTTTCGAACGGTTTTTAAACCTGCAAAGGTAATTCAAAAATGAATATGTCCGGCCTATCCTGAGAATTTTTTTTTCACAAGCCGCACAGATTTTTTTCGAATTCGCATAAAGAGATGTGTTTTTTGATTATTTTTGCAGATTTAAGCTTGCAACATAAGTTCGCTATATGAAGAAACACATTCAAAGTATTTTGAAATTAATCCTGTTCGTAGGACTGGGCGTGTTTTTCATCTGGTTGTCCGTAAAAGACCTGACGCCGGAACAAAGAAACACCATTGCTGCCGATATGGGAAAAGTTTTTACCGGAACCCGATGGACATACCTGGTTATCGCCATGGCACTCGGTGTTTTAAGCGTTTATCTGCGCGGATTGAGAGCTATTCTCCTGCTATCCCCCATGGGCTACAGGGTATCCAAAACCAATGCTTACCACTCCGTCATGGTGTGCTATATGGCTAATGTAGCTGTTCCCCGCTTGGGAGAACTGCTCCGCTGTACTTTCCTGCAACGATATGAAAAAGTGCCTTTTGAAAAGAGCCTGGGCACCGTCATTACGGAACGCATTGTGGACCTGCTCCTGCTGGGACTCCTCTTTATCGTGGCCGTCGCAGTAGAAGCGGAAAAACTGGTTCCTCTTTTCGGTCTGGATCACTTCGGAGAAAAAGTTGCCGGATTCAGTTTTTCAAAATGGATTATTATTCTGATTATTGCAGCAGCCTCCATCGGAATGTTGGTTTTGCTGGGAAGAATGCTCCGAAAGACCAAGGCCGTACAGAAAATAAAGGATGTACTGCTCGGTTTCTGGCACGGCATGGCCTCCATTACCCAAATGAACAGACCTGGACTGTTCGTCCTCTATTCCATTCTCATCTGGATATGCTGGTATTTCATGTTCATGATAGGCAGTTTTGCCTTTCCAGAAATGCTGCATCTCGGCAGCCCCATATGGGCAGCCACTCTATCCAGTGTGGTGGTCGGCACTTTCGGATTCGTAATTGCCCAAGGAGGCTTGGGTGCCTATCCTTTGCTGGTCTCCCAAGTGCTGCAACTATACGGAATTCCTTATGAAACCGGACTGGCCATCGGCTGGATAGTGTGGGCTAACGAAACTTTCGTATACATTGCCGGAGGACTTGTCACCCTGATGTGCACAGCCTTTATCAAAACCCGTAAAGAAGAAACTTCAGATATAGAAAAAACCGTCATCGATGAACAGGTTGGAGAAAATCAGGAACAGAATTTACGATAAGGGGCGGTTG
This sequence comes from Bacteroidales bacterium, assembly GCA_045598025.1. Classification (GTDB taxonomy): domain Bacteria; phylum Bacteroidota; class Bacteroidia; order Bacteroidales; family WCHB1-69; genus UBA1195. The sequence goes on along the minus strand of JAZLLH010000037.1, from coordinate 14,173 downwards.
CAACAGGCCTTGTCCCAGTGGAAATCCGAAGGAAAGCGTATCGTATTCACCAACGGATGCTTTGACATACTGCACCGAGGCCATGTAGAGTACCTGGCGGAAGCAGCAGATATGGGCGACATCCTCATCATCGGACTGAACAGCGATGCCTCTGTCACCCGTCTGAAAGGGCCAAACCGTCCCATTATTGACGGACACTCGCGTTGCATGCTGCTGGCCGCTTTGGATTTTGTGGACGCTGTCATCTGTTTTGACGAAGACACCCCCTACCGACTGATCAGCCAGATCCATCCGGATGTACTGGTCAAGGGTGGAGATTATACTGAAGACCGCATCGTCGGTGCCGACATTGTACGGGCCGATGGTGGACAAATATGTTCCATTCCACTTCGTCCAGGCTGTTCTACCAGCCTGATCGAAGCCAAAATCAAAAATCAGGACTGATATGGATAGATTCAAACACACCTTTTCCCGTTTTCTGCCGGCTATTCTCCTCGGATTGTGTATGCTCTCCTCCGAAGTTTGGGGACAGTATACCGAAAATGACATTTATATATATATAGAACGATATGGACAACTGGCCGTAGACCAGATGCGGACATACAAGATTCCGGCGAGCATCACCATTGCTCAAGGCCTGTTGGAATCTGCGGCCGGAACGAGCAATCTGGCTACGGAAGCCAACAACCATTTCGGTATCAAATGCCATACGACTTGGAAAGGAGAGACTTTCTACAAAAACGATGATCAAGCCAACGAATGTTTCCGCAAATACGCCTCCGCAGAAGAATCCTTCAAGGACCATTGCGATTTTCTGCAGGCCAAACGCTATGCCAGCCTTTTCTCCTTGGAACAGACAGACTACAAAGGCTGGGCTGAAGGTCTCAAAAAATGCGGATATGCCACCAACCCCAAATATCCGGAACGGCTGATTACACTCATAGAGAAATACCGTTTAGGACGCCTGGATACGATGGCACTGTATGGAGAAGGCAACCTGGCCGGACTGACATTGAGTCCAAACACACAGTCCCGTACAGCTTCCCCTAAACCTTCGGATACGCAATCTGCTCCCAAAAAGGCAAGCGCGAACTTCCAGCCCACCTTCTCCGGATCCGGCGGACACACCTACAACGAAGCCCGAAAATCAAAAGAGGAAAAAGAAAAAGGAAAAGCAAAACACAGCCCGCTTTTCGGGAAACATCATCCGGCAGCACCGGTCCCGAATCAGTCCTACGGTGAAACCTACTACATGGGCTCTATGCCTGAGCCTGTTGACTATCCTTACACACAACGGACAGTGTATGAAAATAATGGAACTTATTTCGTTATAGCAAAAAAGGGAGATACCTACCTGGATATCGCCATAGACGTACAGCAACCGCTGGCATCCATAAAACTTTTCAACGACATACCGAGCAACCGCTACGAGCCAGTGGAAGGAGAATGGGTCTACATTGAAAGAAAGCCCAAATACTCCTCCCGCTATCGGCAACACATGGTCACCACACCGGTTGAAAGCCTGCGCGACATCTGCCAAAGATACGGCTGCCGAATGAGCAGCATCATGGAGTTGAATCAATTGGAAAGAAATATCCTGCTGGAAAAAGGCCAGGTCATCTGGCTGCAGAAAAAATAAAATCCACAGAAGCCAAAAATACATCATATTATATAGTACATACAAATGATACCGTTAAATATTCTGAGAGAAAATCCTGAAAAGGTAATCGAACGTCTGCGTGTCAAACATTATGAAGCAGAGAAACAAGTAAATGACATCCTTGATTTTGATAAAAAGAAAAGGGAATGCCAAAAGAAACTGGACGATAACTATGCCGAGCAGAACCGCATTGCCAAAACCATAGGAATACTGTTCAAAGAAGGGAAAAAAGAAGAAGCAGAAGCTTCCAAAAAACAGACTGCCGAACTGAAAGAGGCTGCCAAGAATCTGGAAGCGGAGTTGAACGAATGGGACGACAAAATCAACAATACCCTGGTTCTGCTTCCCAATATGCCGCACGCCTCTGTTCCCGTAGGAAAAACAGCGGAAGACAACGTGGAAGAATACCGTCACGGCAATTTCGAAAAGGAATTCGAATACCTTCCTCACTGGGATTTGTGCAATCAAAAGAACCTCATCGATTTTGAAACCGGATGCAAATTGACCGGTGCAGGCTTTCCCCTGTATAGGGAAAAAGCAGCCAAACTTCAGCGGGCCCTCATCAATTTCTTTTTGGACGAAGCGACCGCTGCCGGCTACACCGAAATTCAAGTGCCTTACGTAGTCAATGCCGATTCCGCATATGCAACCGGACAACTTCCTGACAAAGAAGGACAGATGTATTTTGTCAATGAAGACGGACTCTACCTGATTCCGACTGCCGAAGTTCCCATTACCAATGTCTACAGAAACTGCCTTCTCAAGCAAAGCGAACTGCCCGTCAAACACTGTGCATACTCTGCCTGTTTCCGCAGGGAAGCCGGTTCCTACGGAAAAGATGTCCGCGGACTGAATCGTCTGCATCAGTTTGACAAAGTGGAAATCGTACAGATTGTCGAACCGGAAACTTCCTATCAAGTCCTGGAGGAAATGAAAGTTCATGTAGGCGGACTGTTGGACAAACTCGGACTGCCTTTCCGAATGATCCGTCTCTGCGGCGGAGACATCAGTTTTACTTCCGCACTGACTTTTGACTTTGAAGTATATGCCAAAGGACAAGATAAATGGCTGGAAGTCAGTTCTGTTTCGAATTTTGAAAATTTCCAGGCCAACCGTCTGAAATTACGTTACAAAAACGAAAGCGGAAAAACCCAATTGCTGCACACCCTGAACGGAAGTGCTTTGGCGCTGCCGAGAATAGTGGCTGCCATTATGGAAAACTGTCAGACTCCGGAACACGACATCAGGATACCGGAGGTGTTGCGCAAATACACCGGATTTGATCAAATATAGCACAATTCGTTGAACAGCAGCAAGTTTATCTCGCAAAAATTATTTCCAAAAAGCGGAAATCAGTATTCCCGCCCTATCGTACGCATATCCGCAATCAGTGTGGCTCTGGGTGTGTGCGTGCTGATATGGGCCTTCTCCATCACTCAGGGATTCCGGAAGGAAATACAGGAAAAAGTCAGCGGATTCGGGGCTCACATTGAGATACAGTACTTTGAGAATAACACCTCTTACGAAAAGAAAGCCTTCTCTACAGACTCCCTGGATTTGGAAAAAATCCGCAGCATTCCCGGAATCCGCCACCTTCAGTGCTGTGCCAGCAAAGCGGGTGTTATCCAGACGGAAGAGGAAATAGAGGGAGTTGTATTTAAAGGAGTCGGTCCCGACTACGACCGGAGTTTTTTTGAAAAACACCTGAAAAAAGGCTGTTTTCCTGCATACTGCGACAGCAATACTTCCAATGATATTCTGATTTCCCAAGCCATGGCCGAGCGTCTGCATCTGGATACGGGCGAACGCATTCGGGTATACTTTGTACAGGAACCGGTACGGCAGCGCAGTTTCCGCATCTGCGGCATCTATAATACCGGACTGTCCACTTATGACAACAGCTGTGCCCTCTGTGACATACGTCACATACGCAAACTCAATGAATGGAACGAATCGGAAACGGATGGAATAGAAATCCTGCTGGATGATTTCGGTTCAATGGATGCCAAGTGTGAGGAAATCAATGACGAAATTCCATTTTACCTGCTGGCACAGACCACAAAGGACATGCACCGCGACATGTTTGACTGGATAGACCTGTTTGACCAGAATGTATTCATTCTGGTGTTGCTGATTACTATCGTAGTATGTATTTCTTTGATATCCACTCAACTGACACTCATATTGGAGCAAATACCCAACATCGGTATTCTGAAAACCCTGGGATGCTCCAACAAGGACATACGGAATATTTTCCTGTACATATGCAGAAGCATTCTGCTCAAAGGCATGCTGTTCGGAAACTGCATTGCCGTGGGAATCTGTTTTTTGCAGGAATGGACCCATTTACTGAAGCTCAATCCTGAAAATTACTACATGGAATATGTTCCCATGCCTTTTTGCTGGCAGCATCTGTTGGTAATCAATATCTTTATATTCGCAGTCAGCATGGCTACACTGATTCTTCCGACCCAGTTTGTGGCAAAAAAAATCCGCACAGTGGAGGCCATTGAGACAAAATAGTGCCTTTTTTATCAAAAGGCATTGAAAAAATGCTTACTTTTGCAGTTTGTACCCTATATAAACAAAAACAGGACACAATGAACAGAATTTTACATACCGTCATTATCGGCAGCGGCCCCGCTGGTCTGGAAGCTGCAGCTCGCATTGCCCGGAAAGGATTCGAGGTGCTGGTTCTGGAAAAGGAACCGCAAACCGGCGGAAAATTATCCCAATGGGACCGTCTGTTTCCTGATTTCCAAAAGGCAGAAGAAATAAAGAACGCACTGCTGCAACGCATTCCGGAAAAAGGAATAGAAATCCGCACTTCCGCGGAAGTGACAGGAATAAGCCCGGAAGGAAAAGATTGGAAGGTAACATTGGCAGACGGAGAAAGTTATACTGCTCACAGTCTGTTATTTGCCACAGGATTTGATCCTTTCGATGCCACTCGCAAAGAAGAATACGGCTATAAGATATATCCCAATGTCATCACATCAGTGGAATTGGAATCCATGATCGGAAAGGGAGAAATCCGAACTGCAGACGGACGCATCCCCCAAACCATTGCCTATATACAATGCGTCGGATCCCGCGATGAGAAAGTCGGAAACCATTACTGCTCTGTCAATTGCTGCATATGCGCTGTCAAACAGACCATGGAGGTTCACGAACTGCTTCCCGATGTCAAACAGTTTTGCTTCTATATGGATTTACGCATGACCGGACAGCATTACGAAGAACGCTACCGCGAATCTCAGGAAAAACATCACGTCAACTTCATACGGGGAAGAGTTTCGGAAACGGCTCCCACACGGGAGGGCCGTCTGCTTGTCAAAGCCGAAGACACCCTGCTGTCCCGCCCCATCAAATTGGAAACAGACCTTCTGGTTCTGATGGTGGGCATGGAAGCATCGGCCTCTACCCGACGTTTCTCCAAAGAACTGCAGATGTCCGACGCCTATGGATTTTTCGAATCCGAAAACCACGAGACAGACGACAACAAATGCCGGCACAAAGGCATCTTCGTCGCAGGAAGTTGCAAACGCCCTATGCCGATACCGCAAACCCTGAAAGATGCCGATGCTGCCGCATTGGAAATTATGGACTATCTTGACGCTGCAGAATGAAAGACTTTGGATTTTCTCTTCAAAAAACAAGGACATTTCAGATTGATATACAGAATGATGCATGCTCAGAGCTACTTCAGAAAGTACCTTCTTTCGGACGTTGCATGTTCTGCGGAAGCTGTTCGGCTACCTGCTCGGCCAATTCCCACATTGATTTTCACATTCTTCGATACAACATCCTGTTCCGCAGAGGATTGCAGGCTGAAATCACAGACAGTCTGGACCAATGCATGCTGTGTGGAAAATGCACGCTGGTTTGCCCGCGTGGAGTCAATACCCGCGCCATGATTATGGAAATGAGGAAAGAATTAAAGAACAAAAGAAAATAAGCCATGAACAGCACCTTCCATCCTTTTGTTTTACCGTTCTGCATAGGGGCTATCATCCTGTTCTCCATACTGATAGCCAAATTCTGCCTTTGGCTGCACCGGATGAGTCCTGCCCAGAAAAAACAATGCCTGAAGAACATCATTTCTTTCAGAACCTTTGCTGCCATTTGGGAATGCATCAGAGAGTGCCTGTTCCACAGAAACATTTTCAAACGCAATTTCGTATTGGGATACATGCATCTCAGCTTTGCCTTGGGATGGTTTATGCTGATTGTTGTAGGAAAAGCCGAAGCTTCTTGCTATAGCCACACTTTCTGGGAAGATCCCTGGATGGCCATCTTCTTCCGCTATTTCGAAAATGGAAGCACCGATTATTTCATGCCTCAAGTATTCACTTTTGTCATGGATCTGTTGCTCGCCTGGGTACTCTCCGGCGTTGTGCTGGCACTGTGCAAGCGTTTCTACAGCCGACTGCTGGGTATGAAAAAAACAACCCGTCACAGTTGGTACGACCGCATAGGCATACTCTCCCTATGGTGCATATTTCCTTGCCGTCTGCTGGCGGAAAGCGTCACCGCCGCCGTCCGTCACAATGGAGGATGGTTGACCCAGACTTTGGGTGATTGCCTGTCCTTTCTACCTGTCGAAACGCTTCAACTGCCCCTGTGGTGGCTGTACTCCAGTGTATTGTGCACCTTCTTCATCTGTCTGCCGTTCACCCGCTACATGCATATATTTGCCGAAATGCTGCTGGTATTTCTCCGCAAATGGGGAGTCACCGAAGAAGAGCAGCAGACCGGATATACGGAATTTGAAATCAATGCCTGCTCCCGCTGCGGCATCTGTCTGGACGTATGCCCCCTGAATACGGCTGCCGATATCCACGATACCCAATCGGTATACTTTATACGCGACATTCGCCATAATAGTCTGTCTGAAAAAATAGCGGACAACTGTCTGATGTGCGAACGCTGCACAGAAGTCTGTCCGGTAGGCATCAAAACCACTCTGGTCCGGCAAATCCGACGCGGGCAGTTCAAAGACAATCAGAGTGGAAAGAACTATTACGAATACCTGAAGGGAAAACAGGAAAACGGTCATCGGGTAGTCTATTTTGCCGGATGCATGTCACACTTGGCTGGAGGAATCATACCTTCCATGCTCACCATTTTCAAGGCCGCCCATGAAGACTACCTCTTCCTGGACGAAGAAAAGAACCTCTGCTGCGGACGTCCTCTGCGTCAGCAAGGATATACAGAACAGGCAGACCGGATGCGGGAAAAAATAGAAACGCTCATCCGGGAATCCGGTGCCGAGGTGCTGGTTACCTCCTGCCCTATCTGCTACCGCTCATTCAAGGAAGAATATCACCTGAATATACAAATTCTTCACCATACGGAATACATACAGTCCCTTTTGGATGAAGGCCGCCTGAAACCGGATGCATCTTCCGAACGCATTGCATATCATGATCCTTGCGAATTGGGAAGAGGCGCACACATCTACGAAGCACCTCGAAAAGTACTGGAAGCCGTCGGCACACTCTGCCGGGTACCTTCGGAAAAAAAGGATTCACTTTGCTGCGGACACAGTCTGGCCGATACCACTTTGGATACAGAACTGAAAAACAAAGTGCGGGACGAGGCTTTGGAGACACTAATGTCTGACCATCCAGACATACTGGCCACGGCCTGCCCTCTGTGTAAAAAGGCATTTCAGTGCGGACAACGCATGCAGGTGAAGGATATCGCCGAAATTGTTGCACGCCAACTCCGATAAACGATGAAAAAGAATTTTTCCACGAACCTCGAACATCCCATTTTCCAAGTCGTACGGGAAGCTGCTGCGGAGATGCACACCGACTGCTATGTCATTGGGGGATTTGTGCGCGACCTATTGCTGCAACGGCCATGCACAGACATTGACATCGTCGCGGTGGGAAGTGGCATTGAACTGGCCTATCACACAGCCCGCAAGTTGCATATCCCCGAATCGGCTGTCAGTATTTTCAAACATTATGGAACAGCCATGTTCCACTACATGGAAATGGAAATCGAATTTGTGGGCGCCCGAAAGGAATCCTACACTCCCGACTCCCGCAACCCCAGCGTGGAAAGTGGGAGTCTGGAAGATGACCAGCTGCGCAGGGATTTCACCATCAATGCGTTGGCCATTTCCCTCTCCGATGCGGATTATGGCACGCTGATAGACCCTTTCAATGGACTGAACGATTTGGAACTCAAAATCATACGCACGCCTCTGGATCCTGTCAGAACCTTTTCCGATGACCCACTGCGCATCATGAGGGCCATACGTTTCGCTACCCAATTGGATTTTTATATCGAAAAAAGAACTTTCGAAGCCATACAATCCGAAGCTGCACGTATTGACATTGTTTCCAAGGAACGGATTGTGACGGAACTGAACAAAATACTGCTCTGCCGGAAGCCCTCCATCGGATTGAAACTCATGGACGAAGCCGGCGTACTGGAACGCGTACTTCCCTGGATATCCAATTTGAAAGGTGTGGAATGCATCAACAATCAAGGTCATAAGGATAACTTCTACCACACCATGGAAGTCTTGGACAAAATTGCAGCCAACACCAACAATCTGTGGCTGTGCTGGACAGCCCTGCTTCACGATGTCGGAAAACCGCAGACCAAACGGTATCAGCCGGAAATCGGATGGACATTCTACCAACACGAAGCCGTGGGCGCCAAAATGGTTTCCAAAATCTTCCGTGCATTGAAAATGCCGCAGAACGACAAAATGGATTATGTGAAAAAATTGGTATACATGCATCTGAGGCCCATCGCTTTGGTAGAAGACAGTGTGACGGACTCGGCTGTACGCCGACTGCTTTTCGATGCAGGAGACGACATTGACGACCTGATGCTGCTGTGCGAAGCCGATATCACCTCCAAAAACATGGAGAAAGTGAAGAATCTGCTGCGCAATTTCGAGCACGTCCGCGAAAAATTGAAAATCATTGAAGAAAAAGACCGCATCCGTAATTTCCAGCCTCCGATTGACGGGCAGTTCATCATGGAAAAATACGGACTTCAGCCTGGGAAAGAGGTGGGCATCCTGAAAAACCGCATCCGGGAGGCCATCCTGGATGGAGAAATCGGAAATAACTTCGATGAAGCTTTGAATCTATTGGAAAAAGAAGCAGAAAAATTCGGGATAAAACCGCTCAATTCCTGAAACGGATAATGACCTGCTGATTCATCGCCCGCACGCTGTCCATACAAATGGCTGCCAAAGAGTCGTAACGCAAGCCCAATTCCAGATATCCTGCCAGATTAAACACCGCAAATATCTTTCCGGGAACCGGAGGAAGGTAAGATTTTTTCAAAGGCACTTCCTTGAAAGATTCGCAGCCGGTCAGTTCTACATCCATGACCGTGCGTCCATCTGCCACCTGCTCGAAATCCTCCCGACTCAGATTCGTCACCAGATTTCCGTAATCGTCCACATGCGACACTCTGCACTCAATGTAATCCTTATCCAACACTATCTTAGGCATATTGAGTCGGACGAGGCATTCCTTGGGATACGGCACTCCCACTTCCGAAAGCTTCGCTTCCCCGGATGACAGCCGGGCGGCTGCAAGAGAATAGAAATTCAAGGCATTGAATGTTGAGACAGCGCTGAATTCATCATTTTCAGTCAGTTTCACCACTTCCTCCACCGAATTCCAATCGGACAGAATCAGAGAAAGCAAGCCGTTATTTTCCATAAGCAGAATCTGATGGTTCACCTTCACACCTATGGGATCCAAAAAAAGATAAGGCTTGCATTTATTTGCATAACGCTCCCTGTCTTCGCTTGAAATTTCCCGGACATCTACTACATGAACCGTTCCTTCCGGAAACATGCCGTAAGCCTGGGAAATGATTTTCGCTGCATGCATTGCACCAAACTTATCCGACTGGTGACTCACATCCACGATATTGGCTTTCGGATTCTTCCTCAGCACAGCAGCTTTGAAAATGGCCACATAGGCATCCTTGATTCCCCAATCCGTTGTCAATGTAACAATTCCACTCATTCTGCTCCGATATTACTTCGATTTTTTCTGCACTGCAAATATCCGAAAAATACATTTATCTAAACGCATTTTTGAATACAAAAAATTTTTTTTTGCAAAAAGATATTTGTATTTATAATTTGTTTATTTTTGCAATAATTACAATTGTAAAACAACTACAGAAACTGCAAGTAAAAAACATGCACAACATACGGAAAATCACAGACGATTTATGTTACATCGGATGCAGTGAGCGTAAACTGACTCTATTTGAAAACATCTATCCCATACCCCGGGGAGTCTCCTACAACAGCTATGTATTGCTGGATGAGAAAACGGTATTGCTGGATACGGCTGACGCTTCCGTTGCCCAACAGTTTTTTGAGAACCTGTCGGCTGCATTGAATGGAAGAACGCTGGACTATTTAGTAGTCAATCATATGGAACCAGACCACTGTGCTCTGATTGAAGACATAGTGATGAGATACCCGGATGTCCGCATTGTTACCAATGCCAAAGCTGCCAATATGATCCGGCAATTCTTTTCCGTAAATATCAATGACCGCCTGCAAACGGTGGAAGAAGGCAGTAGTCTGAATACCGGACGTCACAACCTGCACTTTGTCATGGCACCTATGGTACACTGGCCGGAAGCCATGGTTACCTACGACAGCACCAACGGCGTATTGTTTTCAGCAGATGCTTTCGGCACTTTCGGTGCCCTCAATGGAAACATATATGCTGATCAGGTAAACTTTGAACGAGACTGGTTAGAAGATGCCCGCCGCTATCTGGTCAATATCGTCGGAAAATATGGTGCACAGGTTCAGACATTGCTGAAAAAGGCAGCAAGCCTGGATATAAAGATGATCTGCCCGTTGCACGGCCCGATATGGAGAGAAAACCTGGGATGGTTCATCCACAAATACGACCAGTGGAGCCGCTATGAGGCAGAAGAGGAAGGCGTACTGATTGTATACGGAAGCATCTACGGACATACCGCTTCCGCAGCAGAAAAAATGGCATCTGTACTGTCGGAAAAAGGTGTACGCAACATCGCCATGTACGACGCTTCCAACACCGATACCAGCTACCTGCTGAGTGAAGCTTTCCGGTACAGCCACATGGTCCTTGCCTCCTCTACCTACAACGCAGGCATTTTCACGCCGATAGAACAATTCATTTGGGACATGAAGAATCACAACCTGCAGCACAGAAGCATTGCAGTAATTGAAAACGGGACCTGGGCAGCTCAGAGCGGAAGCCGCATGCGGGAACTGCTGGCCGGAATGAAAAACATGACGGTTATAGGTGAAAACCTCAGTCTGAAATCCTCCATGAAGGAGGAACAGATGGATGACATGGAAGCCTTGGCTTCACTGCTTGTCGCCGACATGAAATTTGATTTTTAATCTTCAAACAGAACGACCATGGATAAAATGAACAACGATGCCCTCTGGAAAACAACTTATGGTCTTTACGTACTGACCACCCGTCTGGGCGAAAAAGACAACGGCTGCATCATCAATGTAGCCCAACAGGTAACCGACAATCCCCTGCAATTCATCATCACCGTCAACAAGAAAAACCTGACCCACGGTATGATATGCGCTTCCAAACAGTTCAATCTCAACCTGCTTACCGAACAGGCACCCATGAAAGTATTCGAACATTTCGGGTTTCAAAGCGGTGCCGACGTCGACAAATTCGCACATTGTGAAGTAAAAATGAGGGCAAGCAACGGTGTGCTCTACATTCCCAAATACACCAATGCCTACATCAGTGCCGAAGTGGTCAACACCCTTGACCTCGGTACGCACAGCCTCTTCGTTGCCCGAGTAACGGAAGCAGTCAAGCTGAACGATGATCCCTCCCTGACCTATGCCTACTATCATGAAAACATCAAACCCAAACCGCAAATGCCCGAAAGCAACGGAAACGGGAAAACCATATGGGTATGCCAGACCTGCGGATACGTATATGAAGGAGATGAAATTCCTTCCGATTTTATCTGCCCCTGGTGCAAACACAACGCAAATGACTTTATAAAAATAGAAAAACTTTAACTTTAAAATCAAAAAGCCATGTTAAATCAAAAAGTAGCCGATCTGCTGAACGATCAAATCAACAAGGAATTTTATTCCGCATATCTGTATCTGGATATGAGCAATTATTTTGAAGCCAAGGGTCTTGACGGATTCGCCAACTGGTACCGTATTCAGGCTCAGGAAGAACGCGACCATGCCATGCTCTTCTATCAGTATTTGCAGAACAATGACTGCAAGGTACAGCTGAAAGCCATTGCACAGCCGGACAAAGTCTTCAAGAAAGACATGGACGTGCTGAATGCCGGCCTGGAACACGAAGAATATGTCACTTCCCTGATCAACAACATCTATGCAGCTGCATATGAAGTGAAGGAGTTCCGCACCATGCAGTTCCTGGATTGGTTCATCAAGGAACAAGGCGAAGAAGAAACCAATGCCCGTGACATGATTACCAAGATGGAACTGTTCGGAAACGATTCCAAAGGGCTGTACATGCTGAACCAGGAACTGTCAGCCCGCGTTTACACTGCACCCTCACTAGTATTGGAATAATTCCATGCAGAAAGTCAGAGATTACCTGATAGAGAAGGATATCAAGCCATCCCAGCAACGCATTGCCGTAATGAAGTATCTGTGGGAACATCCCTGCCATCCTTCAGCCAACGACATCTATGAAGCACTGCATCCGGATATGCCCACCCTTTCTCTGACAACGGTGTACAATACGCTGAACCTGTTAGCGGAAAAAGGAGCCATTCTGAGCATACAGACAGGTGATCGGATGTGCCACTACGATGGAGACATGACTCCTCATCTGCATCTTTACTGTACGGAATGCGGACGCATCATTGACAAGTCGGTAGAGGACATGTCCTTCTTTTCCAAAGAAGCCGCTATCATTCATTTTGAAATCCTTGACACGCAGATCCTGATTAAGGGTCACTGCGCAGAATGTGCAAAAAAAGAAAAAAACAATAACAATCAAAAATAAACAATCATGAAAAAAAAATTCATCTGCCCCGTTTGCGGCTATGTTTATGAAGGCGAAACCATGCCTGAAAAATGCCCGGTTTGCGGAAAACCGATGCAGGAAGTAAAAGAAGAAGAAATGACTTGGGCTGCAGAACATGTAGTCGGCGTGGCCAAAGGTGCCCGCGAAGACATCATTGAAGACCTCCGTGCCAATTTCAACGGAGAGTGCTGCGAAGTCGGTATGTACCTGGCCATGGCCAGAGTCGCCCACCGCGAAGGTTATCCCGAAATCGGACTTTACTGGGAAAAAGCGGCTTACGAAGAAGCCGAACACGCTGCCAAGTTTGCCGAACTGTTGGGTGAAGTCGTTACCGATTCTACGGAAAAGAACCTGAAAATGCGCGTGGAAGCCGAAAACGGCGCTACCATGGGCAAGACCGACCTGGCCCGTCGTGCCAAAGAACTCAACCTGGATGCTATCCATGACACCGTTCATGAAATGGCCCGCGACGAAGCCCGTCACGGACGCGCATTCGCCGGATTGCTGAAACGCTATTTCAACAAATAAGCAACCGATTACTTCGGTAAAAAAAAGAAGGGTGCACGCCCTTCTTTTTTTACATCCGCATGAAATCCGTATCCGGATTTCATGTAAATTTGCATTTTATTTCGGAAGCGTGTCACGCTTTTTGCATCGGATTGATACAAAAGCGTTTGCGTATTTTCCAAAACGGTTAACAAAAAAGAAACATTTTGAAAATAGCAGTCTTACTATCCAGGGTTCCGTTCCCACTTGAAAAGGGAGACAAACTGAGAGCTTATCACCAGCTCAGAGAATTGTCACAAAGACATGAGATATACCTGTTTGCACTGAATGACGGTGAACTGCACTCCGATGCCCTTCAGGAACTGCAACCCTTCTGCAGGGAAATCCACATCTATGATCTTCCCGCACTAAGTCGATTGTGGAATGCCTTTTGCTTTTTTCTCAAAGGAAAGCCCTTGCAATGCGGATACTTTTACCGACGTTCTATACATCGGAAACTTCAACGCGAAATCGCACGTATCGGAGCCGAGCACATCTACTGCCAGCTGATCCGCGCAGCTGAATACGTCCGAAACTACCCGTTACCCAAAACCCTGGACTATCAGGATGTCTTTTCCAAAGGCATTGACCGCATGATTCCGAAATCTCCCTGGTGGAAACGGGGCATACTGCGCGCTGAATATCGCCGGATCAAAAAATACGAACACGATATCTTCAACAGCTTCAACCATTGCACCATCATTACCCAGGTGGACCGCTCACTCATTGAGCATCCGTGTGCACAGGAAATCGTAGTCGTTCCCAATGGTGTGGACATGGAATACTACAGAGCCACGGAAAGTCGGAAGGATTTTGATCTCATATTCACAGGAAACATGGGTTACATGCCCAATGTGGATGCAGCACAATATATTGTAAAAGAATTATATCCATATTTACGTGCAAAATATCC
>JAZLLH010000036.1:0-28075 GCA_045598025.1 Bacteroidales bacterium | reverse complement strand
AACGATAGCCAGATGGGCATTTACCTGGAGTGTATCAGCAAGGAACAGTCTACGCAATACAATGTAATGTTTGAATATGTATTCGGCAAAGATACCGATGCAAAGAAACTGCAGTGTGCTTGTAATCGGGTATTTGCTCATTACGCTGCTTTTTCCGCATGTATTACCCTTGAAAACGGCGTTCCTGAATTGGCACGTCTCGAGAAGGTACCTGAAACAGATTTTGTTCAAACGGAGGATGCGGAATATGCTTTGTTTAAAGCTCAGTTTATGCGTCCTTTTGTCCTTGACCGTCAGCCGCTTGTCCGGGCTACCGTTTTTGAAACCGAAAAAGCGGTCTATCTGCTGACCGATATACATCACCTCATCACGGACGGAACATCTGTCTGCCTGTTTGACGCAGCTTTGGAAAAAGCTTATCAAGGCAGTGAACTTCCTGTTGAAAATTATTCTCTTTTCGATGCCAATAGGGATGAGAGCAGGCGCGCAGAGAGCGAGGAAATCAAGGTTTCCTATGATTATTTCGACCGCTTGCTGTCAGGAGTGGAAACGGATTCCAATATTTTGCCTGATGTCGCCGGCTCCGATACCGACCGCTGCGGTACGTTATATCATGATCTGAATGTTTCCGTACAGGATGTCAAAGCGCTGGCATCGGCAAACGGAGTGACCGAAAATGTGATACTGCTTTCGGCTTTTGCCTACACCTTGGCAAAATATTCAGGGCAGGATCAGGCCTTGTTTACCAGCATCTGTAACGGCCGCCGGGGAAGGCCGCTTGACAATACCATGGGTTTCTTCGTGCGGACATTTCCGCTGTATTTCCAGTTTGATGAAAACAGCAGCGTGAATGACTGCATTACCGCGGTGAAAAAAAACTATGTCGAAACCATGAGTCATGCCGACGCCTCTTTTCCTCAACTCGCCCAGCGTTGCGGCATCCGCTCCGACATCAAATACGTGTATCAGGGGCAATTGATCAACGATTTTACTTTCAATGGGAAAACCGTAAAGAAAAGCCTTCAGGAGTGGGAAGATGCAAAGTCCAATCTGGATGTGATGATTACCGCTTTAAGCGACACTTACCGTATGCGTCTGGATTACCGCAAGGCATTGTACAGTGAGGAAAACATATCGGCCTTTGTCCGCATGTATGCCTGCGTGGTCAAAGGAATGACAGAGTGTAAATATCTGAAAGACATTGAACTGCTTTCTCCGGAAGACAAGGAACGCTTGGATGTGTTTAACCGGACCGAAAAAACATACGACCCGGCTCAAACGGTTTGGAGCATACTGCAGCAGCGCATGCGTCAGGACGGGAATCGCATAGCGGTAAGTGCGCAACAGCATGATATGAGCTATGCCGAGTTGGACTGCCTGACGGCAAAAATTGCGGCCTATCTGAATGCCAAAGGCATAGGTCGGGAAGATTTTGTTCCCGTGCTGATTCCCCGGAACGAGTATATGCCCGTTACCGCATGGGGTGTAGTGAGGGCCGGTGCCGCTTATCAGCCGCTGGATCCGACCTATCCGCAGGAACGGCTGAACTTCATGGTAAAAGATTCGGGAGCCAGGATGCTCATTGCCGACCGGAATTTACGTCCGTTGCTCAGTGAATATACCGGTGAAGTATTGTACATCGACGAAATCGGGCAGTTGCCGGATGTGGATTTTACGCCGCAGGACACGCCCGAATCGGCCCTGGTTATTATTTATACTTCAGGTACAACCGGCACGCCCAAAGGTTGTGTGCTGGAAAACCGAAATATCGTCTGTTTTCATCATAACCATTCAGAAATTATCGGTCTGGATGAAACGGCACGGGTGGCGACATACGCCTCTTTCGGTTTTGATGCAGGCATTATGGATGTGTTTACCACACTGATGGCCGGTGCCAGTCTCCATGTGATTCCGGATGAAATCCGTTTGGATATTCCACGTCTGAATGTTTTCTATAAAGAAAAAGGCATTACTCACGGTTTCATTACCACGCAGGTCGGCCGCATGTTTGCTGAACTTACCGATTGCAGCACCTTGAAAACCTTATTGGTCGGTGGTGAAAAGCTGGTGCCTTTCAATCCGCCGGCAAATTTCCGAGTCCTGAACGGATACGGTCCGAGCGAAACCATCGCCTACGTCTGTCATCATCAGGTTGTGGATGCTTCTCCCATACAACCTATCGGAAAACCGAGCGGAAACACCCGTCTGTATGTGGTGGATAAGTACCTGAGACAATTGCCTGTCGGAGCCTGCGGAGAACTCTGCATTGCCGGCGGCCAAGTGGGGCGCGCTTATTTCAACCGTCCCGAAAAGACGGCGGAAGCCTTTGTCCTCAATCCCTTCTGTACAGAAAAAGCTTACCGTCGCATGTACCGCACGGGAGATATCGTACGTTGCCTGCCCAATGGCGAAATGGATTTCGTGGGCCGTCGCGACGGGCAGGTAAAAATTCGCGGTTTCCGTGTAGAACTGACGGAAACTGAAGAAATCATCCGCCGTTACCAAGGCATTACCGATGCCACTGTGGTGGCTTATGACGAAGCCGGTGGCGGTAAATATATTGCCGCCTATGTGGTAGGAAATACTGCCGTGGATATTCAGGGACTGCATGCCTTTATCAGTAGCGAAAAACCGTCTTACATGATACCTGCGGTGACCATGCAAGTGGAAGCCATTCCCTATACCCAGAACCAGAAGGTGAACAAACGGGCCTTGCCCGTACCCCAGCGTGTGGCAGATACCACCTTGCTGCAGAAACCGGAAAACGCAGTGCAGCAGCAGGTATACGATATCGTCCGTCAGATTCTGGGACACGAGGATTTTGGTATTGCGACCAATCTGTTTGAAGTCGGTCTGACATCCATCGGCACTTTGAAACTGAATGTGGAACTGGGCAAAGCCTTCGACCTGCCTATCCGTATATCCGATCTGAAAGCACATGCTACCGTGAAGGAACTGGCTGATTTCCTGACCGCAGGCGAATCTGTGCAGCAATACGCAAAACAAGCCGACTATCCGCTGATGCAGAATCAGTTGGGTGTGATGTTCGAGAGTACATTGCAAAGCGAATCCATAGAATACAATATTCCGGTGCTGTTCCGGCTTTCACCTGCAATTGATGTACAGCGTCTGCAGCAGGCAATAAAGGATGCGGTTCAGGCGCATCCTTATATCAAGACGCTTCTGCAATCCGATGCACAGGGAGAATACCGTGCGTTGCGCAGGGATGAAGACGAAGTCCGCGTTGAGCTTTTGCAACTTGACAAACTGCCCGCTGCGGCGGAACTGATCCGTCCTTTCCAAATGCTGGGTTCAGCCCTTTACCGTATCTGTATATATTGTACCGCAGACGGAAACTATCTTTTCATGGATATACATCATGTCCTTGCGGACGGAACTTCCTTGGGTATTCTTCTGAACGACATCAGTCGGGCGTATCAGGGTGAAGTCCTTGAGCCGGAACGTTTCGGCGGTTTTGAAGCAGCCCTGGAAGAAGAAAAAATCCGTCAGTCGGAAAGTTATGCGAAAAGCGAAACTTTCTATGCGCAGCTGTTGGAAAGCTGCAATACGGATTGTCTGCCGGCCAAATGTCCGGAAACAAAGGAAGCTGGAGGGAGGAAATACACCTTTTCCTTTGATGCGGATTCATCGGAAATCAGCACTTTCTGCCAGAAAAACAAGCTTTCGCTGAATGCCTTTTTCAATGCAGCCTTCAGTCATACGCTTTCCCTTTTCCTGCATTCCGATACGGTTACCTATTGCACGATATATAACGGTCGAAATGATTCCCGTTTAGCGCAGAGTTTTGCGATGCTGGTGAAAACGCTGCCTGTCAGCTGCTGTCCCAATCCGGAGGAAAACGTGGCTGTTTTTGTCCGGAAAATGCAGCAGCAACTGTTGGATTCCATGGCCAATGATGCCGTTTCCTTTGCCGAATTGAGCCGGAAATACAATCTGAAAGCCGACATCTTCTTCAGTTATCAGGGGAGCGATTTTGCGTTCGATACTATTTGCGGTGAAAAAACGGAATGCGTGGATTTGAATTATGCCGAAGCCAAGGCTCCGCTTACCATTGAAATTTTCTTGAAAGACAATGTTTTTTCCGCAGAAGTAACCTATCGTACGGATTATTATTGCAGTGAATTCGTGGCTTCGTTGATGCACAGCCTGAAAATGGCAGCACTTGGTTTTGTGCGTTACAGTAAATTGAAGGAAGTGGGTATTTTATCCGAAGCCGAAAGACAGCATTTCAATCAGATGAACAAAATGGATGTACCGTTTCTGAATCTTCCGGCTCAACATTTCATTGAACAATGGGCGGAACGTACACCCGATGCTGTGGCTGTGAAGACAGCCTCTACGGCTTTTACCTTTGCCGAACTTGATGCTATGGCTACAAAACTGGCTTCTTCCCTCATCCGTACAGGCGTGCATGCCGAAGACATTATCGGACTGATTTTGGAACGCAACGAGTGGATTCCCGTGGCTGAGGTCGGAATTCTCAAGTCCGGTGGCGCTTTTCTGCCCATGCTTCCTTCTTATCCCGACGATCGCATTGCTTTCTGTCTGAAGGATTCCGGAAGCCGTTTTGTAGTATCTACCAAAGACATCATCAGCGCCAGACCTGAACTTTTTTCTTCAGCCGCGTATCAGGTACTGGCAATAGAAGATTTAGTCGAACAAGGCGAGACAAGTATTCCGGAAGTTGTTTTTACTCCGGAACAATTGGCCTATTGCATCTATACTTCCGGTTCGACGGGAACACCCAAAGGAGTGATGATTGAACAGCACAGTTTTACCAATTTCGTACAGACATCACCGCTCAAGGATATAGCAGATGCTGGGCATATATTGTTCTGTGTCTCATCGATTTCGTTCGATATGTCGCTTTGTGAGTTTTTCTTTTTCCTGTGTCGGGGAAAAGCGGTGTACATTGCATCGGATGAGGAAATTCATGATTTTGAAAAACTGTTCGCTGCGTTTAACACGAACAACATCGATCTGGCCGTGATGACCCCATCGTTTGCGTGGAATCTGTTGTCTATTCCGGCATTCGGTAAGGTCGTTGAAAATCTTAAAGGCTTTATGCTCGGGGCGGAGGCTTTTCCTCCGGCGCTTTACACAAAGCTTCGGGAATTGAATCCCCGATTGCTCATACAGAATGGTTACGGCCCGACGGAATGTACGCAGGGTTGTGCGTTCAAGATGCTTTCATCGGCAGAAAACATCACCATCGGCGGACCGTTCCCCAATTCCAGGTTCTATGTCATGGACGGAAACGGACACCTGTTGCCACGTTACGCCATGGGCGAACTCATGATTTGCGGTGAATGTGTGGGGCGCGGATACGTGAATCTGCCCGAAAAAAATGCTGCAGCCTTCGTTCAGCTCGAAGGATTGCGGGCTTATCACAGCGGTGATTTGGTGCGCATCAACAGCGAAAATGAAGTGGAATTCGGCGGAAGGGCCGACAATCAGGTCAAGTTGCGCGGATTCCGTGTGGAATTGGATGAAATCGAGGCCGTGATGCAGGCATTCGATGGCATCATGCAGAGCAAGGTTGTGGTGCGGAATAACGGTTCCGAAGATTATCTGGCCGGATTCTTTACTGCCTCAAGCACCATCAATATAGAGGAACTGTTGGCTTTCATGAAGAAGAAACTGACCTATTATATGCTGCCCGCCGCCCTGATGCAGTTGGATAAAATGCCGATGACATCCAATGGAAAACTGGACAAGAAGGCGCTTCCGGAAATCCGTCCGGTGAAAAAGGCAAAATCCAAACGGGTTCCGAAAAAGTCGCTGGAAGAGAAAGTCCTGGACATTTTCCGTTCGGTCCTTCATTCGGACGAATGCTGCGTAGATGACAATTTCTTTGAAATCGGAGGCACTTCGCTTTCTGCCTCCAATGCGGTGATGCAACTGAAAGCTGACGGATATAAAATTGAATATCAGGATATTTTTGATCACCAGACAGCCGAGGAACTGGCTGAGTACCTGGAATCCCTGAAACCATCCGTGGCTCAGGTACAGCAGGCAAAGGAAAAGGAACTTTCCCGTGAGGATGAAAACATCTCGGAAATGTTGAAATACAATACTATGGAATATGCTGCCAGCGTGCATCGCGAACCTTTGGGTGATGTGCTGCTGACGGGTGCAACGGGTTTTCTTGGCAATCATGTTTTGAAAGATTTGATTGATCATGAGGAAGGCCGCATTTTGTGCCTGATGCGCAAGGGCGATTTCGAGTCCCTGGACTCCCGTCTGAAATCCATGCTGTTCTACTATTTCGAGGACCGCTGCGAAGAGGCTTTCAAGGGTCGCATTGTCCTGATAGAAGGCGACATTACCGATGATACGCTGGGAGAAAAACTCAAAGATGTACATTTCGATACCCTGATCAATTGCGCAGCCTGTGTGAAGCATTTTTCCAACGACCGTTCCATTGAATTCGTTAACGTGCATGGTGTAGAAAATCTGATTGCATTGTGTAAGCAGAAGCAAGCCAGGATGATACAGATTTCCACGACTTCGGTTCCCGGCGTGCACAATGCAGAGTCCTACCGTATCAACCTGCGGATGACGGAAGACCGGCTTTTTGTCATTGATGATATGAACAATCAGTACTGCCGCTCAAAATACAAGGCAGAGCTGCTGATGCTGGAGGCTATCCGCAAGGGTATGCGCGGTAAGATTATCCGGGTGGGCAATCTGATGGGCCGCCACCGGGACGGGGAGTTCCAGATCAATATGCGGACCAATGCATTCCTGAATGCGCTCCGTGGCTTTGTCACCATCGGAAAATGTCCCATCAGCCATTCTACCGACCCGATGGGTTTTTCGCCCATCGACTGCACGGCTCGCGCCGTGGTGCTGCTGTCCGGAACCAACGATACCTTTACTGCATTCAATGCGGACAACCGCTCGACTTTTGACGAGGCCAAGCTCATTGCGGTCGTCAACCGCTGCGGACTCCCTGTGATTCCGGTCCAGGATGAGGAATATTATACGGAATTCTACCGTCGCATGGCTGATCCGGAGCAGAATAAAAAGGTGTCCGCCCTGCTGACCAACGACCGTCCCGATGTACATGTGGTCAATACCGATAACCGCTTCACGGCCAATATTCTCTATCGCCTCGGATTCGCCTGGCCTTTCATTGATGATACCTATCTGGAAAAAGTCATCCGGGCACTCGACAGCATGGGATTCTTCTGGTTGGAATAGTTCGTTTATGAAAAGGAGAGTGTTCACCGTTGAAAATAAAATCAGTTCATCTTTTGTTTGCAAGGCAGAAAATGCAAAATGAATCAAGAATATTAAGCAAACAATGATTATGAATTTCCAATTGAATGCATCTATTGGCTCTGGTTATCATGGCTTAACACAAAAAGCACGTGTTTTTACAGAAGACTGGCTTGGGAGAAATATGTATTGTCCTATTTGTGGAACTCCAGTCTTAAAACATTTTGAAGCTAACCGACCTGTTGCCGATTTTTATTGTGAAAACTGCAATGCAGAATTCGAATTGAAAAGCAAAGAGCGTAATCATGGTATCGGAAACATTATTAATGATGGAGAGTATGATACGATGATCAAACGGATTACCTCTTTGAACAATCCACATTTCTTTTTTCTGACTCATACAAACTATGAAGTTCGCAATCTGATACTTATTCCAAATCATTTTTTTGTTCCCGAAATAATAGAGAAGCGTAAACCTCTTTCTGAAACGGCAAGAAGGGCTGGCTGGATCGGATGTAACATTAATCTTATGACCATCCCCGAGTATGGGAAAATTTATGTGATTCGTGATTCGGTAGAGCTTGATCATGATAAGGTTTTGAATAACTATAAGCATGTAGAAAGTCTTCGTACACAAACTTTGGAAAGTCGGAGTTGGTTGATGGATGTTTTAAGGTGCATTGATAGGTTGGGTAATGAATTCTCTTTGGATGAAGTGTATTCATTTGTCAAAGAACTGAAACAAAAACACCCGGACAATCATTACATTGAAGCTAAAATCCGTCAGCAATTACAATTGTTGAGAGATAAAGGTTTTCTTGAATTTTCAGCGAGAGGGCATTATAAAAAAGTAAATTCAGGTAACAGTTATGGAAAAACATCTGGTTAATGATAGTGGCGCCAGAATTCGTCCATTAAGTGATTTTACAGGAATAGGCTAAAGGGATATGAAAACAACAGATTTCAAATACGGATTTCATTCCAGGACAGAACTTCGGGTTTCCCTGGTGTTGGCATTAGCCGTAGCAATCACGGCATTTGCCTTATGGGTTTCTTCTGAAATATCCAAGGAGAAGATTGAAGAAATGGCCGATATCGAGGCGGAAAAGGAAGTGCAATATCTGAGCTCGATTACCAATGCCGTCTTTCTTTCAACGGAATGGTCCGTATGCAGTTTTCTGACGGCTTGGACGGACGTGCAAGCGGATTCCCTAACTCCGGACGGCAAATATTATGCGCGTTTTGTACTGAATGACGAACAAGTAAACAGTTTGGAAATCGGTGAATTGAGTACAAAAATTCGCGCATTCCTGAATTACAACTATGAATTCACCTCTTGCGTCCTTATTTTCGAACCGGAAGCGATGGGGCGGTATCCGGAAGGAATTTCCTGTCGCATCAATCGGGATACAATCGTCTGTCTTCCGGAATCGGGAACCGAAGCATACCATCATTCCGAGTTTTATGAAATCGTGACGCAGCAGCGTGGTGTAACCGTGCTGGCCGGTAAAATCCAGATGAACGGAAACTGGGTGATGACCAATGCCGTTTCCTTGTATGATACCAGCGGGCACCGTTTGGGAGAGTTTTGGGTAGATATCCCTATCGGATATGTATCCGGGATTCTTAACACTTATCAGTCTGAAAATGATATTTTTGGCGGATTAATCAACGATAGGGGTGTGTTGATTTCCTGTTCCGACACTGCCGTAAATGGTTTGGCTTTGGAAAAGACGGATGCTTATCGTGACGGAAAATATTCCGATGCGTGGTGCCGGAAAGTCAGGGAATGTTTCAACAAAAACGAAAAAAGCATCATCAAGGACGAAGTCTTTGGACAGACCGCTTATACCTTTGTGATCCCTGTGTTGAACTATCCGTTCAAGCTTTTGATTGTCAAGCCGGAAGGACATATGTATAAAGCGGCATACAAACTGCGGAAAGTGCATTGGATCATCTTGTCCGGAGCAACCTTGCTGATATTTCTGTGCCTGATTTACATATACCGGATCATAAAAAAGAAGAACAGGGAAAAGCATCAGATGGAAGCTGAACTGAATATTGCTGCCAGCATACAACAGCGGATACTGCCGTTCAATCCCACTGCTCCCCTTGACATCCGTCTGGATGTGTATGGATTTCAGCGTCCCGCCAAATCGGTGGGAGGGGACCTGTACGATTTTACCGTAAAAGACGACATTTTGTATTTCTGCATTGGTGACGTGAGTGGAAAAGGTGTACCTGCCGCCATGGTAATGAGTGAAGTTTCCAGCCTTTACCGAAACATCATCCGCCAGCCGATGGACGTGCAGGAAATCATGACGCGGCTCAACAGGGCCTTGATGGAACACGGTGACGACAGCATGTTCTGCACCTTGCTGATTGGAATTCTGAATCTGGAAACGGGACATTTGGAATATTGCAATGCCGGTCACAATCCGCCGATACTGATTCGCCAGTCAAAGGCAAATTATCTGAAAGTCAAGCCGAACATCATGCTTTATGCCTTTGAAGATTATGCCTATCAAAAAGAATCCATGGAGTTGGAGTCTGGAGACCGCCTGATTTTGTATACCGATGGCTTTATCGAATCCAAAAATACCAAAAACGGATTCTTCGGAGAAAAAGCAACTCTGGATGCCGTTCAGGATTTTGGTGACGCGTCCTTCGCGGAACTTGTGAAAGGGGTTTGTGAACACATTGCGAACTTTGCGCAAAAGGCTGAACAGCATGATGATATGAGCATGCTCTGTATAGGATACCGTCAAGCGGAACGTCAGCAGAAACTGCATTATGATTCCGTGAAGCAGGTGGTGCATGTGGTCGACGATGTGCTTGAAGCCTGCGGACGTCCGGATGACAAGCGCTTGCGCCTGGCTTTGGAAGAACCCATTCAGAATATTTCGGAATATGCGTATGCGGAAGACGGACCGCTGGATGTGAAGATTGTCGGGGATGCGTTTCAGCAACTGCTGAAAATCACCTTGATTGACAGTGGCAAACCTTTCAATCCGCTGGTTATGCCCGCTCCGAATCTGAATGTTCCGGTAGAGGAACGTGAAATCGGTGGTTTGGGCATTTATTTTACGCGTCAAATCATGGACGATATGAGTTATATTTATGAAAATCAACAGAATAAATTAATATTAAAATATTCAGCAAATGAAAATCAACGTAGCAGAAAAGGATAGTCAGTGCATCATTGCCCTGGATGGCATGTTGGACAGTTCAACGGCTCCGCAATTTCAGGAAGTCGTAGCCCGTCAGTTGGAAAAAAACAACAGCAATCTGGTGATTGATTTGGAAAAACTTTCTTACACTTCCTCTCAGGGAATACGTACTTTTCTTACCTTGATCAAGACGTTTTCCGCAAACAATGGAAATCTGGTATTCCGCAATATACAGCCCTCCGTGCGGGAGGTTTTTGACATGTCCGGACTTTTGCAGGCGATGAAGGTGGAATAATCACTTCGGATGTTTCTGTAAATTTTTATTGTCCGGATATTTCCGTGTCACTTTTTTGTGTACTTTTGTAGAATTCAAATTGAATAAACAATGCAGAAAAAGTACGTACTATCCCATTTATACAAACCGGCTGTATGCCTGTTGTCCGGAATTTTCATATTGTTGATTTCCTGTGGAAAGGATGATCCTTTGGAGGAAAAAAAAGACGTGGTGAAGGAAAATGAGCAGTTGTTGAACGGCGGGTTTGAGGATTGGGAAGGTAGCGGAAAAGAGGCGGAACCAGCTCACTGGAATTCTTTCATGTCTGCGGAAGGAAGCGGAATGGCTTATGATGCAGGAAAATCCCAGCAGGTCCGGGAATCTTCCGACATACGTCCGGGTAGTTCCGGAAAGAAGAGTGTCTGCATTTACGCCCGCTCCGTTCTGGGGGTCATTGCCAACGGTAATCTGACTACCGGAAGAATCCATATTGGAAGTGTAAAGGCTGAAAGTTCAAATAATTACAATATTACCCGAACCGTCAACAGTGATTATCACCAACTTTTGACTTCCAAACCGGATTCCATCCGTTTTTGGGCTAAATTCGTATGCGAGGATAAAAAGCAATGTGCCCGCATGAATGCTGTTATTCATGACAGCTGTGACTATCGTGATCCGGAAACTTCCGGCATGTCTTCCCACGTGGTCGCCAAAACAGAATGCGAATTCTCAACGCAGAACGGAGATTGGAAATGCTATACGGTCCCTTTTGATTATGATTATCCGTCTACGGAAGCCCGGTATATCCTGCTCACTTTTACAACTAACAAAGTAGCCGGAAAAGGAGGAAAGGATGATGAACTTTATGTGGACGATGTGGAATTGATATATTCGGAAAGCAACAAAGCCGCTTTTCCTTATCTTAATAAATAGAACGTCAAAAAACGCAATGATATGAAAAAAATTCTGTTTTTATTGTGCGGTATCCTGGTGTGCCGGGCAACGCTTGCTCAGCCTAAATTCTTTCCTCGCAACACCTATCTGGAAAAATGGTATGAGAACAGGGACGGAAGGAACATGGAGGATGAAGCCCGAAGGGCAATGACCAGTAAGGAAGTCAAAGAAATCATGGCTTACTGGGATGGTGTCGAAAAAGACATGTTTTCTTTTTTCCATTGGGTTGATTTTGACCGCAATGGTTGTCCGGATCTGCTGTTTAACGGCAAAGTAGGAACCAAAGACTACGTATTTGTCTGGAAAAATCTGGATGACAGTATCTATCTTCTGATGCTTGACATACCGGGAAACATTATTCAGGCCAACAATCCGGAAGATGGCATGCCCTTGAGTTTTGCCGTGTGGAACCAGAACTGCTGTGGCGACAAAGTCAGTTACTATAGCCGCTGGGCCTCCGTCTCCCAAAGCGGCGTCACATTCATGGAACAGCAGGAACAGGGCTTGGTGTACAATCATACCCTGTTGCCTGATGCGGGATATAAGGTGGAGCCCAAAGCCCGTTTCGAGACGAAGAACTATGCTTCTTTGCTCCGCATGACTCCTTTTATCGATGATGAAACTTATTATGATGGAACACATAATTGGAAGGGAAATTACGTGGTGAAATATCCTCAGGGATCCAAAGGTACCGTTTTTCATCAGATAAAGGACAAGCAGGGGGTTACGTGGTATTTTGTCCGCATGGACAATGGACCGGGAACGGTGCTTCACAGTGACCGCTTCCTGCGCAGTGAAGAGGTCAAGGATCCGCATCTGTCCTATTACTATGGGTGGATTCACGAAGGTAACATACACATTCTCGGTGATTAACGGATTTGCTGTTTTTTTTGAAAAAACCATTGGTTTGTATTGAAAAAAATGCTACTTTTGCACTTTCAACACAGCATGTTGAAAGGGGTCCCTTAGCTCAGTTGGTTAGAGCAGCTGACTCATAATCAGCGGGTCCTTGGTTCGAGCCCAAGAGGGACCACATCTTTCCCCAATAAAGTAAAATCAGAGTATATGATACAACGCATTCAATCCGTTTTTCTGTTTTTGGCTGCTGCCTGTTATGTGTGGGCCTGTTTCTTACCCATTGCCACACTGACCACACCGGATTCGTATTATCTTTATAATGCATGGAGCGTGAAGGAAAACATTCCCGATGGTGCGGTCGTCTGTTCGGTGATGTATGTAGGATTGTTTCAGATAGCTATGGCAGTTTTCACTTTTGCCATTATTTTCTGTTATAAGAACAGAATGTTGCAATCCAAACTCTGCACAGCCGCTCTTTTCTGCGGTCTTCTCCTGTTGGCTTTGATGCTTTTCGTCTGTCCGGATATGATTTTCGCCCGCATGCCGCGTTTTTCCGGAGTAAAGGCCGTTTATTCTCTTTACACTTTAATATCCATGCTACCTGTCCTGTGGGTATACCTGGCCAACAAGTTCATTTTAAGAGATGAGAAGAAAGTCAGGGATGCAGATCGTCTGCGTTAATCATGGATTTCAAACTGCATTCGCCTTTTGAACCTTCCGGAGATCAGCCGGAAGCCATTCGTCAGTTGGCAGACGGTTTGAGACAGGGCTTGAACCATCAGACGCTGTTGGGAGTTACCGGTTCCGGCAAAACTTTCACCATAGCCAATGTCCTTCAGGAAATCAACCGTCCAACCCTGGTGCTGAGTCACAACAAGACCTTAGCCGCCCAGTTGTACAGCGAATTTCTGGAATTTTTTCCGGAAAACAAGGTGGAATATTTTGTGTCCTACTACGATTATTACCAGCCAGAGGCTTACATTCCTACAACCAACACCTACATTGAAAAAGATCTGTCCATCAATGAAGAAATTGACAAACTGCGCCTGAGTGCCACGACCGCACTGCTTTCCGGACGCCGGGACGTGGTGGTAGTGGCTTCGGTCTCTTGCATATACGGCATAGGAAATCCGAAAGAATTTGCCCAAAATACGCAAAAACTGCAAGTGGGACAAAAAATTGCCCGCAACAAATTGCTGAGAGATCTGGTCGGCGCTTTGTACGCCCGCACAGAGGTGGGTTTGGAAAGAGGAAAATTTCGCGTCAAAGGGGATGTGGTCGATATATTTCCTGCCTATGCGGATGAAGCATACCGTCTGACTTTTTGGGGTGATGAAATCGAAAGCATCCAGTCCTTGGATGTGACTGATAACCGGGTCATTGAATCCCATCAGCAGTTGGTCGTGTATCCGGCCAACATCTTTGTGACCTCCCAGGATACCATCAATCAGGCCGTACATGATATACAGACGGATTTGAAAAAGCAGTCGGACTATTTCCGTTCCATTGAAAAATATACGGAAGCCAACCGATTGGAAGAGAGAGTGAACTATGATGTGGAAATGATTAAGGAACTGGGGTATTGTTCCGGCATTGAAAATTATTCCCGATACTTTGACCGGCGTCAGGAGGGTGACCGGCCTTTCTGTCTCTTGGATTATTTTCCAGATGACTTTCTGCTGGTTATAGACGAGAGTCACGTGACTATTCCCCAGTTGCGAGGTATGTACGAAGGGGACCGCTCCAGAAAGAAGAATCTGGTTGAATACGGATTCCGTTTACCGGCCGCATTGGACAACCGTCCTTTGAAATTTGAAGAATTCGAGTCTCTGATAGGACAGACTATTTATATATCAGCCACTCCCGCCGATTTTGAACTGGAAGCCTCCGAAGGAGCCGTTGTTGAACAGGTGGTTCGCCCGACCGGTCTGCTGGATCCGGAAATAGAAGTCCGGCCCTGTGAAAACCAGGTAGACGATCTTTTGGATGAAATTGAAAAAGTAGTGGGAAAAGGAGAGAGAGTGCTTGTGACCACGTTGACCAAAAGAATGGCGGAAGACCTGACTTCCTACTTGCAGCGCATCAGCATAAAAGTGCAGTATATTCATTCGGATGTAGATACTTTGGAAAGGGTGGAGATACTGGATAATTTGAGGGCCGGAGCTATTGATGTCCTTGTGGGAGTCAATCTGCTCAGAGAGGGTCTGGACCTGCCAGAAGTTTCACTGGTCGCCATTCTGGATGCAGACAAGGAAGGTTTTCTGCGCTCGGCCCGTGCTTTGACGCAGACCGCCGGTAGGGCTGCCAGAAATGTCAACGGCAGGGTGATTTTCTATGGAGATCATATTACGCCATCCATGCAGCAGACTATGGATGAAACATCCAGGCGTCGCGAAAAGCAGATGCGCTATAACGAGATTCATCACATCACGCCTCAATCGGTAAAACGGGCCCGCAAATCACTCAAACAGGAAGAAGAGCCCATTCCGGCCTCTCCAAACGTTTATGGCAGTTTTTCCGATGGATGTTTGCAGGCGGAAGAAGACAAGGCTAAATATATGGATGCCAAAGAATTGAACAAACTGATCCAATCCAAGAAAAAGGCATTGGAAGCCGCTGTCAAAGAGTTGGAATTCATTGAGGCAGCCCGAATCAGGGACGAAATCAAAATGCTGAAGGAAAAATACCTTTCCTGACAAAAAAATATGCTGAACCTTCGTTCGGGTATTGGGATTTCGTATACATTTGCATTTCAAATCAAAACTTGAAACCATGTTTAGCAAAGACACCTATCAGCGTCGTCGTACGCAATTGAAAACCAAAGTCAAAGACGGTATTCTTCTGTTTCTTGGAAACAATGAGGCTCCGATGAACTATCCGTCAAACACCTATCGTTTCCGTCAGGATAGCCATTTCCTGTATTTTTTCGGTCTGCAGATTGATCATCTGGCAGCCATCATCGATATTGATGAAGATAAAGAAATCCTTTTCGGTGATGATTACACCATTGATGACATCGTTTGGATGGGAAATCAGCCAAGCATACGCTCCCTGGCCGATCGGTGCGGAGTGAAGGAAACCCGACCTTTTGCCGCTTTGTCCGATTATTTGAAAAAAGCGCAGCAATCCGGCCGCCATATACATTTCCTGCCTCCATACAGGGATGACAACAAAATATGTCTGCATCAGATGCTGGGAATTCCCTTCGAACAACTGAAGGCATCCGCTTCGGTCGAGATGATCAAAGCCGTTGTGTCCTTGAGGGAATGCAAGACGGCCGAGGAAATAGAAGAAATGGACAAAATCTGTAACGTCGGAGTAGACATGCATCTTTCTGCCATGCGCGGGGCCAAAGCCGGACGTTTGGAAAGAGAATTGGCCGGTATGGCCGAAGGTATCACCCTGAGCGGTGGTGCGGGTGTTTCCTTTCCTGTTATTCTGTCTCAAAATGGAGAAACTTTGCACAACCATCATCATGAACAGTATCTGGAAAACGGCCGCATGCTTTTGGTCGATGCCGGTGCAGAAGCCATGTCCGGCTATGCATCCGACTACACCCGTACGTTCCCTGTCAGTGGAAAGTTCACACAGAAGCAGCGCGAGATTTATGAAATCGTATTGCAGGCCAATTTGGAGACCTTTGATCTGGCAAAACCCGGTGTGCGCTATTTTGATGTGCATCTGAATGCCTATACCGTTATTGCCCGGGGACTGACCGCTCTCGGACTGATGAAGGGAAATCCGGAAGATGCTGCCAAAGCCGGTGCTACAGCTTTGTTCATGCCTCACGGATTAGGACATATGCTGGGATTGGATGTACACGATATGGAAGACCTCGGTGAAGACTATGTTGGATACGATGCTGAAACCAAACGTCATCCTGTTTTCGGACTCGGAAGTCTGCGTTGCGGAAAAACATTGAAACCCGGTTTTATCGTGACTGATGAACCCGGTATCTATTTTGTACCCCAATTGATCGATATATGGGAAAAGGAAGGCAAATTCACTGAGTATATCAATTACACAAAAGTAAAAGAGTATGTCGGATTTGGCGGTATCCGTATAGAAGATGATGTGCTGATTACGGAAAACGGCTGCCGTCTGTTGGGCAAACCGCTTCCCAAGAAAGTGGACGAACTGGAAGCCATTATCGGAAAATAATCCGTTTGCCTTTACGATACAAAAAAAAGCCCTTATCTGTCATAAGGGCTTTTTTCTATTTGTTTTCTATCAATACAGGGCGATGGAAACACCCAGACTGAAGGGGTGAATCTGAGGATTTCCTTCCTCAAAGAATTTGGTCAGCATGTAGGATGCATTGAAATCAAAATATTTCCATCCTGTGTGGAAAGTGATTTCAACAGGCACTTTGCTCTTGTTGGGCAGTTTATCGCTTTTCAAACGTACATCTCTATCGATTCCTGTTTGATATTGAAGCAGATCTGTGTTTTTCCCCACGTATTTGGTATGGGCATCGGCCATGACGCCTACCCGAACGCCCAAAGATACCTTGAAATTGTTGTTTTGATTGAAGTATCTGAATTCCAATGGAATATGTAGGTATGTGAGAGAAAGTTTGTTGATGGTATATTCGGTCCCTTCCGGAAAGGCTTCCATAACGACTTTGTAATCTTTTCCTATAGAGGTAAAGGCGTTGGAATAAAGGTTATGGCTGCAGACACCTACGCCCAGTCCGAAACTGAGCGGACTGTTTTTGCGGATGGGTATATCATAGATGAAAGCGGCATTGACACCCCGGTTGAAGCCTTCCTGCCTGATACCGTCAGGCAATCCTAACCAGTAGGAGTAGAAGAAGTCTGCGAACAGACGGTTTTTGATGACAAGCGGTGCTTTTTCCTCTGTTTTCGAAGCCGGAATGCTATCCTGAGCTTTGAGGCTTGACCCGCATAAGAGGCATCCGATAAGGATGGGAACGAACAGTTTTCTCATAATTACGAATTTGATATTCTATAACGGACAAAAGGTTGTTTTTATTTTGAGTCGGACAGATTTTCTTTGGAAAAACAGAAGGGAAGCAATTGTTCGGCCGATTGTATCCGTATGGCTTTTCCTTGAGGGGTTCCCATCAGAATTCGAATGGAACTTCCTTGTTTCTGTTCGTATTCCAGCAGGACCTGCCGGCAACCCCCGCAAGGGGAGAGTATTTCATCGGAATCGGCTGTACACAATGCCAGTGCTTTGATTTTCAATGTGGGTTTCTGAGCTGAAGCGGAAAAAAGGGCGACTCTTTCCGCACACAGTCCCTGCGGATAGGAGGCATTTTCCTGATTGTTTCCGCATACAGTATCTCCATTTTCCAAAAGAACACAGGCACCTACATGAAAACCGGAATAGGGAGCGTAGGCATTTCTGCTGCTTTCGAGCGCTTTTTGCAGAATGTCGGATTCTTCGCATGCCAACTCTTTCCAGGAGTCGTATCTTTCGTAAGCAAATTGGTATTCTTCCTTTTTCATATTATATTCCTAAGGCAAAAAAAAAACGGCTCCCATAAGGAAGCCGTTTTGTATATTCGTCACCAAATTAACGGATAACTTGGATTTTTTCAACGCGGGTAGCATTTTCGTTCTGCATTTTTACGAAATACAGACCGTTGCTCATTTCGCTCATGTCAACGGAAACCGTTCCGTTCACATTGTTGATTCTCTTGACCAGTTGACCGTTGGCAGCGTAAATATTCACGTTGACGTTGTTGGCGTTTTCGATGGTCAGGTTGTTGCGGACAGGATTCGGATAGATGCTGATGCTGTTGATTTCGCTTTCAGCCACACCGGTAGTACCTTCAACATGGACATTGAAGCGGGCGCAGTAGCCTTCGTCCGTTACGCTGTTGGCAGAACCGTTGTGATACAGGCTGGTTACATTGGCGCAAATCTGATTCTGATAGTTATCGGAAATCAAAGCGGAAGAATTGATTGTAAGATTGAATCCGGTCAAATTGAAGGAATCTTTTTCAAGATCTTTGCCCATGCCGCAAGAAAGAGTTCCTATTACTTTGCCGTTGAGAGACAGAGACACGTTGATGGTGTCACCGGCAACGATGGTGGAAGCGGTATTGTTCTGCATGAACGCAAACAACGTGAGTTTGTAACTCGTGTTAGCTTTCATGTTGCCGAAACTGGCAGAATCCAGATAGTAGAAGCTACCTCCGTCCTGAACCAGAACTCCAATAACGGTTTGAGCTTTGGATGCAAAGCTGAAGCACGCAATCATTGCGAATAAAGCGAAAAATTTTTTCATGGTTTTTTTTTTTTAGTTAAACGTTTAATTTAAAAATTATGCTGCAAAAATACTTATTTTTCAAATAGGAATATATCTTGATTGAAAAAAAAACAAAAATTTAATTATTTATAAATTAGCGATTTGTGTTTTTCCAAGTGAGGCTTGGTACATTGTATCTGAAAAAATGGCACTAAAAATCCGCTCAAAGCGTTATATTCAAAAATTCAAATCGGATGGAAGAAGACCTATACTGGATGCGGCAAGCATTGTCGGAAGCCGAAAAGGCATTGGAAGCAGGTGAAATTCCTATAGGAGCCGTTATCGTCTGCAATGGAAAAATCATTGCCAAGGCCCACAATCTGACGGAAACCCTCTGCGACGTAACGGCACATGCCGAAATGCAGGCTTTTACGGCAGCCGCCACCTATTTGGGCAGCAAATACCTGAAAGGATGTACCTTGTATGTTACGCTTCAGCCTTGTCCGATGTGTGCGGGTGCGGCTTATTGGACGCAGATAGACCGCATCGTGTTCGGAGCCTTGGATGTAAAGCATGCCCATACGGACCGCAGCGTACTCTATCACCCGAGGACCCAGGTCTGCGGCGGTGTAGCGGAAACGGAAGCGGTATCCCTATTGAAACGCTTTTTCGAACAGAAACGGCGTTCGGTATAAATTCGATTTTTCTTACATTAATATATTATATTGCATTTAAGCATTGCGTTGACTCAACTGAATATTAATTTACTAACGGACGATTTATGATCAATTTGAATTGGAACACTCCTGAACGTTTTTCGATGGAAGCGGAAGAACTCGGATCCGCCTATCGCAGATTATGCCGTAAAGAGGGGGAAGGCAACGATTTTCTGGGTTGGATGGACGTTGACAACATCGCATCGGATACCCTTTTGACATCCATACAGCAGGAGGCGGACCGTTTAAAGGCCTGTTCTTCTTATGTGGTGGTGGCTGGGATAGGGGGCTCTTATCTCGGTGCCCGTGCTGTTATTGAAGCACTTTCCCCGGTTTTTCCCGAAGGGGACGGCGTGCGTGTATTGTACGCAGGTAACAGTTTGTCAGAGGATTATATGTCAGAGTTGCTGCATTTCCTGGATCAGGTGGAATATTCCATCATCGTGATATCCAAATCCGGAACTACCACTGAAACAGCGGTCTCATTTCGCCTGCTTCGCCAACACTGTGAACAGAAATACGGAGCAGCGGCAGCAGAACGCATCGTCTGCATCACAGACAGGGCCAAGGGCGCGCTGAAGGCGATGGCTACGCAGAGAGGATATCCCTCTTATGTGCTTCCGGAAAATGTAGGCGGACGTTATTCCGTGCTTACGCCGGTAGGACTGTTGCCCATTGCAGTAGCCGGTGCGGACATCCGTTCCCTGGTCCGTGGAGCAGCAGATATGAAGGCGGAAATAGAAAGGGAAGGCATTTCCCATCAGGCTGTACAGTATGCCTGTTTTCGCAATACCCAGTTCAGAAATGGTGTGTCGGTCGAGGTGATGGCCGTTTTCGAGCCCAGGCTGCAGTATTTTGTCGAATGGTGGAAACAACTGTTCGGGGAAAGTGAAGGAAAGCAGCATAAAGGACTGTTCCCGGCCGGAGTGGTATACACCACCGATCTGCATTCCATGGGACAATATATGCAGGATGGAAGCCGTATCATGATGGAGACTTTCCTTTGGGTCCGCCAGCCCAAGCACTCCTGCAAAGTGCCCTATGATCCTGAAAATCTGGATCAGCTCAATTATCTTCAAGGGGAGAATCTGCACTCTATCAACGAAAAAGCCTTTCAGGGTACGGTCCTGGCGCATGAGGACGGAGCCGTTCCTTCTGTGAGTGTGCTTTTGGATCGCTTGGACGCCTATCATATGGGACAGTGTATTTATTTCTTTGAATTTGCCTGTGCTTTGAGCGGATACCTTTTGGGTGTGAATCCTTTTGATCAGCCCGGTGTGGAAGCCTATAAAAAGAATATGTTTGCCCTTCTGGGGAAAAAAGGTTACGAACAGGAAAGCGAAAAGTTGAAACAGAGACTGACAGAGAAAAAGTAATGGAATATTTCTTAGACATGGAGGCGGAATATGCCGCCTATGAATCGGCTGCCTATGTGATGCTTCCGGTTCCTTACGATGGAACCAGTACATTTGTCAAAGGGGCAGACAAGGGTCCACAGGCTATCATAGATGCATCGGACAGCATAGAGTTGTACGATGTGGAGGAGGATGTGGAAGTATACCGGCAAGGGATACATACGGCGCCTCCCATAGCCGAAGACGAAATGTTGTCTCCGGAACAAATGGTGGAAGCTGTACGCAAACGTACGTCAACATACTTGAAGGACGGTAAAATGTCCGTTGTTCTTGGCGGTGAACATTCGGTTACCATCGGCAGCGTGTGTGCCTATGCAGAGCAATTCCCCACTTTGTCCGTGCTGCAGTTGGATGCCCATGCGGACATGCGCGACGAATACCATGATTCTCCCTACAACCACGCCTGTGTTATGAAAAGGCTGAAAGAAAAATGTCCGGTGGTACAGGTAGGTATCCGAAGCGTATGTATAGAGGAAAAAGATGAACTGGATCCGCGTACGACGGTGTACGCGCACCAGCTCCATACGGAACGGCATTGGATGCGTCGGGCCGAATCCGGATTGACGGACAAAGTGTATCTGACCATAGACCTGGATGCTTTTGATCCTTCCGTGCTTCCCTCAACCGGTACGCCTTTCCCTGGCGGCATGTCGTGGCGGCAGGTATTGGATTTTGTGGATTATGTGAACAGACGTCATGACATTGTCGGTTTTGACATTGTGGAATTGTGTCCCAATCCTTCGGAAAAATCGTCGGATGTGTTGGCTTCGGTCCTGGTGTATCGCATTCTTTCCAAAATTTGGAAAAAACGGAACGCATGCAGATAAAATCACTTGAAAGGGAACTGCAGGAACAATTGCGTTTTTTGGGAACGGAAAATCTGCCGACCGCGCATTGGCTGTTGGAACACTATACGGGGAAGGACGCGTTTTTCGCTGCCTTGAATCCTACGGCAGAAGTCCCGGAAGAGGTGGTGTCCCGTATACGTTCGGCGGTTTCCTTATTGCGAACGGGATGTCCCTTGCAGTATATCCTAGGAGAAGCCTGGTTTTACGGACTTTCCTTCGCGGTTGATGAAAGGGTACTGATTCCCCGACCGGAAACGGAAGAACTGCTTCATTGGATTTTGCAGGATTTGCCACCGGATTCGGAGGGTCGGGCAGTGGATTTCTGCACCGGCAGCGGCTGCATCGCCATTGCAATGGCACATCATAGGCCCCACATGCAGATCACCGCTACAGATATTTCCGAAGGAGCACTGCAACTGGCCTGCAGCAATGCACAACGGCACAGTGTATCCATCCGTTGGCTGCAGGAGGACCTGCTTTCGTCGGAGGTTGCTGCGGAAGAGTCGGGACGTTACGTCTGTATAGTCAGTAATCCTCCGTACGTCATGGAGAAGGAGAAATCCGAAATATCCGACAGAGTGAAGAAGCACGAACCTTCTTCAGCACTGTTTGTCCCGGATGAGGATCCGCTTTGTTTTTACAGAGCAATAGCCCTCAAAGGGAAGCATCTGTTGATGAAAAACGGGTGCGTTTATGTGGAAATCAATGAAAAATTGGGAAAAGAGAGTCAACAGCTGTTTGCGGAGGCAGGTTACGGATGTCTGGAATTACGTAAGGACATGCAAGGCAAGGATCGCATGCTGAAGGCTTGTTGGAAAGGATGTGAAAATGAATGATTTGAGAAAACTTGGTGAAAATGAGATAAAACAATGGCTGTCCGAACGGAATTATCCGGCATTTCGGGGACGTCAGTTGGATGAATGGCTATGGAAACGGAATGCGGGTTCTTTCGACGCTATGCAGAATCTGCCGGCTGCTTTGCGGGAGCAGTTATCTGCTTCCTTTTTTTTGGAAAGTGTCGGTATTTCCGAATTTCAGGAAAGTACGGATGGAAGTGTAAAATATGCTCTGCGTCTCTCGGACGGAGCAGTAGTGGAAATGGTGCTGATTCCTTCCCGAAATCGCAGTACGCTTTGCGTGTCGTCCCAGGTGGGATGTCCGCTCAACTGCCGTTTTTGTGCTACCGCCGGGCTGGGGTTTCAACGCAATCTGAGCGCGTACGAAATGTACGCGCAAGTATATAAGGCTCAGCAGGAATCCATGGCGAGATACGGACATCCGTTGAGCAATATTGTATGGATGGGAATGGGGGAACCCCTGCTGAACTACGATTCGTTGAAATCGGCTTTGCAGAGGGTGGTTTCGGAGAACGGATCGGGAATGTCTCCTTCCCGTATTACGGTCTCCACCTCCGGCATCTGCGACGGCATCCGTCGTCTCGCTGCCGATGGCATTCCCGTGCATCTGGCTGTATCCCTGCATACGGCCGACAAGGATCAGCGTTCCGAACTGATGCCGGTGTCCCGCAAATATCCGCTGCCGGAGCTTTCGGATGCCCTGTATGACTACTATCAGCAAACCGGGCGGCGGATTACGGTGGAATACATGTTGCTCCAGAATGTCAATGATAGCCCCCGCCACGCCGAGTTGCTGTTGAAATTTTGCCGACGTTTTCCTGTAAAAATCAATCTTATAGAATACAATCAGCATCCATATGCTCCGTATAGGGCATCCGAAGCGGCCGTTTTTTCCGATTTTGTCAAAGCTTTGGAGGATAGAAATCTGATTGTAAATGTGCGCCGCAGCAAGGGTAGGGACATCGCGGCAGCCTGCGGTCAATTGGCCAATGCAAGGAAAAAAAAGCAGTAAGACGAAAAAAAGGCTTTTTGCTTTAAAAAAAAATGTATCTTTGCAAAAAAATTACCGGATATGAAATTCGAGAAGGTAGAGAAATTGGTGAATGAGTACAACGAGCTGGCCGCTGCAACCGGCTACAGCAAGGAGTACACGTATTATGAAGCGGCTTATAACATTGCTGCTTTTGACGGTTCCCAATTAACCGAATCAGAAGCTGTCGATCTGTTGAAATATGGAGAAATCGTTAAAAAGAAGCCGTTGAAGCAGTCTCAATTGGTACAGGATTGTCATCAGGCGCTGATGTATGTGTTGCAGACGTCCAAGAAAAAGCAGCCGCTGTCAGTGGAAATATTGCAGCATATCGCCGCTTTGGCCATGGCCCACACGGGAGGAATCTGCCATGGAGACTGCGAAACCTATGATTCTTCCAAAGGAATGTTCCGCAAAGGTGTTGTCAAAAATGCCTCCCGGCTTTTCCCCGATTACAAGCGCCTGCCCCTTATGATGGAGCAGTTGTGTGATAATCTCAAAAAGCAGATCCGACAAGCAGAAAGCATAGAGGATAAATCCATACTGACATACAACCTTCTGTTTGATATGATGAATATCTATCCCTTCGGAGAAGGCAATATGTGTACGGCTTTTCTGGTATATAATTATGCCCAGGCCCTGTGCAATCTTCCCATTTCTTATATCTACAAGGTGGATAGCGTGCGTTTCCTGACCATTTGTGATCAGGCCAGAAACCGAAACAACGTCCATTCCTACCATGTATTTTGTTTTAAGCAGTATATCAAATTTTTAGAAGAAGAAATCGCAGAAATGCAAAAATAATCGTATGAAAAAGATCTTATTTTCCACGCTTTCCATGGTCGGTCTGTTGCTTATTGCCTGTCAGGGAACGGGATCCCAAGGCAATGCCCTGATGTCGTCCACAGGACGTTCCAGCGAGGTTTTGGTCGTGTGTCCTACGGCCCTTTGGAATGCTGCTTACGGAGACTCTCTGCGCTCTGTATTGGAAGAAACGGTTCCGGCACTTCCGCAGTCTGAACCCCAATTTCTGGTTTCCCAAATTGACAATTCCAGCTTCAAACCTCTGTATCAGAAACAGCGGAATATCATTCTTATGGAGACGGATCCTTCCCTTGAGGATGCAAAATTAAAGGTGGAAAAGAACAAATGGGCTTCTCCTCAAATATGTATTCATTTGAAAGCAAAGGATATGAAAGGTTTGACAGAGGCCTTCATGTCGCAGTCGGAGCAGATAGTGGAATACATCCGCAAAGGGGAGATGGCACGTTTTCAAAAGGCTCAACGTGCTCAGGAAGATAATTCCATCCGCCGGAGTCTGGAAGAAAAATACCGTTTGTCCATGGTGCTTCCGGACGGATTTATTTTTGCCGTCAAAACAGATTCTTTCTGTTGGATGCGGAAGGAAACCAAATACTGGGGACAGCATGTCATGATTTATACGGAACCCTATACGGACACTACACAGTTCTCTCCAAGGTACATCAGGGAACTGCGCGACCGCTATACCCGCCAATACGTGCAGGGGAGTGCAGACAGTTCCCATGCTCTTGTCGATGACCGATTCTATCCTGTGGAAAGCCGCTACTATGCATTTCCCGCATCCTCCTATGCCATTGAATCCAGAGGATTGTGGGGCGTATTCGGACATCCGGGTGACCACATGGGAGGGCCTTTTGTTTCCTATACCTTTTTGGATGAGGAACACCAACAGGTGGTCACGGTGGATGGCTTTCTCTATGCACCTTCCGACAAAAAAAGAGACCTGATGCGTCAGGTTGAGGCTATATTATTGTCAACCAGCATTGTAAAATCCAAGAACTAAAAAAAGGCAGGAGTTTTCATGCCCTAATCCATATTTTTTATACCTTTGCAAATAGTGAATTTTTGAATTAATTTTATACACTTTATTAAATTTCAATACGATGGGACGAGCATTTGAGTACAGAAAAGCACGAAAGTTCAAAAGATGGGGCAATATGGCCCGCGTTTTCACCCGTTTGGGAAAAGAAATCACCATGGCCGCCAAAACCGGAGGCGCCGATCCCGACAACAATCCGCGCTTGCGTCTGCTTATACAGAACGCCCGTTCTGAAAACATGCCGAAGGACAACGTTGATCGAGCCATCAAGCGAGCATTCGAAAAAGATACTTCCGACTACAAGGAGATTGTATATGAAGGATATGCACCCCACGGTATCGCTCTGGTCATAGAGACCGCTACCGACAACCATCAGCGTACAGTGGCCAACATCCGTTCCTATTTCAATAAATTGGGAGGTTCGTTGGGAACACAGGGTATGTTGGATTTTATGTTTGAACGCAAGAGCATGTTCCGGGTCAAAGTAACTCCGGATATGGATTTGGAGTCTCTTGAGCTGGAATTGATAGACTATGGCGTAGACGAACTGCTGTCCGAAGATGACGAAACAATCGTTATTTATGCCAATTTCCAGTCTTTCGGTGCTGTGCAGAAATATCTGGAAGATAATCATTTTGAAATCAAGAGTTTCCAATTCGATCGCATTCCCAATGATACCAAGGAATTGAACGAAGAAGAAAGAGCCGAAGTAGAAAAACTGATTGAAAGAATAGAGGAAGACGAAGACGTAACCAACGTTTTTCACAACATGAAAGACGTGGAAGAAGCGTAGTTTTTCAGAAATATCGGATATGAAAACCTTGTTGACCAGGACACTGACGGGATTGCTGTTCATAGCGGTCGTTATCGCGTCCGTGCTGATTTCGCCGACCATCCTTCTCAATGTGTTTCTGATTTTCACCTGCATCGGATTGGTTGAATACCGTTTGATGGTCAGTGAAAACGGAGTTGCCTTGAGCACCATGTTCTATGTGCTGGCTCTGTCAACCTATTTTCTGCTGTCGGTCGGTTTGCTGCTATGGCCTTTTTCCGTGGTTGTGACCGCCACTCTCTGTCTGTGTGTCATGTTTTTCCTTTCAGCTCTGTTTCGAAAGGACGACGAAGTCTTTCGTTATGTAGGATACGCTGTGTCCGGTGTCATCTGGATTGCCGTTCCCATGGCCCTGATCAATATTTTTCCGCGCTTATCCGTCGGAGATGCCGGGAAATGGTTGCTTTTGGCCTTTTTCGTCCTTGTATGGGCCAATGATACCCTGGCTTACTGTGTAGGCAGTCTGATGGGACGTCATCCGTTCTTTCCCCGCATTTCTCCCAAAAAAACTTGGGAAGGAACGCTGGGCGGAGCCATACTGACGGTCTTGCTCTCCCTGCTATTTCCACATCTGTTCCCGATGCTGGCTCTTCATACCGCACAGTGGGTAGGTTTTGCCTGTGTTATATGTGTGTTCGGCACGTTGGGAGATTTGGTGGAATCCATGCTCAAGCGTCAGGCCTCTGTCAAGGATTCCGGAAATCTGCTTCCCGGTCATGGCGGAATTCTGGACAGGTTTGATTCGACCCTGATGGCGATTCCTTGGGTTTTGTTGTATCTGCAAATCGCTTTGTAAAATGAGAAAAATAGTCAAAATTCACAAGGAGGGACTTCGTTTCATTGTTCTTTCTTTCGCCGTACTGGCCGTGCTGGTAGCCGTTTTGTCCAACATATTGGACATACGCTGGGTGGATTATGTGCTGTACGCCGTTTCAGCCCTGTTTTTCTTTTTTATCATCCGTTTTTTTCGGGTACCAAACCGCGAACTTGTAGAAAATGAGAATGCCATATACGCTCCGGCGGACGGAAAAATCGTTGTGATAGAAGAGATTGACGAAGACCGTTATTTCCATGAAAAAAGGCTGCAGATATCCATTTTCATGTCACCGCTCAATGTACATGTCAATTCCTATCCGATTTCGGGTAAAGTGATCTGTTCCGATTATTATCCGGGGAAGCATCTGGTAGCCTGGTATCCCAAATCTTCCGTATTCAATGAACACACCAGTGTGATTCTGGAAAATGATCAGCACAAGAAAGTGCTTGTCCGCCAGATTGCCGGGAAAATTGCCCGTCGGATTGTCTGTTATGCCAAAGTGGGAGATGAGGTGGAACAAGGTGGTGAAATCGGAATCATCAAACTGGGTTCCCGCGTAGATCTGCTGCTTCCGGTCGATGTCAGCATCAATGTGGAAATAGGGGAGTCCGTACGTTCCAAACAGAGTATCATTGCCTATTTCGATTGATTGCGAAAACCGCTACTGCCTTCGTTTTGCTGCAATTTTTTCATCGGTCACCAGGGGTACAACAGGAGTGGATTCCCACTTAAATATTTGATTATGTGTGCCAAAATAATATTTGGCGGACCTGCTGTTTGATTATGAAAAAAATGGTAATTTTGCACGCTTAAAATTAATTAAAAAATATAAAGATGAGCACGAAAGAGAAAAAAGAAAACACCCTTGTACCGGTTGACACTTTTGTCGCAAAATGTGAAAAATGGTATTTAGCCAATGAAAAAAGAATCAATGCCGTATCCATCGGTATTCTGGTGGTTGTTCTGTTTTTGATTTTTC
>JAZLLH010000035.1:0-33157 GCA_045598025.1 Bacteroidales bacterium | reverse complement strand
TTCGCCAATACCCTGGAGGCCATCGACCGGGCCGGCCGGGCGTATGACCGGGTAGCCGGTATTTTCTTCAATCTGCTGGAAGCCGAGGCTTCCGCTGAAATGCAGCAGGTGGCGGAGGAAGTGGTCCCGATGACTGCCGAATACGAAAACCGGTACTTCCTGAACGAAGTACTGTTTCGCCGTGTGGCGTCCGTTTATGCCTGCAGGGAAGGCCTTCCGGAGGAGGAAGACATGCTGGCGCAGAAAATCTACGACGGATTTGTCCGTCACGGGGCTTTGCTGCAGGGCAGCGACCGGG
This sequence comes from Bacteroidales bacterium, assembly GCA_045598025.1. Taxonomy (GTDB): domain Bacteria; phylum Bacteroidota; class Bacteroidia; order Bacteroidales; family WCHB1-69; genus UBA1195. Next base: position 32,859 of record JAZLLH010000035.1, on the reverse strand, counting down.
AGCGTTACCGCGAACTGAACCGTCTGCTTTCGGAAAAATGCTTGCAGTACAAGAACAACGTATTGTCTGCCACAGCCGCATATGAGCTTTATTTCCCGGAGGAAGAGCCGGAGGCCGTCTGCGGGATTCCGGAAGCGGAAAAAGAAATCGCAGCGGAAAAGGCCCGTGCCAAGGGGCATGCTTCCGGTTGGAGTTTCGACCTTTCCCAACCGAGCAGTACGGCCTACCTGAAGCATGCGGAGAACCGCCTGTATCGGGAGCAGCTGTACATGGCCTACAACAGCAGGGCATTGGGCGGCGCGTACGACAATACCGGGCTGATACGGGATATCGTCAGGCTGCGGATGGAGCTGGCGCAATTGATGGGTTATGCCACTTACGCGGATTATGTGCTGGCCAAGCGCATGCTGAAAACCACCGGCGAGGTTTATGATTTGCTGAATCAGCTGCAGTCCGCCTTCCGTCCGATTGCGGAAAAAGAAAAGGCGGAAATTACGGATTTTGCCCATGCAAAGGGTTTTGAGGGTGAACTTCAGCCCTGGGACTGGGCCTATTGGCAGACGCGTTTTCAGGAAGAAAACTGTGCTTTTGACGAGCAGCAGCTGCGTCCGTATTTTCCCTTGGAAAAAGTGAGAAACGGGGTGTTTGAACTGGCGCGGCGTCTGTACGGACTGCGCATGGAACGCCGTTGCGATGTGCCCGTCTACCATCCGCAGGTGGAAGTGTATGCAGTGTATGCGGAGAACGGTGAACCGCTTTCCCTGCTTTACCTGGATTATTTTCCGAGGGAAAGCAAGCGCAACGGGGCCTGGATGACGTCCTTCCGCGATGCGTACGTGGACGCGGAAGGGAAGCGGGTGCTGCCGCAGATTTCGCTGGTGTTCAATTTTACACCGGCGACCGCCGACAAACCGTCCCTGTTGAGTTTCCGCGAGGTGGAAACCCTCCTGCATGAATTCGGGCACGCTTTGCACGGAATGCTTTCGCAGACCAGATATGTTTCGCTTTCCGGCACTGCCGTAGTGCGTGATTTTGTGGAACTGCCCTCCCAGATAATGGAAAACTGGGCGCAGGAAAAGGAGCTCCTGCAACTGTTTGCCTACCACTACCGGACTGGGGAAGGAATTCCGGATGCGTGGATGGAGAAGGTCCGGAATGCTGCGAATTTCTGTATCGGCTATGCGACGCTGCGTCAGCTGAATTTCGGCATGCTCGACATGGCCTGGCACACGCTGAAGGAAGATTTCTGCGGGGAAGTTGAAGCCTTTGAAACCGAAGCTACGCAGCATACGCGCCTGCTTCCTATAGTGCCGCACACGGCCATCAGTACTTCGTTTACCCACATCTTCGGCGGAGGGTACGCCGCCGGTTATTACGGATACAAATGGGCGGAGGTGCTTTCGGACGATGCCTACGAAACCTTTGCAGAGGCTGGTGTTTTTTCTGCGGAGGTGGCCTCGCGTTTCCGGGAACACATCCTGTCCAAAGGCGGTTCGGCCGATGCCATGGAACTGTACGTCCGTTTCAAAGGCCGCCGTCCGAAAGTGGACGCCATGCTGAAAAAATTATCAAAGTAGAGAGGAAAATAATTTTCGATTCCTTCCGGAGTGTATGGCGTTTTTTAGTACTTTTGCCATTTTAAAAAAACTGGTATGGGAGCCTTATACGATAAACTGAACGAGGATTTCCGTTTGGAAGAAGCCCTTAGCGCCTGCATGAATTGCGGGATGTGTACGGCTATCTGTCCGGCGGCGGAATTCTATCATTACGATCCCCGGGCCATCTGCAGTATAGTGCAATCGCAGCAGGATGAGGAAATTGAAAAACTGTTGAAGAGCGATACCATCTGGTATTGCGGACAATGCATGTCCTGCAAAACGCGCTGTCCACGCGGTAATGCTCCAGGTATTGTCATCAGCGTGCTGCGTACCTATTCGCAGAAAATGGGATATTTTGTAGAAAGTGAAAAAGGCCGTCAGCAGTTCGCTATTGAACAGACGGTAGGGAAGAATATTCTGGAACGCGGATACTGCGTGCATCCGGACATCGTTACATCCGAGCGTCATCCCGAACAGGGACCGATGTGGGATTGGTATCTGGAGCACATCAAAGAGGTATCTCCCCGTTTCGGAGCAAAATACCATCAGAAAGGGGCCGGTGCCATCCGCGACATCGATGAGACCAATCTGAAGGAACTTCGGGACATTTTCGAAGTCACTGGCGGCATGGACCTCTACCGTCAGATAGAGGAATCTTCCGAAAAATATGCTAAAGAGCACGGCCTTTCCTTTGATGAAAGTTATTTTGAAAAAGTGTTCACCGAAGATTCCGGTGAGCATTCTCATTAATTCAAAAAACGAAAAACATGCAGAAACGATTCTGGAACGAATACCAAAAGGATATTGCGGACGATCACTTCTTTTTCGCCCGCTCCTGCATCCGCCAAAGTTTCAATCCCGGAGCGGAAAACCTTTTTCTGAAAATGATGAAGGATGATTTGGGAAAAGATATTTTCGATGATGAAAACCAGCATACCTGTACGGGTATAGGCTATCATTCGGATGTGGTGCCATTCTACACGACAGCCACGGTGATGGGACGCCTGTTCTCCCTGATGACAGCGGCCGGTTACCGGAATTTTGTCCCTTCCTGTGTCACCTCCTTCGGTCTTTTCATTGAAGTGACAGAAACCTGGAAACACCAGCCTGAAACTCTGGAGAAAACCCGTGAATACCTCTATAAAGCGACGCATAGGGAATTTGAGGTGCCGGAAAACATTGCGCATCCTTCCGATGTGTTGTATAAATTCCGTAACGAATTGAAATCGAAAATGAGATATCAGCTTGTTGACAAACAGACAGGCCGTCCCTTGCGCGGTGTGGAGCACGTGGGTTGCCATTATGCCAAGGTGTTTCCGGCTTTCGGTGTCGGTGGAGCTGAATTTCCCTATGTGCTGGCCGGGCTGATTGAATCCTGGGGAGGAGAGGTAGTGGACTACCCCGAACGCCGTCACTGCTGCGGTTTCGGTTTCCGCAACTACCTGGTGCAGGCCAACCGTGGCTATTCTGTGAGCAACACGCACAAAAAACTGGAATCCATGGAACCCTATCATCCGGATTTCATCCTGACCAACTGTCCGGGCTGCAATATGTTTTTGGACCGTTGGCAGTATACCATTTCGGAAATGGAACACAAAACCTACGATCAGGAAGGCAAGGGCATTCCCGTGTTGTCGCACGAGGAGTTGGCCGCTCTGCTGATGGGTTACGATCCCTGGGATATCGGTTTGCAGTTGCATCAGGTGCAGTGTGAGAGTCTTTTGGATAAAATAGGGGTAGATTACGATCCCAAAGGAAAATATGCCGCAGCGGACGGCCGGGTGCTTCCGCCTCCCGAAAAACCGAGTTGTCTGTTGGTTTGACGGGTGCAAAACAAAAAAAAGAACAGAAAATGACAAACAAACCGAATGTTGCAGTAATTACCGGAGGTCATTCCGGAGAATACGAAATCGCCGTTCAGAGCGGGGAAAACATTTACCGTCAGTTGGATAAGTCCCGTTTTCAGGTGTATCTGATCCTGATGCGGGGCAATTCATGGTCTTACCGTACGGAGGAAGGTGAAGAAGTGGAAATAGACAAGAACGATTTTACGCTGCCTTTGTCGCAGGGCCGCGTCCGTTTCGATGCCGCCTTCATCGCCATCCATGGTACACCGGGTGAAAACGGCAAATTGCAGGGATATTTTGACATGCTTGGTGTTCCCTACGTAGGATGCAAGGCCGATGTCTCCGCTTTGACATTCAATAAAAATCTCTGCAACAAATATTTGCAGGCATTCAATGTGAAAATGACGGATTCCGTCCATCTGTATCGCCACGAAAAAGCCGATGTTTCTGCCCTGACGGCCCGTTTGGGACTTCCCTGCTTTGTCAAACCCTGCGGTTCCGGCTCCAGTGTGGGAGTGACCAAGGTAAATGACGAAAAGGATTTGGAAGCGGCTTTGGAGGAAGCTTTCCGTTATGATGACGAAGTGTTGGTGGAACGTTTTGTCAAGGGACGGGAACTGGCGTGCGGCGTGGTTGCGACGGATCACCGTCCGCAGGTAATCGCCATCACGGAAATCTGTCCCAAAAAAGACTTTTTTGATTACGAGGCCAAATACCAGCCCGGACTTTCGGACGAAATTACGCCGGCCGACCTGTCTCCCGAAGTGAAGCAACACTGCGAGGAGGAGTCCTTGCGTATATACGAAGCCTTAGGCTGCAGCGGCATTGTCCGCATTGACTACATTGTCAACGAGAGTGGGCTCTATTTCATTGAAGTAAATACCATTCCGGGACAAACATCGGGAAGTATTGTTCCCAAGCAGTTGGCTTATCGGAATTGGAATTTCGGTGATTTGTGCACCAGGCTATTGGAGGAAATTTTAAAAAAATAACAGATCTCTCATCGCGCAGATGAGAAATGAAAGGAGGCGGACATGCGTAAACATTTTCTGGGATTGTGCTGCTGCTTGATGATGTTTTCCGCCCTTCGTGCGGAAGAGCACGTTCATGCGCATGGCGGAGCCGCTTTTGTGGAAAACCGCGGACAATGGGAAGATGTGATACGTTTCAAATCGGGATTTCGCGGAGGTGCCCTCTTTTTCGAACAGCATGCCGTCACTTTTGCCCTGCAGGACCGCGAGCAGGTGGAAGAAATTATGGGACGCAAATTTTCCGGTCCCATGGAGCATCCGGCAACTTCCATGGTGGATATGTATGCTTACAGGGTCCGTTTTGTGGGCGCGCTGTCTTCTTGCCATCCACAGGGAAGCGGTCTCCATTCCGAATATCATAATTATTATTTGGGAAATGATCCCCGACATTGGGCTGCCGGAGTTCCTCTATATGACACACTTTGTTATATGCAATTGTATGAAGGTATTGATTTGAAATACTATTTCAGTCAGTCATCGTACAAGTACGAGTTTGACGTGTCTCCCGGGGCTCATGCGGCGCAGATCCGCATGCGGTATGAGGGCGCGAGACGTGTTTCCTTGAAGAAAGACAATCTGTTGCTGAAAATAGGGAAATACGAAGTCGTAGAACTGAAACCATATGCCTATCAGCTGGATGCGTCGGGACATCGGATGGAAGTGAAATGCGGATTTCTCATCAATGGAGACGAGGTCTCTTTCCGGCTCGGAGATTACAATCACGAGCTTCCGCTGGTGATTGATCCCGTGGTTGTGTTCTGCTCCTATACGGGTTCTTTTGCCGACAATTGGGGCTATACAGCCACCTATGACCGCTTTGGGAATATGTATGGCGGTGGGGCGGTATTTGAGAACGGCTACCCTTGTACTGTAGGTACGTATCAGATGGATTATGGCGGTGGTTCCTGCGATATTGCCATTACCAAATTTTCAGGGGAGGGAAATTCTGTCCTGTTTTCCACTTATTTGGGAGGAAGTCGTAGTGAGGTACCTCACAGTCTGGTGGTGAACGACAACGATGAATTGTATGTGTTAGCCAGCACATCTTCCCGCAATTATCCGGTAACCGATATGGCGTACGATACCGTTTTCTGTTGGTCGGCAGATACTTTCATACTGACCAATGTAATCTATTATGTAGGAGGAATTGATATCGCCATCAGCAAATTCAGTGCTGATGGAAAAAAATTGGCGGGTTCTACTTATTTCGGCGGAAACGGCGCGGACGGTCTGAGTACGGACGTATCTCTTCGGAAAAACTATGCCGATGAAGTCCGGGGCGAAATCATGGTGGATGCCTACAGCAATGTGTACATCGTATCCAGTACGGCCTCCACGGACCTGCCTACATCGTCTTCCGTTTTCCAATCCCGTTTTGGAGGAGGCCGTCAGGACGGCTGCATTGCCAAGTTTTCGTATGATTTGCGACACCTGATATGGTGCTCTTATATAGGTGGAGACAGTTCCGATGCGGCTTACAGCATGGTGTTGGACAAGGAGAACAACGTGTATCTGTGCGGCGGTACCCGGTCCCGTCATTTGCCGGTTTCGGTTTCGGCTGTGCAGAAAACTTACGGAGGAGGTGTGAGTGATGGTTTCGTTGCCTGTATATCCACCAATGGAAACGAGTTGAAAGCCTTGACTTATATGGGAAAGGAGGGATATGACCAAACGTATCTGATCAAAATGGACCAAAACGGAGATGTGTTTCTGTTGAGTCTGACCGATGCGCCCGATTCCTCATGGGTAGTCAATGCCCAATGGTACATTTGGGATGGAGGACAGGTGATTACCAAATTGAATTCTTCCTTGTCAAAAGTAATCTGGTCCACTGCATTCGGTACAGGTTTCCATACGGGTCCGGATATTTCGCCCACCGCTTTGATGGTGGATTTGTGTCATCAGGTGTATGTGTCCGGATGGGGCTCTCCTTCGGTCAATGCCCATGTGGGATACACCCGTTGCGGAACACGGGGGCTTCCTATTTCGTCGGATGCTTTCAGCGTGTTTACCGACGATAACGATTTTTATTTTCTGAGTCTTAATTCCGATGCTTCCAATATCCGCTTCGGAACCTATTTCGGAGGTCGTTACTCCTCCGAGCATGTGGATGGGGGAACCAGCCGGTTTGACCGCAAGGGATACATCTATCAGGCCATCTGTGCGAGTTGTGGAGGCTTCAACGATCTTCCGGTGACTCCGGGCGTGGCCAACCCGCGGAATAACAGCTACAATTGCAATCTGGGTGTCGTGAAGATCGATTTCAATCTGAAAGAGGTAGTGGCTGACTTTACCATGCCGAATGTGGTCTGCTCGCCCTATGTCCTGAAACCGGAAAATTTCTCCCGGGTAGTGTCCGATTCGACAACATCCGTATGCTGGGATTTCGGTGACGGAACCCTCTCCCACGACTGGGAGCCCATTCATCTGTACCATTCGTCCGGTACCTACCGCGTCCGTCTGATAGTGACAGATACGGCCAGTTGCAACGGTTCCGATACCCTGGAGTGCGATCTGATTGTCCTTTCCAATACGTTGGATACTTTGCCGGACAAGTACATCTGCAAGGGTGATTTCGTACAAATCGGCATACAGCCCGCCAGCTCGTCCGATATGTCCTATTCCTGGACTCCTTCTGAAGGTTTGAGCAGCACATCCATTTCAAATCCTATTGCTTCGGATACCGTCAGCCGTACCTATTATCTGACTTTGACCGATGGTGTGTGTGTGGATACTTTCCGCATCCGGGTGCATGTGGTGGATGTGTCTCTGGATGCCGGTCCCGACCGGGTGGTCTGCGCGGGAGATACGCTGCATCTTCAGGCATCCGGGACAGGTGGGGACCGTTTTGTGTGGTCTGTCCGACCGGATTTTTCCGATACGCTGAATGCTTCGGTTTCCGTTCCGGATCTGGTTCTGGCCCAATGGGTTCCGGGAATATACCATGTGCTGCTTCAGAATGCGTACTGCAGTCTGAAGGACAGTGTAAAAGTGGACATCTCCCAAGTCCGCATCCGGCTTCCGGACGATTTTCAGGCCTGTGGAGGAGATACCGTCTGTCTGCAGGCACAAGTATTTGACAGTGTGAATAAAGGAAATCTTTATTTCCATTGGGAACCATCGGACAAAGTGTTATATGAAGATACTGCAGGCAAGGTCTGTGTACGGGTGGACGGAGATATTCTTTTGTCTGCCATGGTGGAAAACAATGACGGATGCCGTTTCAGGGATACGGTGAAAATTCAGGGGGATTTTCTGCAGTTGCAGTTGCTTGCACAGCACATCCGATGTCATGGGGAGCGGAACGGTGTACTGGAAGCCCGTGTCTTGTCCGGCATTCCTCCCTATACCTATCAATGGATTCCGAACGCTGTCCAGACATCCCGTTTGGAGAATCTGGCAGCGGGCCGGTACAGTCTGAAAGTGACGGATTCTCTCGGATGTGAAGTTCAAAAAGATACGGTCATACAGGAACCGGAGAAAATTTCCATCTCCATTCTGGACTCGAATCTCCAGGTGTTCTGCGACGGCCGTTGCAACGGCCACGTTTCTGTGGATCTGGAGGGAGGTGTTCCTCCGTATGATTATCATTGGATAACGGGCGATACGTCCCGTTATCTTTCCGGTCTCTGTGCGGGACAATACCGCTTTTTTGTCTGCGATGCCAGACAGTGCAGGGATACTTTGGCCGTGGAAGTGAGGGATACTTCCGGTTTTTCTGTATCCTATCAGGTGGAGAATGCCCGTTGCGCGGGTTCTTGTGACGGATCTCTGTTGCTGAATCCGAAAGGGGTTTCTCCTTACACTTACCATTGGAGCAACGGGTATCAGTCGGCGTATGTCCGTTCCCTGTGTGCCGGTGTGTATGATGTAGTGGTTCAGGATGCGCGTCACTGTTCCCGTCGCGTGTTTCCGAAAATCACCGAACCCGAACCCTTGCGGATAGACAGCCTCTTGTGGAGAGCGCCTCTTTGTCATGGCGATTCGGATGGTTTTTTCCAGGTGTTTGTCAGCGGTGCTTCCCAACCGTACCGGTATTTCTGGAACGGTGTGGAAGGAACGGCTCTTCTGAGTCGTATTCCGGCCGGAAGTTATCACTTGAAAATTATGGATTCCAGCGGATGCGAGAAGGATACCCTGCTGCATCTGACGCAATACGACTCCCTGCTTTGTGAAATAGATGCTACCAAGGTGCCTTGCCGGGAAGTATGTAATGCGGAAGCCGAAGTCTCGGTCAGTGGTGGAATGCCTCCTTATACCTATCTGTGGGATGGAGACGATACGTCCGCAACGGTCGGAAATCTGTGCTATGGAACGCATTCATGCCTGGTGACGGACGGCAATGGCTGTACCCGCTACCTGACTTTTTCGGTAGAGGACTCTTCCGTTTTCCCGCAGGACATCAAAGCCTGGGCAGATGCCTATACCATTTATGATTATGAAAAAACCCTGCTGCATGTGACCGATTTGGGAGATGCTTTCCACTACCAATGGGCACCGGCTCATTGCCTGAGGACAACGGATGAGAGTACGGTGGAAGCTTCCCCTAAGGATACCATAGTATTTACCGTGACGGTAACGGACAGTTTCGGCTGTGCTCGCAGCGATACGGTCGGTATCCGTGTGCTCCACGTTGTATGTGACAACCCGTATGTGTATGTTCCCAACAGTTTTACACCCAATGGAGACGGAGTGAACGATGTGCTGTATGTCCGGGGACCTCTGGTGGAAAGCCTGTATTTTGCCGTCTATGACCGTTGGGGAGAGAAGGTGTTTGAAACGGCTGAGCAAAGCAGAGGCTGGGACGGAACCTTCCGGGGAAAAGCCTGCGAACAGGGGGTGTATGTCTATTATCTGGAGGTGAGGTGCAAAGGGGGATCGGAAAACCTGATGAAGGGAAATGTGACACTGATCCGATAGGATATCCACATTCCGCTGTGGAATGTGCGGGTTTATTCACCGCCTTTTGGAGAATAAAGAAGGATGAGTGTTTTCGCATATTGCTGTAAATTAAGTGATTAAAAAAATGCAAAAAAAAATCACCTTTTTTGTTGTTTGAATTTGTTTTTTGTTTTTCTTTGCATCAAAGACCAATCTGCTTTGGTTTTCCGGTGCGTTCTTCCTTAAATCATTTATAGATAATTATTTACAGAAATAACTATCAAAAAAGAGCGGTTTAAAAACAGGGGAAATTTGGGGAAAAATGGGAAAAATGTTCCATTTTGGGGCAGAAAGGTCATAAGAAAGAAAAAAAATGTTGACAGTAGAAGGCACATTTGCGAGTTCCATAGACAGCAGCGGAAGGTTTCAGTTTCCGGTGGCTTTATTGCGTGAAGTCAGTCCGAAAGCGGAGGGACGTTTCGTAATGAATCGGAGTACGGAAAAATGTGTCACGCTGTATCCTATGGATGTGTGGCAAGTCTATAGGGAAAGATTGAGTAAGGTCAACGTGTTCCAGCCGGCCATGCGCAAGGCCTATCGCTATTTCATGGGCAGTGCGACGGAGGTTCGTCTGGATGCCAAAAACCGCATGCTGGTTCCCAAGCCGTTGGCACAGTATGCTTCCTTGGAAAAGGACATACTGGTGGTCAGTACGCCAGCCTTTATTGAATTGTGGAATCCGATTTTGTACGAAGCCTCCTTACAGGAATTTTCGGAAAATGATACCGAAGCTTTGAACGAGGTCGCCAATCAGATATTCGGAGGAGGGAGTTTCTATGACGGCTTATCATGATCCTGTGCTGCTTCAGCAGAGTGTGGAGGGCTTGAACATCCGGGAGGACGGAGTGTATGTCGATGTTACCTTCGGATCCGGACAAAGTTCCCGCTGCATTTTGCAACATCTGTCAGCAGAAGGCCGTCTTTTTTCTTTTGATCAGGACAAGGATGCACAAGCCAATCGGATAGAGGATTCCCGCTGGACATTCGTGCCTGCCAATTTCAGGTATATCCGGAATTTTTTGAAATACCACGATGTGGAAAAAGTGGATGGCATACTGGCGGATCTGGGTGTTTCTTCCCATCAGTTTGACGAAGCGGAGCGCGGATTCAGCACCCGTTTCGACGGACCTTTGGATATGCGCATGGACCAGCAGAAAACGCTGACGGCCGCCGAAGTGCTTTCCTCCTATTCCGAAGAGGCCTTAGCCGATCTGTTTTACCGTTATGGAGAGGTGTTCAATGCCCGCCGTTTGGCCGCTCTGATTGTGAAAGCCCGAAAGGAAGAGCCTTTTATCCGTACAGGGCAATTGAAATCCGTGGTTTCGCAATGTGTATCCAAACAGAAGGAGAACCGTTATCTGGCGCAGGTTTATCAGGCTTTGAGAATAGAGGTCAACCGGGAAATGGAAGCCCTGGAGGCTTTGTTGCAGCAGTCGGTAGAACTGCTGAATCCGAAGGGAAGACTGGTCGTGATTTCATACCATTCACTGGAGGACCGTATGGTGAAGCAATTCATGCGCAGCGGCAATACAGAAGGAAAGGTGAATAAGGATTTTTATGGAAACGAACTGGTCCCTTTCCGCTTGATTACCCGGAAGGCGGTGGTCCCGGACGAAGCGGAAATTGAAAGGAATTCCCGCAGCAGGAGTGCCAAATTAAGAATATGTGAAAAGATAGAGCCATGTCGAACAGAATAAATCCCTCACTGAAGCCCAAACCGCAGGTGGAACCCGAACGTCCTCGGACCGGAACGGCGGGCACATCGGATATCGGCCGAAAGGCAAAAGGAATCCGGCGTTGGTTCCGGAATGTGCTGGGTGCCGATTATCTGAAGAATCTGAACCTTCGGAAAAACTGGCTGTTCATACTGATGCTGACGGCAATGGTGGTATTCTGCATCTACCAGCACTTGTTGACAAGATCGTACCAAAAGCAGTTGGAGTTGCTGGATAAGGAAAGAATTGAACTTAATGACAAATACATACAACTGATGGACCAGAGGGAAATGCTCTATGTGGACAGTTCCCGGCAGGAGGCTTTGTTGGAAGTGTTCCGGGAAAAGGGCTTTGTGGATGACAGCAGCATAGTGTATACCATAGAAACCCAGAGAAAGGAGGTCGTGAAATGAACCGTTTTTCCAATCGCTACATCTGGGTTTATGCCTGTCTGTTGGGATGGTCCGTCTATATTATAGTCCATATGTTTTCCCTGGTTATACGAAAAGGAGATGCGTACCGGGGCGATTTCAAGGATACGGTGACGGTGGGAGACCGCTATTTCCAGCTTTTTTCAGATAGCAAGCAGGGATTCCGGGGAAATGTCTATTCCGATGAAGAAGAGTTGTTGTCTACGACCATCCCGATTTACGACCTTTATTGGGAAATATCCAAAGTCGGCGTAACGGAAGAGGATTCCGCCTTTTTCATGTCCAGGGTGGATTCTCTGATCAGCATTTTCTGCCAGCTGACGCCCAAAGTGTCTAGAGAGAGCTATGAAACCCGCATCAAGCAGGCCTATGTGGATTATTATCAGCGGTATCACAGAGCCAGCATGAAAATAAAAGTCAAAAAAGATGATTTCCTCAATGAGGAGGGACGTCGGGAAAAGGCTGCTTTGGAAGCTTCTGTCAAAAACAAATACGAGTTGATCAAGATTTCGGTCGACGAGGTCCCGTCCCGTTGGGTACGTCGCTCGGATTGGGATAAAATCCGTTTTCTGTTTACCCGCAAAGAGGGAGAACCCGAACATCGTTACTATGGAGGATGCCGGGTGGACGAACGCTATGTGCACCACAATGTGTATAATGATTATGCCGCTTCTGTAATAGGAAGCATGCAGGATCAGCACAGATACAACGGATTGGAAGGTTATTACGACAGCCTGCTGTCAGGCGAAAGCCGGACGTTCAGAAAACTGTATGTCAACAGGGTGCTGGTTCCTTTGAGGGAAAACCAGCTGATGCAGGTGCAAAACGGCTGTGATGTGCACACAACCATCAATGTGGAACTGCAACGTCTGGTGGAGCAGTCGTTGCGTTCGCAGCTGGAAAATCTGCAGGCTCAATGGGGCTGTGCCATCCTGATGGAAGTGAAAACAGGTGAAATCAAGGCCATTTCCAATCTGACACGGGTAAATGGAAGTTATAAAGATATTGCGGATCACGCCATTACCGAAAGTTATGAACCCGGATCCACTTTCAAATTGATTTCCCTGATGGCCGCTCTGGATTCACGTAAAGTGGATATTCTCGATACGGTGCGTTGCGAAAAAGGCCGTTTCACTTTGAAGCGAGCTTTTGAAATTTCCGACAATGACGGTATTTACGAAGCTACACACAATGCTTATAAATTGCTGAATCAGTTTTTTATGAAGATCCATCTGATGGGTTTGGACAGCAATCTCGAGTTGGAAGTGGTACGTGCCGCTCGTCCGCAGCTGATGGGTTCAAAGACCAGCGATATTGATTATCACAGCATCACTCACGGTTATGCAGTAAAGATTCCGCCCATTTACATGCTGTCGTTTTACAATGCCGTAGCCAACGAGGGACGCTACGTCCGTCCATATCTGGTGAAAGAGGTGGTGTATCCTGACGGAAAAAAAGTGGCCAATCATACGGAAGTCATCAAAGACAGAATTTGCAGCATGTCCACCCTCTTGAAAACGAGGGAATGTCTGGAAGGTGTCGTTACATCGGGAACGGCCCGTCGTGCACAGGATGCATATTATAAAAGAGCCAATGACAGTACGGTCCGTCCTTTGATAGCCGGAAAAACAGGAACGGCCCAAATTTACAGTAAAGGAGCCGGTTATCAGAGTAATTTCAATGCTTCCTTCATCGGCTATTTTCCGAGTGATCATCCCAAGTACACTTGCCTGGTGCTGATATCGGGAACCCATGCCGATGCCGGAGTCGTGTCAGCTCCGGTGTGTCGGGAGATTGCCGAAAAAATTGTCTGTCGGGACCTTTCTTTGCAGAATTACAAATACAGGGACGCCTATTGGCGTAAAATCCCGTCGGTGCATTTGGGCTACTCGTCCGACCTGGTCCGCATATATCATCAATTGGGTTACGTGATGAAGAATCCGGAACTCGGTACCTGGGTGGGTGTGTGTCCTGTAAACGGGAAGGACAGCCTGGTGAAAGTCGTTCATCCGAATCCTAAGGATCTCTATCATTATCTGATCGGTGCGAGTGCCAAGGATGCTGTATTTTTGCTGGAAAAGAAAGGTTATTCGGTGCAGCTGTCGGGAGCTGGCCGGGTTTCCGACATCGAGTTCAATGGTAAAAAAGCCAAAGTGGTATTGAAAAACGAATCAAAATGATGACGATACATTCTCTCATACAGTCCATCCCTTTCATCCGTCTCGTTGGAGACGACATGCAGGAAGTCTCCTCCCTCTGTTTTGATTCCAGGGAAGTGGGACCGTCGTCCCTCTTCGTTGCCCAACGCGGTACGCAGACGGACGGGCATAGTTACATCCCCAATGCAGTGGCTCAGGGAGCATGTTGCATAGTATTGGAAACCATGCCCGAAGAGATTTCGGACAAGGTGTGTTACATTCAGGTGGAAAATGCTTCTGCGGCATTGGCCCGTTTGGCCGATGCATTTTACGGCCATCCTTCCACCCAATTGAAGCTGGTCGGCATTACAGGAACCAACGGAAAGACGACTACGGTTACATTGCTGTACCGTCTGTTTTCTTTCATGGGACATGTGTGCGGACTGTTGAGTACGATTGAAAACCGGATTGCCGGCAAGGTGATACCTTCCACCCATACCACTCCCGATGCCGTGCATATCCATGCCTTACTGCGTGAAATGGTCGATGCCGGTTGCGAGTATTGTTTCATGGAGGTCAGTTCCCATTCCATAGTGCAGCATCGCATCGATGCCCTGCATTTTGAAGGAGGTATTTTCAGCAATATCACTCACGATCATTTGGATTACCATAAAACTTTCCAGGAATATATTCGGGCCAAAAAATGCTTTTTCGATCATTTGCCGAAAACGGCATTCGCCCTGACCAATGCGGATGATGCCAATGGGGCGGTCATGCTTCAGAATACGTCTGCACAGTGTCATTCCTACGGATTGAAAAGCGGGAATGTGGATTTCAAAGCCCGCATTCTCGAATATCACATGGACGGAATGCTGCTGGAAATGGATGGAACAGAAGTCTGGACCCGTCTGACCGGAGATTTCAACGCCTATAATCTGTTGGCAATCTATGGTGTAGCACGTTTGCTGGGCAAAGATAAGGACGAAGTGCTGCGAAATCTGAGCGCACAGGAAGCAGCAGAAGGACGTTTTGCCTGTATTTCAGGCAATCATCATGTAACCGCCGTTGTTGACTATGCCCATACGCCGGATGCATTGGACAATGTGCTGAATACCATTCGTAAAATCCGTTGCGCCGATCAGCGGATACTCACAGTGGTCGGTTGCGGAGGCAATCGGGATAAAACGAAACGGCCTGAGATGGCGCAGATTGCTTACGAAAAAAGCGATTTGCTGATTCTGACGTCTGACAATCCGCGCTATGAGGAACCTATGGATATACTGAACGATATGTGTGCCGGTCTGTCAGGTAAGGACGAAAGTACCTATCTGGTCATTGAGGACAGACATCAGGCTATCAAGGTTGCCGCCACGATGGCCCGGGAGGGCGATATCATTCTGATTGCCGGCAAAGGGCATGAAAAATACCAGGATGTCAAGGGAGTGAAGCATCACTTTGATGATGTGGAAGAAGTGAAAAAATATTTATGTAAATAAAGATAGATTATGCTGTATACGCTTTTCAATTGGTTGGATACCAAATTCGATATGCCTGGAGCGGGAGTGTTCCGTTACATTTCCTTCCGGATGGCGATGGCAGCGGTGCTTTCGCTGTTCCTTTCCATGATTATCGGCAAGTATGTGATAGCCTTTCTGCGTAAGAAACAGATAGGTGAAGATATCCGAAATCTGGGTTTGGCCGGGCAGATGGAAAAGAAGGGAACCCCCACCATGGGAGGCATCATCATATTGTTGAGCCTGCTGATTTCGGTGCTTCTGTTCAACCGTCTGGACAATATTTACATCCTGCTGATGATTTTCACCACGGTATGGTTGGGACTGCTGGGTTTTGTGGATGACTATATCAAGGTTTTCAAGAAAAACAAGGCCGGACTTTCCTCCAAAGGCAAATTGCTCGGGCAATGTATACTGGGTCTTGTGGTCGCTCTGGTGATGTTCTTTCATCCGGATGTGGTTATCAAGGAAAAGTGCGGAGCAGAAAATTACGTCAGTACGGAATCCGTATTTCAAGTTGAAAATGACGCCGTACAGGGAAGCAGCGCCTACCATTGTGTGGAAGCGAAAAAGTCCACCAAGACGACCATACCTTTCGTAAAAAACAACGAGTTCGATTATTCCCGCCTGTTGTCCTGGTTGGGTGAAGGATATGAAAAATGGGCCTGGTTGGTCTATCTTCCCATTATTATCTTTATCATCTGTGCCGTCAGCAATGGCGCGAATCTGACCGATGGCCTGGATGGACTGGCCATTTCCACTGCCGCCATCATTGTGGTGGCACTGGGTATTCTGGCTTATGTATCCGGCAACACCATTTTTGCCGATTATTTGAACATTATGTATATACCGGATACCGGAGAGTTGATGATTTTTACCGGAGCTATGGTGGGCGCCTGTTTGGGATTCTACTGGTGGAATTGTTTTCCGGCTCAAGTATTCATGGGGGATACCGGTTCTTTGGCTATAGGAGGAATTATTGCGGTATTTGCCATCATCATCCGCAAAGAATTGCTTCTGCCTGTATTGTGCGGCATTTATCTGGTAGAGAGTCTGACGGTGATTATACAGAGCGCTTATTGCAAATGGTACAGACGGAAATACAGACTTCCCGCCGGTCAGATGGTTCCGGTGGAGAAACGTCCTTTCCTGATGACTCCCATCCATCATCATTATCAGAAAAAAGGATTTCACGAGGCGAAAATCGTACAGCGTTTCGTGATTATAGGGATTTTGTTGGCCGTTTTGACGGTCGTCACATTGAAGTTACGCTAAAATTGGGGATATGAAAAAACGAGTGATTTTAAAAGAAACCGTAAAAATGACGACATACTCTCACGTCAATTTTTTCGAAGATCAATTGGTTAATGCCCGCAATAAACAATTGCAGAGCTTGTTACAGACTCCTGTGCAACAGACCGGCCGTTTGGAGGAAGTGCGCCGTTTCGGTGGAGTCACCTTCATTGACGACAGTCATTCCCAAGACATACATTCCCTTTATTACACCTTGGAAAAAATTCAGCATCCCATTTTGTGGATTACCGGTGGCGATGATTCGGAGGTCAATTACACCGATGTATTGCAACTGGTGGTGGAAAAGGTGAAGGCCATGGTTTGCATTGGTCGGGACAACACCCGTTTGAAGCAGGTATTCGGACCCTATATTGATACCATTTATGAGTGTGAAAATATGGAGCACGCTGTCAAGGCGGCCTATTATTCCGCGGACAGGGAAGATGTCGTACTGCTTTCATCTGCCTGTCGGAGTGATGAGGAGACAGGTCGCGGAACCAGAAGCGAATTGTTCAGGAACGCTATTTCGGAGTTATAGTTTATGAAAACGAAGATCAAGGATTTCTTTCAAAAAATGGAAGGCGACAAGGTCATTTGGATCTTGTTGATTTTCTTGAGCCTTTGCTCTATGGTGCTGATATACAGTGCCGCATCCAATGATTTGTTGGGTCCGACCGAGAGGCACAATCTCATGCCATATATCAGCAGTCACGGATTCTACCTGTTGCTGGGATGGCTTGTTGCCTTCGTGGTCCAATATGTGGATTATCGGAAGGTAGCTCCGTATTCCCGTCTTTGTCTGCTCGTGGCATTCATTATCCTGTTGTGTACCTTGTTTGTCGGTCATCCGTCAGAAGATGTCCGCCGCTCCATTTCCATTTTCGGACATCAGATCCAGACGTTCTATATAGTAGTGCTGCTTGTCATAGTGTTTATGGCAAATGAGTTGGCTCATATGGGAGAACGCATCAACGACCTGAAACACGGTTACTTTCCTTTTCTGGCCATATTGTTCGTGTTCGCTTTGCTGCTGATGACGCAGAATGTGTCTACCAGTCTGATTCTGCTGTTTGTAGCATTCACCTTGCTGTTTATTTCCGATTTGAAAAAATCCACCTGGTTTATCACCGTCGGTATCGGTCTGTCCGTCGTTGTCATTCTGGTGGCTACCAGCGGCTTTCATTTGGGAGCCTTGAGCCGTTTCGAAACGGTGCATGCCAGGGTGGAGCGTTTTTTCAATGCTCCGGGTGATACCAAAACCTATGTGGAAAGTTTGAGTGAGGCAGATATCGACAATATCCGTCAGGACATCCATATGGAAGGTGCCGTATCCACCGGAGGCATTTTCCCGGTCAACGGACCTGGCAATTCCATATACAGCAGTATGCCTCAAAGTTATACGGACTGTATTTTTTCCATTGCTGTGGAGGAATACGGAGCCTTGTTCGGAGCCTTGCTGCTGTTCTGTTATATGGTACTGATGTACAGGGTACTGCTGATTGTACGGAGACTCAGCGATGCTTTCGGTATCTACCTGGCTTGCGGCATAGGAGTCTGGATTACTTTTCAGGCGCTGTTGCATATCAGTGTGTGTGTGGGTGTGGCTCCGAATACGGGCCAGGCGCTGCCTTTGGTCAGCTGGGGAAATGTCTCCATACTGACGACCTGTACGGCTCTTGGTTTATTGTTGAACATCAGTAAAGCAAAAAGCAAAAAAAAACATACGTATCAGAAGGAGGAAAATCATGAATAAGAGGGTTATTGTTTCAGGAGGAGGAACGGGAGGTCATATTTTTCCCGCCATTGCTATAGCCAATGCTGTCAAGGACAGGTGGCCGGATGCGGAAATCCTGTTTGTGGGAGCCAATGGGCGTATGGAAATGAAGAGGGTTCCGGAAGCCGGTTATGCCATTAAAGGTATTGACATATACGGACTCCGAAGAGATCTTTCTTTGAAAAGCATTTGTGACAACATCCGTCTTCCTTTCCGTTTGTTAAAAGGAATGAAGGTGGCCGAAGACATACTGAAGGATTTCTGTCCCGATATCGTCATCGGTGTGGGCGGATACGTGAGTGCACCGGTATTGAAGAAGGCCGCGGCTATGGGTATTCCCACCCTGATACAGGAACAGAATTCCTATCCGGGAGTCACCAACAAAATGCTGGCCCCTAAAGTCCGGACCATTTGTACGGCTTACGACCATTTGGAGCGCTTTTTCCCGAAAGAAAAAATCGTCAAGACAGGAAATCCGGTCCGTAAGGACATTCTGTCCCTGCCGTCCGATCATACGGATGCGTATGCCTACTTTGACCTGAATCCGAACAAACGTACGGTGGCCATTCTCGGAGGAAGTCTCGGCGCGCGGACCATCAATGAGAGCGTCCGTGGGTTCATTGATGACTTGAGGGAATTGGATATACAGTTTATCTGGCAGACCGGAGAGTATTATTTCGATACCTATAAGGACATGGTTCAGGATATGCCCAATATGCGTATTATGCCGTTCGTGAAGCGGATGGATTATCTGTATCAGGTGTCGGACATTATCGTATCCCGTGCCGGGGCGCTTTCCATTTCCGAACTTTGCATTGTCGGGAAACCTTGTATTCTGATTCCTTCTCCCAATGTGGCTGAAGATCATCAGACCAAGAATGCCCGTGTGCTTTCGGATGCCGGTGCCGCCGTGTTGATTCCGGATGCACTGGCTCACGAAAAATTGAAATACGAAATCTGGGAGTTGGTCGAAAATTGCCAGAAATGTGCCGAAATGAGCGAGAACATCAGGCAATTTGCGCTTCCGGATGCTACTTCTGCCATTTTGAGGGAAATTGAAAAAATCATAGGAGCATAAAGGATGAAAAATCTGCCTTCGCGATTGGAATCTGTGTATTTTCTCGGAATAGGAGGTATAGGTATGAGTGCCTTGGCCCGTTATTTCCGTCTGAAGGGATGCCGCGTGAGCGGTTACGACCGCACGCCTTCCGAACTGACGCGGAAATTGGAAGGAGAGGGGATGGATATCCATTATCAGGATGATCCCGCTCTCTTGCCATCGTCCGTCGATTTGGTGGTTTATACGCCTGCAATTCCCGATTCCCATGCCGAATGGCAGTATTTGAGAGCGCATCATTATGTCTGCATGAAGCGTGCGGAGGTTTTAGGCGCCATCAGTCGGGATTTGTACACCGTAGCTTTTGCCGGTACGCACGGCAAAACTTCCATGACTTCTCTGGCATCCCTGTTGTTTCAGGGACAGGAACCGATTATTTCGTTCATCGGAGGCATAGCGGTCAATTTCCAATCCAATTTTTTTTACGAAAAAGAGGCAAAGACCATGGTCGTGGAGGCGGACGAGTTTGACCGTTCCTTCTTGCAGTTGGAACCGGATATCGCTGTGGTCAGTTCCATGGATGCCGATCATTTGGATATTTACGGTACGGTGGATCATTTGAGAGAGGCTTTTGATCAGTTTTCAAAGCAGATACGTCCTGGAGGCTGTTTGATAACCAAGCCGGAACTGCGTCCGTATTTTCATACATCGAGTCGAGTGTACACATACAGCCTGCATGATACCCAGGCCGATTTCCACCTGTCGGATCTGTGCATAGAGGATGGAACCACCCGTTTCGATATACATACGCCTTCCGGATGTTGGCACCGGATGATGCTGCCTACGGCCGGTCTGTACAATGTGGAAAATGCGCTGGCTGCCGTTGCAGCCGCATATTGCAAGGGAGCAGGCGAAGCCGGAATCCGTTCCCGGCTGGCTTTGTACAAAGGCGTGAAACGGCGTTTTGAGTACATTATCTGCAGACCGGATCTGGTGTTTGTGGACGATTATGCCCATCATCCCAACGAGTTGAAAGCTTGCATAGAATCCGCTCGCGAATGGTATCCTGGAAAAAAGATTTGCGGTGTATTCCAACCGCATCTGTATACCCGGACCCGCGATTTTGCCGATGAATTTGCAGCCCAGTTGTCCACATTGGACAAGGTGGTGCTTTTGGATATCTATCCGGCTCGGGAGGAACCTATAGAAGGGGTGGATTCCCGTATGCTGTTGGATAAAATAACCCAAAAAGACAAAATATTGTGTACAAAGGAAGAGCTGATTCCATACCTGAAATCTGTTCGTCCGGAAGTCCTGCTGACGATGGGGGCAGGGGACATTGATCGTTTGGTAGTATCCATCAAAAAAGCATTGGAAGTATGAAGGTAAACAGGAAAAATCTGGGAATATTGTCGGTGATATTGCTGCTGATTGTCTGTTTTGCAGCCTATATTGCCTTGTCCAGCGGACAAAAATACGGGAAGGTATCGGTCCGCATGCTTTATGCATCCGATACCCTGGTTACCTCCAAGGATTTGTCGCAGTATATCCGGACGCATTGCCAGAAAATAACGGGAGTTCCCAAAAGAAATGTCAATCTGCAGCTGTTGGAATCACAGATCCGGCATTGGCCTTTCTGCGATTCGGTCAACATACATACGGACCTGCACGGAAATGTGAACGTGGAGGTGATGCAGGTCAAGCCCTTGGTGCGTATTATCAATCAAAAGGGGAAATCCTTTTATCTGGCCCGCTCCGGCCGCACGGCGAAAATGCTTCCTTATCTTCCGCAGCATCCCGTCAGGATACTGCTGGCCAATGGAAATATTCCGGACGCATACCATCCGGAATACGTGATGGAAATTCAGGATACTTCGGTGTGCAACGATTTGTTCGCTATAGCGTCCTATATCGATTCTCATCCTTTCTGGAAAGCACAGATCAGCCAGATTTATGTGGTGCGCAAGGGGCAGTACCGTCTGGCTCCGGAGGTAGGTGATCATCTGATTGTGTTGGGAAGTGCCCGGGATTTGGATAAAAAATTCAATAATTTGCTGAATATATACAGACAAGGATTCTATGTAACCGGATGGCAGCGCTATTCATTGGTAAAACTGCAGTTCGGAGACAGGGTGCCTTGCGAAAAACGTGTACAATAAAACAGATAAACCATGGACAAATTCAAATGGAAAAAGGCTTCAAAGGAAACGGCAGAAGTCGGGGAAAAAATTGCAGTCGGTTTGGATATCGGCACCACAAAGGTGGTTGCTTTCGTCGGTCGCAGAAATGAATCGGGAAAAGTTGAAATCATGGGTCATGGCGAAACCATTTCGGTGGGAGTACAGCGTGGACAGGTAATCAATATCACCAAAACCGTCATTGCCATCAACCATGCGATCAAACAGGCCTGCGCATCTTCCGGTGTGACGATAGATACGGTTTTGGCAGGTATTGCCGACCAGCATATCAACAGTTTCCACTCCAAGGAGGAAATCAAGCGCAAAAATCCCGACGACGTTGTCACTGCCAAGGATATACGCCAACTGGTGGACGAGGTGTTCCGCCTGAGCGTGGCACCCGGTACCAAGATTATTGATGCCATTCCCCAGGAATTTTTCGTGGACAATTACAGGAATCTCATTGATCCCATCGGTGTCACCGGTACGCAGTTCGGTTCCAATTTCAATGTCATTACCGACAATGAACAGCATATCAAAAATATTGTACGGTGTGTCCGTCAGTGTGATTTGGAAATGGAAGGATTGATTCTGGAACCGCTGGCTTCTTCGGCTGCGGTCTTGGACGAGAGGGAAAAGGAATCGGGAGTTGCTTTGGTGGATATCGGCGGAGGTACGACAGATGTGGCTGTCTACTACGATGGTATATTGAGGCATACGGCCGTCATTCCCATAGGAGGCGATGTCATTACCGACGATATCAAAGCCGTTTTCCAGGGCATTGTAAAGGAAGATGCGGAAAAAATCAAATTGGAGTACGGTTCCTGTGTCGTTGACAAGAGCAAGGAAAATCTCATCATTACCATTCCCGGCATTCACAGCAGACCGCCTATTGAAGTGCATAAAAACGAACTGGCAGAAGTCATTGCGGCCCGTATGGATGAAATTCTGGACCGGGTGACGGTGGAATTGCAGACTTCCGATTATATGGAACGTCTGGGATGTGGTATAGTGTTGACCGGTGGCGGCGCCCTGATGAAAGACATCAAGGCGTATGCCGAGTACAAGACCGGAATGACTGTCCGGATTGGATATCCTGAGGAAAAAGTGATATTCGAGGAAAACACCCGTCAGAAATACAACAGTCCCATTTATTCCACAGCTTTGGGCCTGATGGTGATGAGTCTGGAAAAACCGGAAGATGGAGAAAATCCGGATCTGATGGAAGAATACGGGAAAGAACAAGAGGGCGATGAGCAGGAAGCTCCTGTGCGTCCCAAAGCGGGAGACGGTTCCAGATATCGTCCGTGGAACAAAATCAAGGATTTGATTAAAAATACCCTGCTGGTGGATGAGTCGGAAGACGATGAAGAAGAATACAAATAAAAAAACAGAACACATTTAAAAATATTCATATGGAAAATTTAATTGATATCGATCCTGTAGGGGATGTAGAACCCATATTCGTAGAGAGTGACAAGGATGTGACCCGTTCCATCATCAAAGTAATGGGCGTGGGCGGTGGCGGCGGCAATGCCGTCAAACACATGTACGATGAGGGGATAGTCGGTGTGGACTTCATGTTATGCAACACGGATGCCCAGGCATTGGAACGTCTTCCGATTCCGTTCAAAATCCAGCTCGGTGAGGATGGATTGGGCGCAGGTGCTGTTCCTATGAAAGCCCGTGATGCGGCTATTGATTCGGAAGAACGTATCAAAGATGCCCTGCGGGGAGCCAAAATGCTGTTCATCACTGCCGGAATGGGTGGTGGTACGGGAACGGGAGCTTCTCCCATCGTGGCATCCATAGCCCGGGAAATGGGGATACTTACAGTAGGTATAGTGACCTTTCCTTTCGATTTTGAGGGGAGGAGCAAACTCGAAGCTGCCAAAAACGGTTTGGACGAACTTCGGCAGAATGTGGATGCTTTGATCGTTATCAAGAATGAGGCCCTGAAGGAGCTGTATCCCGACATGACTTTTTCCAATGCATTCGCCAAATCCGATGATGTACTGTTGATTGCAGCCCGGAGTATTGCGGAACTGATTACCATTCCCGGCATTATCAACGTGGACTTCGAAGATGTGAAAACTATTATGCAGGACAGTGGAACCGCCATTATCGGTTCCGGTGTGGCCGATGGCGAAACCCGTGCCAAAGACGCCACAGAAAGAGCCATTTCCAGTCCTTTGCTGGAAAACAACAGTATTTACGGTGCAGAGAAAGTATTGCTGTTCATTACCTACAAGAGCGGCCAGGATATCACCATGGATGAATTTGGGGAAATTACCCGGACGCTGGAACAGCAGACCTGCAATATGAAAGACAAACTGATATGGGGCTATGGTGTGGATGATTCCCTGAACGACAGAGAGGTGCGTGTAACTGTGATTGCTACCGGTTTCCATGACAAGGCTCCGGACAAATCGCGCACGGTCAATTTCAACGAAGAATCCGCCTCTATCGGTCTCAAAGAAGAGGAAAAAGCGGAGAATACCAATGTCCAAAAAGTAAATTTGGGAGAAAAGGCCCCCTCGGTCAATCGGACGTATTCCCAGTATCCCGAACGGGAAAGCGTGAATGAGCATCCGTATACGAAACGGATAGACAATGCTTCACTTCGCAATATGTCCGATGAGGAAACGGAGGAATATTTGAATACACCAGCTTATAACCGTCGTGCTCAGCGTCCGACTTCCGATTCTTATGAATGTTCCTCTTACCGGGCAGGAATATCCGGGGTCAGTCGCGATGCCTCTGCCTATTTGCAGAGCAAGGAAAGCATTGACTGATACGGAAATTCCTATTCCGAATTTTTTGAACGGGAATTTGCGGATTCCCAAATGGTAATGGAGTCTTTGGCTGCAGCAACGTCGTGAACGCGCAGCAGCAAGGCTCCTTTCTGTAAGGCGGTCAGTTGGGCGGTCAGGGTGGCTGGCAGGGCATTTTCCGGGGTGGAACCGGTGGTCTTGTAAAGCATGCTTTTTCTGGAAAGAGCACAGAGTAGCGGGCAATCCAACTCCTGGAATTGTTCGAAATTTTTCAGCAATTCGAAATTCTGACGGACGGTTTTCCCGAAACCGAAGCCCACATCGGCTATCACGTCCTTGACATTGAGAAGGTGCAGTCGCCGGATGCGTTCATCCAAATAAAGGTATACTTCCCTTACCACATCGGCATAACCGGTGTGCTGTTGCATGACTTCAGGCCGTCCGGAAGTATGGGTCAGTATGTATGGAACCTGCAATCGGGCAACAGTTTCGAACATGGCCGGGTCGAAGTCTCCTCCGGAGATGTCGTTGATGACAGCCGCTCCGGCCTCTATGCATTTTCCGGCTACTGAAGCCCGCCAGGTATCCACTGATATGAGGGCCTGCGGAAAATGCCGCAGCAGCTCGTCGACCACCTGAACGGCTGTCCGGAGTTCTTCCGTTTCCGGGATTTCTACTGCCAGCGGCCGGGTGGAAGCGCATCCTACATCAATGAAATCCGCTCCTTCTTGCAGCAGTTTTTCCGCTTGTTTCAAATAGCTTTCCTTGTTGAAATAGCGTCCTCCATCGTAGAAAGAATCCCTGGTCACATTCAGAATGCCCATGATCAGAGGCTTTTCGATGGAAAGCAGTTTTCCCTTGCAGCAGATGTATTTTTGCATTTTCCGGTATTATTGAAAATCTTCCAGCTCTGCGGAGGCATTCTCCCATTCCTTCATCAGGGCATCCACCTCGTCCTTCAGTCGCTGATATTCCTTGTAGAGTGCGCCGGATTGTATATCGGCGGCATAATGTTCGGGGTCGTTCAGTTTGCTGCCGCATTGGCTCAACTCGCCTTCCTTGGTATCAATAGCAGTTTCCAGCATAGATACGCGCTTTTCCAATTTGCGCAGCTGACTGTCCTTCCGTTTTTGTTCCGCCCACTGATTTTTGCCTTCGGTTTCGTCCGCAGAGGCGGAGGTCGCCGTATCGGCCTGTTTTGTCAGCGTTTCCGGAAATTCCAGTTTGCGCTGGTCCAGATATTCCTGAATGTCACCCAAGTGGACTTTGACTTTTCTGTTCTTGAATTCAATGACTTTGTCGGTCAGACCCTGCAGAAAATCACGGTCGTGGGATACAATCACCAGCGTGCCGTCGTAGCGGAGCAGGGCGTTTTTCAGCACGTCCTTGGAGGTCATGTCCAAGTGGTTGGTCGGTTCGTCGAGCAGCAGCACGTTGTATGGTTCGAGCAGCAGTTTGGCCAGTGCCAGACGGGCTTTTTCTCCGCCGGAGAGCACGCCCACCTTTTTCTCCAGATCGTCCTCGTCGAAGAGAAAACTGCCTAGGATGCCGCGGACTTTGGTGCGAATGTCACCAACGGCTACGTCGTCCAAGGTCTGGAATACGGTGCGGCTGTGGTCAAGTTTCTGGTTCTGATTCTGGGCGTAGTAGCCTATTTTTACCATATCACCGATGTGCAGTTTTCCCGAAAGGGGAAAAATCTCCTGCATCAGCAGCTTCATCATGGTAGACTTGCCTTCTCCGTTTTTCCCGACAAAAGCTACCTTTTCCTGGTTTTCGACCACCAGGTCAATGTTGTCCAAAATGAGTTTGTCGTTGTCGTAGGCCTGGCACAGCGCTTCCGCCTCAAAAACGACGCGGTTGCATTTGGGGGCTGGAGGGAAGAGAAAGTGGATGCGGGAAGTGTCCAGTTCGTCCACTTGGACCACGTCCATTTTTTCCAGCATCCTGATGCGGCTCTGTACCTGCTTGGCCTTGGTGGCCTTGTAGCGGAAACGCTCAATGAAAGCTTCGATATCGTTGATTTCCTTCTGCTGGTTTTCAAATACTTTCTGCTGGTGCTCAATGCGCTCCAAACGGCGTTCCACGTAGTCGTTGTAGCAGCATTTATAGTCTTCGATGTGGCCGAGGGTGATTTCGATGGTGCGCCGGCAGACGTTGTTCAGGAACCGGCGGTCGTGGGAAACCATGACCAGGCTGCCGTGGTAGGACTGCAGAAAATCTTCCAGCCATTGGATGGATTCGATGTCCAGATGGTTGGTCGGTTCGTCCAGCAGGATGATTTCTGTGCGTCGGAGCAGAATCTTGGCCAATTCAATGCGCATCTGCCAGCCACTGCTGAACACGTTCATCGGACGCTGGAAATCTTCTTTGGTGAAGCCCAGACCAATCAGCACCCTTTCCATGTCCGACTCGATGTGGGCAGCACCCAAATATTGTCGGCGGTGGTTCAATTCATTCAGCCGGTCAATGAGTTTGGCATAGGCGTCGGAGGTGTAGTCCTCTCTTTCGGCCAGCTCAGTGTTTATTTTTTCAATTTGCCGGTCAATTTCACGGATTTCGTCAAAAGCTTCATAGGTTTTATCCCAAACGCTTTTGTCGCTCTGAATCTTCATTTCCTGCGGCAGATAGCCGATACGAAATCCTTTGGTAATGACCATATCACCGCTTTCCGGTTCCAGTTCATGGGACAGAACGCGCAACAAGGTGGTTTTACCCACTCCGTTTTTTCCGACCAGGCCCACCCGTTCATTGTCTCCGATGACAAAATTCAGACCTCTGAAAAGCGGGTTGCCGGAAAAGCTGACAGAAAGATTGTTGACACTGATCATTATCGGAGCAGGAAACTGACGTCGCTGTTGGGTTCGTGCTCGGTGGCGCGGAGTTTTCCGGCTTCGTTTTCATCGTAATGGAATTCCACCATGGGCTTGCCGCCTTTGAGCATCATGCGTCCGCCTTCCACCCAGAGGGCGCAGGCTTCGCGCAGTCCGACCACGGTCATGTTCTGGTTGACAGCCAGGTATTCGTTGATGCGGTCCTGACGGGTTTCGCCACCGTGCTTGATCATCTTGTCGATTTCCGGATGCGGGTCCAGGTAGTGCGGATTGATCTGGAAAGGAACCAGATTCAGTGTTTCGAAGCTGGCGGGCTGTACGATGGGCATGTCGTTGGTGGTGCAGAGGGTAGGGCATGCGATGTTGGAACCGGCGCTCCATCCGATGTAGGGTGTGCCGCTCATGGCCTTTTCGCGCACGGCTTTCATCAGTCCGTAGCGGTGCATTTCTGCCACCAGGTGGAAGGTATTGCCGCCCCCGACCACGATGCAGTCGGCTTCCTGGATGGCTTTGCCTTTATCGTCAAAAGGATGGACGAAAACGAAGCTTTCTGATCCGAGTTTTTCTGCAAAGACTTTCTTGTCGCGTTCTTCGTAGGCGTCATAAGTTTTGGGATAGGCGTTCCTGTTGATGGATACGCCGGCAAAGGGGACAAAGACGATTTTGCTTTCTGCGGTGATGTGCTGTTTGTCGAAAAAAAGTTCCAACTGCGTCATGGCCCAGGCCAGATAGGGTTCTCCGAAATTGGTGGAGTTGCTTATTAAGAGTAAGATCATTGTTCTGTTGTGTTTTGAATTTGAAGCGGCAAAGGTACGAAAAAACCGGATGCGAAGTGCATCCGGTGAAAAATTTAATTTATGCGGTGCCGGCGGTGGGCGGACCGAGGAGCATCAGGTCAACCAGTCCAAATAATTTTCGGGTGTGACGACCACACATTCTTTTACCGGATAGTTTTCAAGAAAAGCCTTTGGAAAGGGTGTTCTGCCTTTCTTCGGATTCCACTTTACTTCAAAAGCAGTCAGGGTACCGTCACATTCTTCAATATAGTCAATTTCCTGTTGCGTCTGGGTGCGCCAAAAATAAATGTTGGCATATTTGCCGTTGTAGTGATTGTATTTCAGACGTTCCGAAATGAAGAAATTTTCCCAAAGGACTCCTGCATCCTGGCGTATATTCAGCGGATTGAAGTTTTGAATCAGTGCATTGCGGATACCATTGTCGTAAAAAAAAATTTTCTTCGCCAATTTCAACTCATTGCGCAGGTTACGGTTTAAACCGTTCAGGCGGAAAATGATGTAACACTTTTCCAGCAGATCGATGTATTTTTCAATCGTTTTGGAATCGCTATGAAGCAGTTGTGCCAGTTCATTGTATGACACTTCGCTACCGACCTGCAGAGCCAGTGCGACAAGCAGTTTCTCTATCAGCACAGGTTTGCGCACTCCTTCCATGGAAAGCAAGTCCTGATACATGTAGCTGCCGGACAAGTTGAGCAGGATTTCCCGTACGTTCTTGCTGCTGTTGAGTACGTCCGGATAAGAACCGTAAATCAGACGTGCTTCAAGGGTTTGCCTGACTCTCAACAGACCACCGTTGTTCATCAGTTCCTGCGTGGAGATAGGGAAAAGGTGATATTCGAATTTGCGCCCGGTCAGGGGTTCATTGAGTTTTCCCTGCAGCATGAACGAAGAAGAACCGGTCACCAATACCTGCACATCCTTGAAATAGTCAATCATCATTTTGAGCGTCAGACCAATGCCTGGAATCCGCTGTGCTTCATCCATAACGATAATCTGATATTCGGCAACCAGATTACGTATGCCGTTCAGGTTGTCGGTATGTGCCAGCATCTCCCGGACACTCGCGTCATCGCAATTGAGTGTCAGTATCCGGTTTTGCGGCACAGGCAGTTGTCCTCCTTCCAATATTTGCCGGAACAAAGTAGACTTCCCTACTTGACGGGCACCAATCAGAATAATGGCTTTACCTTGAAACATACGTTCCTGTATGTGTGCTTGAAGTTGTCTCTTTATCAATTCCATCATTTGTTTTTATTTCTGCAAAAGTACAAAAAAAAACAATATAATCCATAAATTCATATAGAATTTTCGGATTAGGCTTTGCAAACGGTCAACATCACCCGTTTCGGGTAACGTTTCAGATGCAGCCGGCGAAAAACAACGCGCCAGCGAGGAATACCGTTGCCATGAGCGGCAGTTGGAATTTCGTTTTCATGTTTTTGAATTTTTTGATGTTGATAAATTTGAAATGATGCTGCAAAATTACGAAATTATGCTGTACAATATTCAATCAGGAATTTTTTTTATGGCAGGTTCTAAAATTTAACTTTCCTTTAATTTTCGGACAAGACAGCGAACCTGCTTGAAGCGTTTTGCCCAAAAATTGATTCCGCAAAATTACAAATTATATCATTATCCTCGTTATAAATTGCTAATTTTTTGTTTCTTTCTACATTTTTCTGTTAATTTATACCGAGTCTGTATATCTGTTCTATCCTGAACATATTGTAAATCAGGCATGTCATAAATATATTCTCACACGCCCTCGGAAAACCTGTCGTCCGTCCGGTCAATCCGTGCATCGCACCTTCCATGAAACCGAACACATGTTCCACGCGGCTACGGATTTTCGACTTTATCCGGTTGGATTCCTTTTGTTTTTCCGTCAGCGGGTGATTGACATAGCCTTTCTCGCATATTTTTCCGATTATATTATATGGCGCATATATTTCTTCCTGACCCACATACGCACTGTCCGCATAAAGCAGCTGACAGGTATCGCTGTCGTCCAGAAGTTCAGCCAACGGCTGTGAATCATGCTCGGATGCCTGTGTCACAACGCACTCCTTCAGAAACTTGCTTTTGCTGTCCACTTTGCCGTTGAGCTTGTAACCGAAATAATTCTGACCTTCTTTCTTCACCCATCGTGCATCTACATCTTTGTGGCTTTTCTTATGCGGTTTGTCGTTCCACAGGTTTCCGCCTTCTTCATTCTTGATCTGCAGGTTTTCCTCGGGCGTATTGTGTTGCTTCGGAGCAAGGACGAAACTGGCATCAATAATCTGCCCCTCGTTGAAAATCAAACCACGCTCGTTCAGATATTCCACGAAGCGGTGGAACAGCTGTTCGCACATGTTTTTTTTGCGCAGCTGTTCCCGGAACAGCCATATCGTACGTGAATCAGGAACTTTGTCGCCGCTTGCCAGACCAAGGAACTGCTTGAAAACAACAAAGATTGCCGAGATTGGATAGTTTCTGCTGCGTGTTTTCACTGTCAAAAGCGTTATTTTACCTTGGGGTTTGTATCTGTTCATCGTATGTCTCTTTTAGTCTTGAGATTAACGCAGAATATAATTTTATATTGTTGATATTTAGTGTTTTAAATTTTTAGAAGTTACCTTAAGTTAAAGCTGTTTGAAATGAATTTGCAAAACTACGAATGGGGATTATTCCGTTACTTTTTCAAATTGCAGGTAATTTTTCTTGCCGTTATAGTACAATAAAAGTGTTTCTCCCTTTTGTTTGACGACACCCGCTTTGTTTAAAGCATCACACATCTTGGTTTCCAATCCATTAAAATCACCTACTTCCGTTAAGGGCCCGATATGAATGCTGATTTTGTTGGCATTGCATTCAAAAGTGCCGCTTAATTGGTTCCCCATTCCCCATCCATTGATGGAATTATCTGAATAGAACGATACCCATAAAGTCTTTTCAGAGGTATTGGTATTTTCTGTATTGTCGTTTGCAACATCCACGAATTTGGTCAGATGCCACTTGACATTGGTAATATTATTTTTCAGGTTTTCCTTCTCACAGCCGGTGGTAAAAATTCCCGTGGCAGCGATGAGTGCGCAGATGCACACATATTTCAACATGTTTTTCATAATAATTGAATTTTTGATACAGATCCTTGATTTCTGTTTTCCTTTGATTTCCGGACAGGACAGCGAATCTGCACAACTGCCCTGACCGGAAAAAGATGCTGCAAAATTACGAAATAAATACATGTAATGCCTGTATTACAGGCAGATTTTTCGGAATCTTATTTATTTTTATTTAACAATCAGCGTCTTGCTGTCATACACTTCGCCTTTGGACGAAAGGATGCGGACAATGTACTGTCCCGGTGCGTAGGCCGCCGTGGAAAGTTTCAGGCTTCCCTTCATCGTCTTGCCCTTCGTTGTATTGGTCACGGCCTGGCTGTACATCTTCACGCCGTTTGCGCTGATGATCTGGATGGTGCCTCCGGAAATGCGCTGTGAAAGCTGGTAATCGATGTTCACTTCGCCATCGGCCGGATTCGGATAGATGGACGAAAGCATGGCATCCGGCAATGTCACGCAGAGCGTTTTGCATTCGCTGCAGCCGTTTTCTGTGGTAACGCATAGGGTATAGCATCCGCTTTCCGCAGGGAAAACGGTGATATCTCCATTGGGGTAAGAAGTGCTGTTTCCGTGCATGTCAGTCAGTTCGTAAGATGTAAAATCATTTTCATTTTCAACATGGAAGTTAATCATGTCCACACCGGGCATTGTGCTTACTTCCAAGTCAATATCACAGCCTTCCGGTGGAATGCAGCGGAAATGCTCTCCACCGGCTGTCTCATCGGTGAGCACGCCTTGCTCATTCGTATACCGGTAGCACTGCACCAGATCAAAATGGAAAGTATCATTCTGTGAAACAGTGGAAGATGGGAAAGATGCTTCCACTTTTAATGTGTACAATCTGGACGTATCCAGCAGCAATCCGCAGATTTCCGCATTGGCGGCCTGCATCAGAAAACTGGAATCCGCACGCCGGACAAAACCATTGCCCTGCATGCCACCGGTCTGCCAGGCGGCATACATGTCCGCATCCGGTTTCAGACGGATTTCAGCAACGGCATGTGGCCATTCACCGGATGTGCTTGCTGTTGAAACATATTTGAGGCATATCGGCTGTGTCCGGCTGCTGTACACGGACAGTAGCATTCTGTCATTGGGATTTTCCAGAATGCTGATGTTTTTCCAGGCGACCTTGCGGCTGTTCCGCACGAAGGCCCCCATGCTGATGCCGTCGGCATCCTCGTCCGCGATGGGATTGCCGTCGTGGATGCGTGCGCAGAGGCAGAAGTGCCGCAGTTCCTCGCCTGCAAAAAACGACAGATAATCTTCCGGCATGGGAGTCCTCCAACCTACCCGGACCACCGTGTCTCTACCTGCAGCGATGATGGGAATGGCATGTCCCCATCGGACATCCGACAGGATTATGGGAGAGCCCAGCTGTACGTATTCGCTTCCCAAGCGTAATTTCTTTTCTCCTGTCCAGGCGGCAGACCAGTCCGTACCCGGTCCGGCCTTCACCCAGTTGAGGTACAGCTTTTCATAGCCCGTGGAGGGATGGTCTGCCCGGTTGTGTATGCGCACGCATACGTAATAGTTTGCATTTCTGGTCAGGTGGCTCACCTCATTTCCGTCCATGTCCTCTATCCAGATATCCGGACTGTTCCACGGCATGGTGCAGGAGGAGGGTTCTGTGCCGTTGTCGTCGGAAGCATCGCGCACGTACAGGTCCAGCGTGGAATCCACCGCATTGAGCACGGCCGCATGGGCGTCTATCAAACCGTAGCCCATTTCTTCATTCCAGGTGCCGTTGGGATGCAGGTTGTCCTGACGGTAGGTGTATCCGCCCACCTTGCGGGCGGTCTTTTCAATGATCCGGCGCAGCTGTGCG
>JAZLLH010000034.1:0-9262 GCA_045598025.1 Bacteroidales bacterium | reverse complement strand
CAGTTCGGGATTGTACTGTTTCAGCTCATTGAGCAGAATGTGGTATTCCTTCAGGATATCCTCTGAATCGACCGGAACCAGGAACATCAGCACAGAATTGCGCTCAATGTGGCGCAGAATACGCAGGTCCAAACCTTTCCCTTCGGAAGCCCCTTCGTGGATGCCCGGAATATCGGCCACCACGAAGGAATATTTGTCCCGGTAGGGAACCATGCCAAGGTTGGGTTTCAGTGTTGTGAAAGGATAATTGGCGATTTTGGGCCGGGCATTGGAAACCACGGAAATGAAAGTGGATTTTCCCGCGTTGGGAAATCCTACCAGGCCTACGTCGGCCAAAACCTGAAGTTCCAGTATTTTCCATCCTTCCGATCCCATCTCTCCGGGCTGGGCAAAACGGGGCGTCTGCCGTACCGAAGATTTGAAGTGGGGGTTTCCCAAACCGCCTCTTCCGCCGCGCATGTATATGATTTCCTGTTTGTCTTCCAAAATTTCGGCTTCTTTTTCAAAGGTCTCGTCGTTTTTGACCACGGTGCCGAGGGGAACTTCCACGATGACATCCTTACCGTTCTTGCCGAAACACTGGTTGCGTCCACCGGCCTCTCCATCTTCGGCCACCAGGTGTTTGGTGTATTTCAGATGCAGCAGCGTCCACAACTGGGAATTACCGCGCAGGATGATGTGACCGCCGCGTCCGCCGTCACCGCCGTCAGGACCGCCCTTGGGTGTCTGGGGCCGTACGGGCCAGGTGGGAGGAACCGTCACCGCCGCGTCCGGAGTGAAACCATATTTTGACGTAATCGATGAAATTTTCGTTTTCCATAATGTTTATGCGTTGGTTGGGGCATCCGGCTCTTTAGCCATCATATTGTATACCACCTTGTTCAATAAATTCTTGCAGAAAAACTTGCTGAGGTAGACCGTCTTGTCCGTAAAAGAGGTCTGGTATTGCTTTTTCCGGCGTATTCCATTCAGAATGTGTGCAGCTGTCTCTTCGCTCGACATCATCTGGCCTTCATCCCTTGGTGTGCGTCCCTGTGCGGAACCGTCTGCGGTGAGGGCATGGAAGCGGATTTCTGACGCCGTGAATCCGGGATAGGCAATCATAACATGCAGGCCGTTCTTCAGATTTTCCAGTCGTATGGTTTCCAGAAAACTATTTATGACATGCTTGATCTACAATATGTTCAGGATAGAACAGATATACATATTCGGTATAAATTAACAGAAAAATGTAGAAAGAAACGAAAAATAAGCAATTTATAACGAGGATATTGATATAATTTGTAATTTTGCGGAATCAATTTTTGGGCAAAACGGTTCAAGCAGGTTCGCTGTCTTGTCCGAAAATTAAAGGAAAGTTAAATTTTAGAACCTGCCTAATTTTTATCATAGTAGCAAACTTGTTTTTTTTTTGCTAATTTTGCAACTCAAAACGAAAGACCTCTATTTGAGGATACTTGTTTTGCAATATATTGAAATATTATTGTTTATATAAAAATGTACATTATGAAAAAATGTCTTTTTTTGTTGGGATGCTTCCTGTATTCGTCCTTTCTGATGCAGGCACAGTCGGTAAAAGGGTCTGCGGAAGTTCTTTCGGCCTGTTATGTGGGGCGTTTCCTCTGCGGAAGCGGTCCTTATGCTCTGATAGCCCAGAGTCTGCAGCCGGAACGCTGGTCAGGAAAGGATGCGTATTTTCTTTCGGACATTTTGATAGTGAATACGGCCAATGGGAAGGACCGTCATCTGCTGCCCAAGGGAACGTACACACCCGTGGCTGCTTTTTCGGGAACGAAGGGAGTGCTGTATTCGGATGGAAGCAGTGTGTACAGATGTAAACTCGGAGGCGGCAAGGCAAAAAAAGTCTATACGGTATCTGTCCCGGATAAAATCATTGTGCTGGATCTGGTACATTTTGGCGACATGGATTATGTCGTTCTGGAAGATTATGCGGAGAAGATTTTCGATCGTTACGAAATGAGCGAAGATGAAAATTATTACCACTGCTATCTGAAAATCATAGCTTTGGACAAAGAAAACACGGAGGTGGCCCGGATTTCTTTTCCTTCCACCGAATGGCCCCGTTACGAATGTCTGGATAAAGAGGGACGTTGGGTGTTCCGTGCTATGGATACCGTGTACGTGATGGATGTTCCGGGACATATTCAGGATGTGCAATTTCCCATGGAGAAAAAATATCGTCCGGATACATTCGACAACAGCTGTTTTTCCGTCCGTCCTTCTTCTGAAAACGAAAAAGAGATTGTAGTGAAAACGAAATAATATGACGCTTAAAGAATTGAGAATAGGGAAATCTGCGGTGGTGCAGGCTGTGGGCGGTGAGGGTGCTGTCCGTCAGCACTTTCTGGATATGGGACTCATTCCCGGAACCATTGTCACATTGGTGAAATATGCCCCCATGGGCGATCCCATGGAACTGCGTCTTCGTGGGTACTCGCTGACATTGCGGAAGGCCTCTGCAGAGAAAATAGCAATTCGCCCCGTGGATGCGGTTCCAGATGAAGAACAGTTTCCCGGCAAACTGAACGATACGCCTTATACCGATGTGTTGCACGAGCATAATTCCCATCCGGGATATGGTGAAATGGGAAAATTCCATTCCAGGGAAAACGAAAACGAACTGCCCAAGGGTACACAACTGACTTTTGCCATTGTCGGGCAGCAGAATAGCGGAAAAACCACCCTGTTCAACCAGCTGACCGGCGAAATGCAGCATGTCGGGAATTTTCCCGGCCTCACGGCAGAAAAACTCTCCCGGCCCATCAAGGGGCAGTCGGACACTTTGGTGACAGACCTTCCCGGCATTTGTTCGCTCACACCTTTCAGCGAACAGGAAAAGATTACCTGCAATCACCTGTTCAAAGAGCGTCCGCACTGTATCATCAATCTCGTGGACGCCTCCAACATCGAACGTCACCTTTACCTGACAATGCAACTGCTGGAACTGGATATTCCCATGGTGCTGGCCCTGAATATGATGGATAAACTGCAAGGAAACAGTGGAAGCATACGTGTCAACGAACTGGAGAAGATACTCGGCATTCCCGTGGTGGCGGTTTCCTCCACGAAAAACGAGGGCGTAGGGGAATTGGTGGAACATGCTGTTCACATTGCACGATATCAGGAACGTCCGGCACGTCAGGACTTCTGTGATAAGGATACCGACGGTGCTGTGCACCGCTGCCT
This sequence comes from Bacteroidales bacterium, assembly GCA_045598025.1. Taxonomy (GTDB): domain Bacteria; phylum Bacteroidota; class Bacteroidia; order Bacteroidales; family WCHB1-69; genus UBA1195. The sequence goes on along the minus strand of JAZLLH010000034.1, from coordinate 6,055 downwards.
GCACAGCATCATGCACCTGGTGGAAGACCACGCCCAGCATGCGGATATTCCGTTGCGTTTTGCTGCCGCCAAACTGGTGGAAGGAGATCAGGCGATAATGGATGCTTTGAAGTTGGATGAAAACGAGAAGGAAATGCTGGAACACATCCTGCTGCAGCTTGAAGAAGAGCGTGGACTGGACCGGACTTCCGCCATGGCCGACATGCGTTTTTCGTTTATCCGCCGCGTGTGCGCGCAAACGGTAATCAAGCCGGTAGAGAGCAGGGAACGTCTCCGCAGCCGGAAAATCGATGAATTCCTGACCGGCCGATGGACGGCCATTCCCCTTTTTGTCTGCGTGATGTGTCTGATTATCTGGCTTTCCATTGATGTTATCGGTTCGCCACTGCAGCAACTGCTTGATAGTGGCATACAGACACTCGCCGGATACTGTGAAGCCGGTATGCTGGCCCATCAGGTGAATCCGGCCATGATTTCGCTGGTCGTAGATGGCGTTTTCGGCGGTGTAGGCAGCATCCTCAGTTTCGTGCCCATCATTGTGATACTTTTTTTCTTTCTCAGTCTCATTGAGGACAGCGGCTATATGTCGCGCATTGCCTTCGTTACAGACAAAACGCTCCGCAAATTGGGACTTTCCGGGCACAGCATTGTACCCATGCTGATCGGTTTCGGATGCTCCGTTCCTGCCATCATGGCCACCCGGACGTTGCCTTCAGCCCGAGACCGTCTGAAAACCATCTTGCTCATTCCTTTTATGAGTTGCTCGGCTAAAGTTCCCATCTATGCTTTTTTCACCTCTTTGTTTTTTCCGGGGTATGGAGGGCTCGTTCTGATTGCGTTATATCTGCTCGGTGTTTTCGTTGGGGTGTGTGTGGCTTTGATAGCCAAGTTTTTTATGGATAAAACTCCAGCGGCTCCTTTTCTGATGGAACTGCCCGATTACCGTATGCCCATCGGCCGTAACGTAGCCCATCTGCTTTGGGATAAGACCAAGGACTTCATACAGCAGGCCTTCACCGTTATTTTTCTGGCATCCATTGTAATCTGGTTCCTTCAATCGTTCAGTTTTCAGTTTCATTGGGTTACGGACAGCAATGAAAGCATGTTGGCGGGAATTGCCGGTCTGATAGCTCCGGTATTCAAACCCATAGGTCTGGGTGATTGGCGCATTGTCACTGCACTGATTGCCGGATTCATGCGTAAGGAAAATGTGGTGGTCACCCTGGGTGTACTCAACATACAGTCGGTGATGACGCCGGCCGCCGCCGTTTCCATGCTGGTATTCTGTCTGCTGTATACGCCCTGCGTGGCAGCCATTGCCGCCGTGCGCCGCGAGCTCGGCCGCGGCGGAGCGTTCTTCATCGTGCTGTTCCAGTGCGTGCTTGCCTGGATTGCTGCTTTTGCGGCATACGGAATTGCGGGTATGCTGCTGTAAAAAAAGGATTTGATTGTTGCCGGTTTGTAACGCATTTTTGATTACTTTTGCATCATCACAAGTGAAAATCGTATATTTTCTGAAACAGAAGTATTTGTGCTGACATGATGAAATGCCGGGTGACGAAAATAGTGAATGTGCTGATGCTTGCGCTGTATCTGGGATACTTTGCAGGCACCACGCTCTTCATCCACCATCATCACGTCCGGAATCACGTCATCGTGCATTCGCATCCCCATGCCGGCCATTCGCACGGGCATACTGCGAAGCAGCTGCAGCTGCTTGACATTCTGCAGAACCGCACCTCGACGGAGGCGGTGAGTTTCGGCATGCCGCCGGTCGCACAGATCCAGCTTCACGTCCCTGCGAACGTGGAGCTTTTGCAGCCGGTCATCATCGGAGATCCGGCTGTTCCCAGGCTACGCGCTCCTCCCGTATGCTGACCTTCCTTCATTGTCTTTTCACGATATGCCAGCCGCTCATCCGCCGATGGACGGTCTGTTGCTGATGTCGTGGAACAGCGTATTTACATTTTTATTTACATTATTTTTAATTACGACCGTTGTACGCCGGCAATCGGACCGGCGTGCAGGGGCGTTGAATCAATTGTGCAATATGAGAAAAACAATGTTGTGCCTGTTGGTTGCAGCACTTTTTGCAGGCTGCTCCGACAACGGGAAAAAAGAAACTGAAATCGTCGGAAAGGACGTGAAAATCAGCGGAGACACCTTGACCGTATCTTCCGCATCTCCGCTGAAAGATAAAATCGGAACAGATACGGTGGAAGCCCGGGATCATGACCTGAGCCTGCGTTCGAGCGGCGTGGTGATTGCCATTCCTTCCGCTTATGCCGAGGTCGCCGCTCCATTCGGAGGCCGGGTGATACGGTCGATGGTGCATATCGGCCAGCAGGTGAAGGCGGGGGCTCCGTTGTTCGAAATTTCTTCCTCTGAGTACTCTGAGGTAGTGAAGAATTACCTGCAGTCGGAAGGGGAGCTGGGACTCGCCCGCAAAGCGCTGGAGCGCGTGCGCGATCTGCATCAGAACAAAGTGGCTTCGGAGAAGCAAGTCGAAGAAGCTCAGCAGAACTACACTCTGGCGTTGCAGGAACACCGTCAGGCGGTGGCCGTGGCCAAAGAATATCAGATCAACCTCAATGAGGCAGCCGTCGGGCAACCCATGGCCGTGCGTTCACCCGTCAGCGGCAAGGTGCTGCGCAACGGGCTGGTGACGGGGGAGTACATAAAAGAAGACGCCGAAGCCAAGGTGGTCGTGGCCGATCTGAGCAAGGTGTGGGTCAAGGCGAATGTGAGCGAAATGGAGTCGCCGTATGTGGCCGGAGTCCAGGATGTGGAAGTCCGTCTGACATCGTGTCCGGACAGCGTATTCAGGGGCCGGGTGGCCTATACGGACGGCATGCTGGATGCTGAAACCCGTACCATGCAGATTTACATCGAGTGCGACAACACTTCGGGGCTCATGCTGCCGAACATGTATGCCTCCGTGAACATGTCGCTCAAAGGACAGCAGCATATACTGCTGGACAAGTCGGCCGTGCTCCAGGGAAGTAACGGACGGTATGTGCTGCGCCGCATTGCGGAAAACACATACGTCCGGACGTTCATCGAAGCGCAGTCTGTGGAAGACGGCCGGCTGCTGGTGACCAAAGGACTGTCTGCCGGTGATGAAATCATCACCCGGGGAGCATTTTATTTTATTGACTGCAAATAACATGGAATCAGATGATCAGGAAGTTTGTTGATTGGTCGCTTGACCACAGGATTTTGATGATTTCCATCTTTGCACTGCTTTGTCTGGCTGGTATTCTGGCTTGGAAAGGTCTGGCCATCGATGCCTATCCGGACATTTCGGATACGTCGGTGCAGATTGTTACCCAGGTTCCCGGCCTGGCGGCAGAAGAAATCGAACAGCAGATCAGCATACCGGTGGAACGTGCAGTCAATGGTCTGCCCGGACTGAGCACCATGCGGAGCAAGAATACGTTCGGCCTTTCTACGGTCGTGCTGGTCTTTGATGACGGGACAGACGATTACTGGGCGCGTCAGCGTGTCGCCGAGCGTCTGACGGGACTTGAACTTCCGTACGGCGCGGTGCCGGAACTGAATCCGCTGACTTCGCCCACGGGTGAAATTTTCCGTTATCTGGTGGAGAGTCCCGACGGAAGCCATGACCTGCGGAGCCTTACCGATATCCACAAGTGGGTGGTCATTCCCTATCTGCGCCGGCTGTCGGGAGTGGCCGATGTGAGCAATTTCGGAGGCATTACCACACAGTATCAGATTGAACTCAAGCCGGAACGTTTGGCTGCCTATGACGTCAGTTTGGACGACATTACGGAAAAAATCGAGGAAAACAACCAGAATGCCGGCGGCAGCATGCTTTCCGAAGGAAACCTCAGTTACGTGATCAGGGGAATCGGACTGGTCAGTGATCTGGAGGGACTGGGCAATATCGTAATCAAGTCGCACGATGGCATCCCTGTGTTTTTGAAGGATTTGGGCGAGCTGAAATACGGTACGCTGGAGCGCAAGGGCGTCCTTGGTTTCAGCGATGACAGCCGTGATTATGAAGAGGCGGTGGAGGGCATCGTCCAGATGCTGCGCGGAGAGAATCCTTCCGATGTGCTCGGACGCATCCATGCTGCCGTGGACGAACTCAATGACGAGGTGCTTCCCCAGGGCGTGAAAATCCATCCTTATATGGACCGCACGCAACTGGTGGATGAAACCCTGAAAACCGTGCTGCATACCTTGCTCACCGGCATGCTTTTGGTTGTTTCCGTACTTATTCTCTTTTTGAGAGACTGGCGCGGAGCGGCTTTGGTTGCCATCACCATTCCCATTGCACTGCTGGTATCCTTCATCCTGATGAAGATTACCGGAGTTCCGGCCAATCTGCTGTCGCTCGGCGCCATAGATTTCGGCATACTGGTGGACGGCGCCATCGTGATGATGGAAACGATATTGAAGGAAAGGGAAGCCCGGCCGGAAGGTCTGCTGGACGGAGCGACGGTGAAACGCCGGGCCGCCCAGGTCGGACGTTCCATCTTTTTCTCCACACTCATCATCATCACCGCCTACATGCCGCTTTTCGCTTTCGAGCATGTGGAACGCAAACTGTTTACGCCGATGGCTTATACCGTGGGGTATGCCTTGTTCGGTGCCTTGCTGACCGCTTTGCTTCTGACGCCGGGGCTGTCCTGCCGGACTTACCGTATACCCCGCAGGATTCCCCGAAACCTTTGGCTTGAGAAATTGAATAAAGCGTATGAGCGCAGGGTTGAACAGGTGATTTCAAAAGGCCGGTTGATGGTCGCGGTGCTGGCAATCATTCTGCTCGGTTCCGGAGTTCTGGCATATACCGTGGGAAAGGATTTCCTCCCTCCGCTGGACGAGGGTTCGGCATGGATTCAGGTGCAGCTGCCTTCCGGTATTTCCATAGAGCAGGCCAGGCAGATGTCGGATGATCTGCGACGTACGATCAAACGTTTCGACGAAACGTCCTATGTGATGACCCAGCTCGGACGTGACGATGAAGGCGCTGAATGTTTCAGTCTGTCGCACATTGAGGTGGGCGTCGGCCTCAAACCGTACAAAAGCTGGAAAAGCCGGCGGACCAAAGCGGAACTGATGGAAGCCATGGCGGATTCGATTGCAAAAATGCCTGGTTATCAGGTGGGATTCAGCCAACCGATCATCGATATGGTCATGGACCAGATAGCAGGTACCCACAGCGATCTGGCGTTGAAAATCTATTCGGACGACAATGAGCAGGGCCGGGAAGTGGCCGAGCGGGTTGTCAAGGTGCTTTCAGAAATACCCGGTGCTACGGATGTCGCAATTGACCAGGAACCGCCCACGCCCCAGCTTCAGATCCGTGTCGACCGCGAACGCATCGCCCGGTATGGATTGAATGTATCGGATGTGGCGCAGCTCATCGAACTGGCTGTCGGAGGAAAGGCCATATCCCAGATATATCAGGGAAGCAAGGTCTACGATGTGACTTGCCGCTATGCCGAGGAGTACCGCAATACGCCCGAGAAGATAAAATCCTTGCAGCTTACGGCTGCGGGAGGGGCGAAAATCCCCCTGTCGGCGGTGGCGGATGTCCGCATGGTTCTGGGGGCAAGCACCATCATGCGTGAAATGAACCGCAGGTATACGCTGGTGCGGCTGAATCTCAGGGGAGCGGATCTGACATCCTTCGTCAATGAGGCCGACCGCAGAATCAAAACGCAGGTGGCGTATGATTCCGAATCGGTTGTTCTGCACTGGGCGGGACAGTTCGACAGCCGGAACAGGGCGTTCGGCCGCTTGGCACTCGCGGTTCCTCTGGTGCTGGCGCTTATGTTTGTGCTGCTGGTTTTTGCCTTCGGCAAGTTGCGGCAGGCTGCCTTGCTCATGATTGTGGTGCCGCTGGCACTGTTCGGCGGACTGCTGGCACTCAATGTGCGCGGCATGACGCTCAACGTGTCTTCGGCCGTAGGCTTTATCGCCTTGTTCGGCGTGGCAATGCAGAACGGACTGATCATGATTTCCCATATCAACAATCTGCGTGAGGAAGGCGTGGAACTGCGGAAAGCGACCATACAGGGAGCGG
>JAZLLH010000033.1:0-49076 GCA_045598025.1 Bacteroidales bacterium | reverse complement strand
TCAGGTATAATGCGGTCTATCTCTGACTGTAATCCAGACATGTATGCCCGGGTTCTTGCTGCTTTTTCTTTACGTTCTTCTTTCATGCTGCAAATGTAATTATTTTTTCAACATGACACAGATTTTCGGACAGTCTCGTATTTCAAAATGTTGAATGCTTGTGACTATGGCGTTCCTCAAGATAGGAAAAGAGTATTTTTCATAGGTGTAAGAAACGACATAAAAGCAGAATATGTTTTTCCTGACCCTTTAAAAAAGAAATACACACTCAGAGATGCAATCGCTGACTTACCAAACAATCCGACACCTGTTCCAAACGGCTTGTTTTACGATAGGGCACAGCCGAGTTTCCCGAATCATGAGTATATGACAGGCGGTTTTTCCTCCATTTATATGTCAAGGAATAGGGTTCGTAGTTGGGATGAGGTATCCTTTACCATTCAGGCTCAAGCACGTCAAGCACCAATTCATCCGCAGGCTCCGAAAATGACTTTCATCAATCAGAATGAAAGGGAATTTATGAAAGGACAAGAATCTTTGTATCGCAGGTTAAGTGTCAGAGAATGTGCAAGGATACAGACTTTCCCAGACAATTTCATTTTCCTATATCACAATATTGCCATTGGATATAAGATGATCGGCAACGCTGTTCCTGTAAAACTGGCAAATGAAATGGCAAAATCGCTGTATAAACAGTTCACAAATACGTTGTAAGTATGCCAAGTCAAGTCGAAAACGGGAAAGCCTTCGAATACAGCATAGCACATTGCTATTACAATTATCTTAAAGCCAACGTGTTGAATTACGTAGAACTTCAAGATGATGCTTTCTTGGACAACGCAAAGTCATGCTATGATATGCAATCCGTTGACAGGAAACTGGAATTTGACACGGCAGCCAACAAAACTATTAAAACACTTATCGCAATTGAACCGGGATTGTCAATTGAAAAAAATAGAAACGATGTTTTAAAAATTCGCATTGCAGCTGATTCTGAAGGACAGATAGGCGATGTAAGGGATATTATTTTATGGCGGCCAAATGTAAATCCGGTTTGGGAAATCGGTATTTCTGCAAAAAACAATCATGATGCAGTCAAACATTCCCGCATATCGCCAACTATTGATTTTGGAGCAGAATGGATGGGAACTCAATGTTCAAAGACCTATTTCTCTGAAATCAACAAAGTTTTTGATTGGATTTCCATGATGAGGCGAGAAATCCCCGATTTAAAATGGTCGGATTTGGGAAACGAAAAACAAAGCCTGGTTTATAAACCTTTATTGGATGCGTTTAAAAAAGAAATGTTGCGCCTGACCACAGAACAACCCGAATTGTCAGCAAAGTTACTTTACTATCTGATAGGACAGAAGGCATTTTATAAAATAATCAAAGAAGACAGAAATAATTTAGTGGTTGTCAAGGCTTTCAATATTGATGGAAAACTAAACAAAACCATAAATGGGAATAAGCCTATTGCTAAAACAGATGCGATAAAAATGCCTTCACGAGTCATAGAACTGGAATACAAAAATAACTCTGACACAACTTTGATTATGGTTCTTGATGAAGGTTGGCAAATCAGCTTCAGAATTCATAGCGCCAGTACATTGGTGGAAAACTCACTGAAATTTGATATTCAACTTATTGGTAATCCCCCAATTCTTTTCACACAACATTTGTTTTAAGTGTCACGAACATTTCGACTTGAGCCAGATGGAGGCCGACCACATCACGCCGTGGCACGCCGGTGGCCACACCATTGCCGAAAACTGTCAGATGCTTTGCCGCGAGTGCAACCGTCGCAAGGGTGCGCGGTGAGCAGTCCCTTATTTCACCCTCGGATTATAGAACTGTCCGTGTTTCTTCGTTTTTCCGCCGAACTGAATGGCGAACTCCGGGCAGCGGTGCAGACAGCCCAGGCAGAAAACGCATTTGTCGGAAGTCCACAGCGGTTTTCCGTTTTCCAGACGGATGATGCCTGAGGGACACAGTTTCTCGCAAAGTCCGCAGCCGATGCATGCCTCGCTGACCGTGAACTTCCGCGTTGTCTGCCGTTTATAGGACGGGTAGACCAGAGGCGTGAGCGGTGTGAAACCCTTGTGGCGGTTGAAGTCGCCTTTTTCTCTGGTTTTCACCTTGTCAATGATGCTGCCGATGACAGGCTCGGCGGCATCAAGGATGCTTTCCATTTTGGCTTTGTCGCTCACATCGAACATTGGTGTCCAGGTATCGGGCATGAGGACGGAAAATTGTGCATCGCATTTCCGTCCGATCGCCTTTTCAAACATTTTGCCCGCAGCACCTGTGCTGCCTCCGCAGGTGAAAATGAGATAAACGTAAGACTTCTCCTTGATTTTGAAATTTTTCAGAAAGTCAAGAACAAGGTTCGGAATGCCCCAATAATAAACCGGCATCACAAATCCGGTCCTCTCGCTGCGGTCCTCAATAGGATCCGATGCCATGTCGCAGAGGGTTTCGCCGAGGGCTTCGGCCAATCGTTGGGCTACATATCTGCTGTTGCCCGTTCCGGAAAAATAATAGATCATGTGTGTTTAAAATGACTGTTCTGCAATGTGAATATTGCCGGAAATACTTTCGGCCGACATACGGATTTCTCCTTTTCCGTATTGGTATTGTGTGCCATTGATAGTTACCGGGAAATCGCTGGATACTTTTCCTGTAGTGGTTTTGGTGTCCAATACGAATCCGCTCTGTTTCGGAAGACGGATGAGGGTGCGTCCGGAAGTACTTTTAGTTTCAATCCGGGTGGTTTCTTCTCCAAGAAAAAGGTCAATGTCACCGGAAATCGTTTTTATGGAAATCTCCGGGGCGAGTTTTCCTTTTGTCCGGATCTCTCCGGAGGTGCTTTCCACAGACAGTTCCCTGCAGGCTACATCCGTGAGGACGATGTCGCCCGAAACGGTTTTTATGGAGCATTCGTCGCAGTTCGTTCCGTTGACTGTCACTTCTCCCGAAGTACTTTCTGCTTCCAATTGTTGGCAGGAAAGCCGCTGCAGGCGGAGGTCGGCCGAGATGCTTTTTATTTCCACTTCGTTCAAATGACCGTTTGCAGGTACCTGAACGAGAAGGTGCTTGAAGCGCTTATCCGTCAGCCGGTATTGGCCGGTTTTGCGGAAACGGATGTGCAGGGTGCTGCCTTCCACCCAGTAGCGCAGAAGGTCATCGGCCTGCAGGGAATCACTCCCGCTTTCCTCAAACCGGACTTCCGAGCCTTCGTATGGTTCTACGGTGACGCTGCCTACCGACCATTCGATGTCAAGGTCAAGGATGCCGGAGGCCTGACCGTTTCCAGAAATATAACGTCCTGCATTTTCGTATTGTATGACTCCTTCGCAGCAGTAGTCGGACGAGTAGTTTAGTTTGGTGACGCAGGCTGTCGGCAGTATCAGGCAGACAGCCAGACATGAAATGACAAATATTCGTTTGTTTTTCATATTTTATTGTTTTTTTTCTGTTAAAACACACCCCAGACGAAAGCCACAATCATGGCGATGCAGACAATGGACTTGCAGAGCACGCCGCCTAAAAAGCCGAGCAGTGAACCGAAGGCGGCTCTGATAGCCTGTCGGCTTTCACTGCCACTTAGTAATTCTCCGAGCAGGGCACCGATGAAAGGCATCAGTACGATGCCGTAAGGCGGGAGGACGAAAAAACCGGCAAAGGTACCGATAAGGCATCCCCAGGAACCGTATTTGCTGCCTCCGAATTTTTTGGTTCCCAAAGCCGGAATCACATAGTCCAGAATGGTGACTGCCACAACAAATAGCCCCATTATGATGAGAAATGTCAATGAAAATGGATGTTTATCAGTACATTGAAGCAGAATCAGTCCGACATATCCGATAGGAGGTCCCGGAATGACAGGAGCAATGCATCCAATCAGCCCGATGGTTACAGCCAATGCACCTAATATCAAAAAAAGAGTATCCATAGGTATTGAGATTTTACAAATTGTTTTTACTCCGCAGTGCGCGATAATGCCCTCGGGCATCTGGCGCATACATGCTGTCCGGAAATGTCTTGAGTAAGCGTTGGTACAGATCCATGGCTGTCAGCGGATCCTGCAATTCGGATTCCCTCAACAATGCTCTCCTGTACAGGGCATCATCGGTCAACAACTCGTCCGGAAAACGTTCGATAAAGTCGGCCAGCAGACGATCGGCTTTGTCATATTCTTTCCGGGCAACAGCCAATTCCGATTTTCGGAACAATATATCATCTTCCAGTTGATGGCTCTGCCTCAGGAGGGCAATGCTGTCCAACAGGCGTTCCGCTTTTTCGTATTCCCGGCATTCAAAATAAAAATCGGCACGGGCATAATACTGCAGTGGCAGGTTGATGCTGTCTTCTCCTTCGTGGTCTGCAATGAGCAGAGAGAGGTACATGGCATCGTTGGCCACCAGTTTGGAAGTGGCGGCTCTCAGTACATCCAATTGTGCTTTAGCCCATTCGAATTCGCCCATGTGAAAGGCCAGTTCGGCATTGCGGAATTTGGCTTCCTGACCGAGTGTGTCATGAGGAAAATCTTTTTCGACCTGACTGTACAGCAGGCTTGCTTCCCACAGTTCGCCCTGCAGTTGATAGATATCACCCATTTTCAGTTTGCAGATGCTTCTTTCTTTCGGGGAAAGACGATTGCCATTGATGGCGGTTTTCAGCAAATCGGAAGCCCTGTCGTAGTTCTTCCGGTAGAGTGCCTGCAATTCCACCGAGGTGAGGTAGAGATCAAGAAATTCATCCTGCAGAGAATGCTGCCGGAAGAAACTGTCCAATGCGGATTCCAGCTGCCGGATGTCATCCGGGTGAGGAGGGTAGGTCTCTGTTATCTGCATATATTGGGTCTGCAGGCTACCGGAGAGCGCGGCTGCATGGCAGAGAGAGAATTCATTGTAGCGCTTGAGTATGTATTGGTATCCTTCCAAGGCGGCATCGTAAGCTTTGTTTCCGGCTGCGATGTTCGCGGTTTCATACACTTTCCGGCCTTCTCCTCCGAATCTTTTGTCCATGGCCATGGCCTGTCGGACCGCCTGCCCGTATTCGTTCTGTTGCAACGTCAGCCACAGCAGCATTTCGGCAAAACACTCCTGGTCTGGCTCCCGATTGTTGCGGGCAATCAGTTGCTGACGTATGATTTCCAGTTTTTGTCCGTCCGGATCGTCTGCCAGCCAGGTGGTGAGTTCCGTTTCCAGTGCGGAAACATTTTCCTTGCGTTCTGTAGCCCAGTCCAGATATTCTTTCATGGCTTTGGTCCGATCTCCCAAGCGGGTGTACAATACGGCCATCTCATAAGCATTAGCCCGGGGATCTCCGCTTCGCTTCCGGATCTGTTCGTAGCAGCTGAGAGCGTATTCGGAATGTCCGTATGACAGGAAGGCATTTGCCAATTCTTTGAGGGATTGGCTGTTGTGCTCCGGACGCTGTATGCAGTTTTCGTATTGTTTTTTTGCTTTGGAGATATTGCCTTCTTGTTCGTATACCCAGCCCAGGTCAATTTGATAGCGCTGGATTTGCGGATAACGTTTGATCTGCCGGTTGACAATCTGTTCCGCTTCGCGGTATGACTGCTGCTGGATCAGGCATTGGAAAAGGTGGCTGTAATAGTAGTTGTTCGGTTGCTGTTGATAGAGTTCGTAAAAAAGGCTTCCCGCCTTGTCGTATTCCTGATTTTTGAAATACTGCATGGCCAACTGTTCCTGCTGGTTTTGTCCGACGACTGCGTTGGGCAGTATACCGGCAAAGAAGAACAGCAGATATCCGAAAAGGATCCGCTTTCTATTCATAACATGCTTAAAACGCAAAAGTCGGGTCGATTATTTTATTTTCCCGAATCAAAAATGGATTTTGTATCGTTTGAATGGGTATTTTTGCACTCGCAAATGAGATTATGGAAAAGGAAAAAGAAAAAAAAGGAATGTCCGGTCCGACTTTTTGGGATCACCTGGAGGAAATGCGCTGGATGCTGTTGCGTTGCATCTGTGTCATAGTATTGGCGTCAGTAGCGGTATTCTGTCTCAAGGACTGGGTGTTTGAATGCATAGTGCTTGCGCCCCGGACAGACGATTTTATCACCTATCGCTGTCTGTGCCGCTGTGCCGAAATGCTGGGACTCCCTTCACTGTGTCCGCACACGGGAGAAATCGGGCTGATCAATATCGATTTGGCGGCACAATTGTTTGTGCACATCCGGGTTTCCTTTTGCCTGGCCGCCCTGCTGGCTGTTCCTTATGTGGCCGCCGAGTGCTGGTTTTTTGTATCTCCGGCACTCTATGCCAAAGAGAAGGTACCGGCTATAAAGGCGGTGCTGTGTTTCATACTGCTGTTTTTTGTCGGAGTGTCGTTGGCGTATTTTGTGATCTTTCCGTTTACTTTGCAGTTTCTGGGAACGTACCAGGTGAGTCCGGACGTAATCAATCGGATTTCCCTGGATTCTTATATTTCCACTTTCCTCGGATTGCTTTTTGTGTTTGGTCTGGTTTTCGAAATGCCTGTTGTAGCCTATTTTTTTTCCCAGGTAGGAGTGCTGAATTCTGCTTTGCTGTCAAAGTTCCGTAAAATGGCATTTGTCCTGTCGCTGGTGGCTGCTGCTGCCATTACTCCCAGTACGGACGTGTTCACCATGATGCTGGTGGCATTGCCCTTGCAGGGATTGTACGAATTCAGTCGGCTGGTGGTGAAAAGAGTGGAAAAAAAGAAAATGTGATTCCTTTCCTGATTTTTTGTAAAAAGGAATCTTTTTTTTGCTTATATTTGCAATCTTGACAAATTTAATTTAGTAATCATTTATTCTGTTTAAAATCAGATTTTTGTGTAAATCTGTTTTGAACAGAATGGCAAACTATCAATAAAAAAAACGAAGAATGAAGGTTTATCAGACTAGTGAAATCAGAAATGTGGCCCTTTTAGGAGGCGCTCGCTCAGGCAAAACCACCTTGGCCGAAGCCATGGCCTTCCACGGCGGAGTCATTACCCGCAGAGGAAGTGTGGAAGACAAAAATACGCTTTCCGACTACAGAGATGTCGAATTGGAACGTCAGAACTCCATCTATTCCACGGTGTTGTATGCTGAGTGGAAAAATGGTAAAATCAATATGATTGATTGCCCGGGATTCGATGATTTCGTCGGAGAACAGGTAAGCGCCCTCCGTGTGGCCGATGCCGCTGTGATGGTGTTGAATGCCCAAAACGGTGTGGAAGTCGGTGCCGAGGTGCAATGGCGCAGCGTCAAACGTTTCAACAAACCGGTTATTTTCGCAGCCAATCAGATGGATCACGAAAAAGCCAATTTTGACGAAACAGTCCGCCAGCTGAAAAACTTCTTCGGAAACGGTGTTACCGTTATCCAATATCCTACCAATGCAGTCGGCAGTGCTTTTGAAGGAGTCATTGACGTACTGCACAGCAAAATGATCAAATTCCCTGTCAACGGAGGCGAACCTGTGGTGTCCGAAATTCCTGACAGCGAAAAAGACAAAGCCGAAGAACTGCTGAATTCCCTGATTGAAAATGCCGCAGAAAACGACGAAACCTTGATGGAGAAATTCTTCGAAGAAGGAACTCTGTCTCCGGACGAAATCAAAAAAGGTCTCCGTCTCGGTATCATCAGCCGTTCCGTATTCCCGGTGCTGTGCTGCTCCGCCAAATCCGATCAGGGTGTCAACGCTCTGATGGATTTCATTATGGAAAATGCTCCGGCTCCCGACCAGATGCCGCTTGAGAAAACGGTGGCCGGAAAAGAACTGAAGGTCAGTTCCTCCGAGCCTCTTTCTGCTTTTGTTTTCAAACTGAATGTAGAGCCCCATCTGGGTGAAGTTGCCATGATGAAGGTGTACAACGGTGATCTGGCCGTCGGCGCTGATGTGGTCAATTCTGCCAACGGTTCCAAGGAAAGAATTTCCCAATTGATTTGTGTGGCCGGTAAAAACCGTACTCAGGTTGAAAAAGTGTGCGCCGGTGATATCGTCGGCACCATCAAGCTGAAGAGCGTTTCCTGTCAGCATACGCTGAATTCTCCGAAGAACGCGGACGATGTGGTGGTTCCTACCGAATATCCGGAACCCAAGTTCCGCACCGCCGTCCGCGCCAGGAATTCCTCCGATGATGAAAAACTGGGTCAGATCCTGAACGACATCAAGAAAATGGACCTCACCTTCCTGGTGGAACAGTCCAAGGAGTTGAAGCAGACCATCGTTTCCGGTCAGGGTGAACAGCATTTGAATATCAACAAATGGATCATCGAAAAAATCAACAAGATTGAGGTGGAATTCTACGCTCCCAAGATCCCGTACCGCGAAACCATTACCAAGGCTTCCGAGGCCATGTACCGTCACAAAAAACAGTCCGGTGGTAGCGGTCAGTTCGGTGAAGTCCACATGCTGGTCGAACCTTATTTCGACGGTATGCCCAATCAGACCAAATATCCCATCCGTGATGTGCAGGAATATCCTTTGGAATGGGGCGGCAAGCTGGTGTTCAACAACTGCATCGTGGGCGGTTCTATCGACGCCCGTTTCATGCCTGCCATTCTGAAAGGTATCATGGAAAAGATGGAGGAAGGTCCTCTGACCGGTTCCTATGCCCGGGATATCGTGGTAAACATTTACGATGGTAAAATGCATCCGGTTGATTCCAATGAAACTGCTTTCAAAATCGCCGGCCGTACCGCTTTCCGTGAAGCCTTCAAAAATGCGGGTCCGCGTATTTTGGAGCCCATCTACGATGTGGATGTGTATGTGCCTGCGGAAAATATGGGCGGTGTAATGACCGACCTTCAGGGACGTCGCGGTATTGTGATGGGTATGGACAGCGAAGGCGGATATCAGATCATTCACGCCAAAGTGCCTTTGGCTGAAATGAATAAGTATTCCACTTCCTTGAGTTCCATTACTTCCGGCCGCGCTTCTTATGGCATGAAATTTTCTGAGTACCAGCAGGTTCCTGCCGATGTGCAGTCCGCTTTGCTGAAAGCTTACGAGGAATCCCAGACAGAGGAAGACTAATCCTTTGGTGTGGATATATCGAGCCGTGTGGTCGCGAGGCCGCACGGCTTTTTTTGTCCGCATGTCCGTTATGGTGAAATATCTTTGTAAAACGTTTGTCCGTATCGTTTTTTAGACTATCTTTGCATGTTTGAAATTTGGTGAGATGATAGCAGAATCAAATGCAAAAATCAAAGAAGCCGCCATACAGTGCATCCGACAGGAAGCTGCGGCAGTGGGTTTGTTGGAAAACTTTGTGGATGAGGGATTTGTGGAGAGCGTGAAGATCATGTTCCACGCTACCGAAGGCCGTATCATCGTGACGGGAATAGGAAAGAGTGCCATTATCGGTCAGAAGATGGTGGCTACGTTGAATTCCACGGGAACTCCTGCCATTTTCATGCATGCGGCGGATGCTATTCACGGTGATTTGGGGATTATCCAGCCCAATGATGTGGTGGTCTGTATTTCCAAGAGCGGGAATACTCCGGAAATTACTTTGCTGCTTCCGATGATACGGATGCGAGACAACAAGGTAATTGCCATTGTCGGAAACATGGATTCCTATTTGGCCAAGCATGCGGATGCTGTCATCAATAGTACGGTGTCCAAAGAGGCCTGTCCAAACAATCTGGCTCCTACCAGCAGTTCTACTGCCCAGTTGGTGATGGCCGATGCTTTGGCTGTATGTCTGATGTCGCTGAG
The DNA here is from genome assembly GCA_045598025.1 of Bacteroidales bacterium. Lineage (GTDB taxonomy): Bacteria > Bacteroidota > Bacteroidia > Bacteroidales > WCHB1-69 > UBA1195. The sequence continues at coordinate 39,372 of JAZLLH010000033.1, read as the reverse complement.
AGGTTTCACCGCTCAGGATTTTGCCCGATACCATCCGGGCGGAACCTTGGGAAAACAACTGTATTTAAAGGTTGGCGACTTGAGTAAGGACAACGAATGTCCCAAGGTATTTCCCACGGACGATTTGAATACCATTATTTATGAGATTTCATCCAAACGATTGGGAATGACCGCTGTGCTGAATAAAGACAACGGCATCGTCGGCATTATTACAGACGGGGATTTGCGTCGGATGCTGCACCGGACTTCGGATGTGCTTTCCGTAAGAGCCAGCGAGATCATGACTCCCAACCCCAAGACGATACACGAGGAAGATTTAGTCGTGAAGGCATTGGAAATCATGAGGAAAAACAGTATCACAAGTATATTGGTTCTGAATGGAAGGGATGAATATGTCGGCGTTATCCATCTGCACGACATCATCAAAGAAGGGATAATTTGATTCGAATGCAGCAAAAGCATAGGTTATTGCGTCTTATTACTGTCACCAAAAAAAAGAAATCATGAAGACAAGGATTCATCAAGTACTCGTTTTGTTGTTGCTGTCGGTTTTGATTCCGTCTGTTTCTGCACAGAAGCGAGGCAATCGACCCAAGGACGACACCTATAAAATCACTATCCGTCTGGAAGGAGTTCCAGATACCATGTTGTACATCGGATATTATTATGCGGATAAAACGTATTCGCGCGATTCCATTTTTGTGGATGCCCGGAATCCTTATACTTTTGTGCTTCATGGACACGACACGCTGCGCAGAGGCGTATATATCGTGGCCGGTCAGCGGAAAAACAAGTATTTGGAGTTTGTGGTGGATTCTTCCTTTTTCTTTACGATCGAGGCCAAAAATCTCCAGCCTCCTTTTTACGACATTCTTTCTCATCTGACGTTTGAAAATTCTCCAGAAAATGTCGTTTTCCTGGATTTTCAACAAAAAATGGCGGCCTATCAAGGGAAAACGTCCGAACTGAACCGTTCTATCCGTCAGGAATCGGCCAAGGAAAATGCAAGCAAAAAAATCATCCGTCAGTTGCAGGATGAGGTTGCCCTGTATTACGACAGCATGAACAATTGCGTGCGGACGCTGATCAATGAACATCCCAAGCAATTGTTTGCCAAACTGCAGAAACTCGGTTTGGAACCCGAGGTGCCAGAAGTTCCCAAAGGCGAGGATTCCAGTTGGCAGTACAGGTATTACGTGAATCATTATTGGGACAACGCCGATCTCAGTGACGATGGTCTGATATATTCTCCCTTGTTTTATCCGCGTTTGAAACGCTACTATGAAAAAGTGGCTCCGAATGCGAAGGACTCTCTGATACACCGAACCGATATGCTGATTGAAAAAATCAGTTCTCCTGAATTGTTCAAGTATGTGGTTTGGTATGTGACCAGCAAGTATGAGCGCAGCAAGTACGTCGGTCAGGACGCCATATTTGTGCATATGGTAAAAACCTATTACGAACAGGGACTATGCCCCTGGGTGGATGAGGATGTGTTGGAATCCATGGTGGAAAGAGCGAATAAATTGGATCCCATACTGATAGGGAAGCAGGCTCCTCAACTGATGATGATGGATACATTGAATCAATTGCATTCATCCTACGAATTCAGAAGCAAATATACCGTAATGTGGTTTTGGGATGTAGATTGTTCCCACTGCAAATCGGCCACACCCCAATTGGCAGAATTATATCACAGAGCAAAAGACAGTCTGGATTTTGATGTGTTTGCTGTGTGTATGTCGGCCGATACGGCGGCCTGGAAAAAGTTCCTGCGCACTCATGACATGCCCTGGACCAATGTGGGCGGCAATGTGGCCAATATGAATTTTGTCGAAGTGTTTGACGTACACTCCACTCCGATGATTTATGTGTTGAACGAGAAAAAAGAAATCATAGTCAAAAAACTGGCGATAGAGGAGTTGGAAGATTTTCTGCGCCGTTACAGTAAAGGAGAAATAAAGTACTAAAATCAGTATACAGCAAATGAAAGCAACACGCATTTATGACATTCTGAAAAATACGGAAAATATCGGAATCGGTTCCGAAGTCAATGTGAAAGGTTGGGTAAGAACCAAAAGAGGCAACAGTGCCGTAAATTTCATCGCTTTGAATGATGGTTCCATTGTGCATTCCCTTCAAGTGGTGGCCGATGTGGAAAAGTTTGACGCGGAACTGTTGAAGCGCATTACTACCGGAGCCTGTCTGTCCGTGACCGGAACGCTGGTCGCTTCCATGGGGAAGGGACAGTCCGTGGAAATCCAGGCCAGTTCCATTGAAGTGTTGGGAACCGCCGATCCGGAAAAGTATCCCTTGCAGAAGAAGGGACACAGCATGGAATTCCTGAGGGATATTGCTCATCTGCGTTTCCGTACCAATTATTTCGGATGCGTCATGCGTCTGCGTCACGCCATGGCCTTTGCCATCCATCAGTATTTCAATGATCATGGTTTCGTGTATCTGCATACTCCGCTCATAACAGGTGCCGATTGTGAAGGCGCGGGTGAGATGTTTCATGTCACTACCCTGGACTTGGAAAATCTGCCGCGTACGGAAGAAGGTAAGGTGGATTATACCAAGGATTTCTTTGGAAAATATACCAGTTTGACAGTCTCCGGTCAGTTGAATGGCGAATTGGGCGCCATGGCACTGGGAAAAATCTACACTTTCGGTCCGACCTTCCGTGCTGAAAATTCCAACACGCCCCGTCACCTGGCCGAATTCTGGATGATAGAACCCGAAATGGCCTTCTATGAAATTGAAGACAACATGGATCTGGCCGAAGATTTTATCCGTTACCTGGTCAACTACGCACTGCAACATAATCCGGACGATCTGCAATTTTTAAATGATATGTTCGACAATACTTTGATTGAGCGCCTGCAGTCGGTAGACAAGCAGTCCTTCGCCCGTCTGACCTATACCGAAGGCATCGATATCCTGCTGAAATCAGGACACAAATTTGACGTGCCGGTGGAATGGGGTATGGATTTGCAGTCCGAGCATGAGCGTTTTCTGGTAGAACAGCACTGCAAGAAGCCGGTCATCCTGACCGATTATCCCAAGGATATCAAAGCTTTTTACATGAAGCAGAACGAGGATGGAAAAACCGTGCGCGGCATGGATATCCTGTTCCCGAAAATCGGTGAAATCATCGGTGGTTCAGAGCGTGAATCCGACCTGGACAAGCTGACTTCCCTGATGCACGAACGCAACATGAACGAGAAGGTGCTGGATTGGTATCTGGATACCCGCCGTTTCGGTACGGCTCCGCACAGTGGTTTTGGCCTTGGATTCGAGCGTCTGCTGCTCTTTGTGACCGGCATGGCCAACATTCGGGATGTCATTCCTTTCCCGCGTACTCCTCAAAAGGCGGATTTCTAATATGAGAGCATATCTTTCAGCGCTGGTGTGTTTGCTTGCCTTACTGCTTTCCTGCGGAAGAGAAAGTGTTCCCGTACCCAAACCGAGGGCCTATTATCGCATTGATCTGCCAGAGGCTGCCTATCAGAAATGGGATACGTCAATATATCCTTATGCTTTCGAATATTCAACTTATGCGGAGGTGAATCCTCGGGAAGATGCGGATGAACCCTATTGGATTAATATACATTATCCGCAGTGGGATGTTACCTTGCATGTCAGTTATAAGTCTGTACACGGTAATTTGGAGCAGTACATTGAAGATGCCCGCTTTTTTACCACCAAGCAAATCCCGAAGGCGGAGGACATGATGGAGTCTGAAGTCTATGATACCCTCGCCCGTGTGTACGGAAAAATCTATGAGATATCAGGCATACATGTAGCTTGTCCGTATCAGTTCTGGTTGACCGACAAGGAAAAGCACTTCTTTAGAGGCGCTTTGTATTTCAATACGATTCCCAATAACGATTCGGTAGCACCTGTTCTGCAATTTGTGGAGAAGGATATGCTGCATCTGATTGAGACTTTTTCCTGGAAGAACTGAAATTCTTCAGCGGTCTGCGTTCGAAGAGTGGTTTATCTGTTCTTTAAAAATGCTCTGTCTCTTAAAACAATACGGACTGATAATTCGTAATTGGGCTTGATACGGGTATATTCACCCAGATGAAATCGGCTGAGTTGCACATGGGCACAAGGTTCGAGTGCTGCCCAATTGTTGATTTTCAGACGCAGTCCCAGACTTCCCCGAATGCCGAAACCGACTCCTCCCAGCATGGGATCAATCTCTACCTGAGAGATGGTGGGGTCGTAGGGAGCACCTCCATAATAATCTATCATTGTGAAATTTTCATCTTCAATGACCAGGTCCGCATTTTCAATATCTATGCTGTTGAGTTGGGCCGCGAATTCAAAAAACCAGCGATAATAGTTGTCCGATGGTTGGAGATAGCGTATCCCCAGTTCCAGAAAATTTCTTCTTTCAGATCCCATCAGGCTGTAATGCAGATAGTCCTTCGTCTGATTTCCGATGACACCTTTGTTGTATACGAAAACAGCCGTTCCTACGGTACGCAGTTTTGTTTGCTCTACAGAGAGTGTAAGGGCCCATTCGGGAGAAAAATAGTAGTTCAGTCCCAATTGTATGCCGAAACTCCAATTATAGTGCATTTTAGCAGGTACTTCATCCAGCAGAATTCCTTTTTCATCCAGAATGACATCGCTTCTTTCCGATACCAGCCGGTTGATGGTGTTCATCAGAATAGGATTTCCCAATACTCTTCGAATGTTGATGTCGTCATTCCAGCCATTGTAGTAGGTGGCATGGTAGCTGTTTCCTTTATACATGCCGGCAGATACAAAGAAATCAAAGCCCTTGTAGTCTGTTTCGGTTTGAGCGAAAAGGCTGGGGAAAACGGCACAAATCAAAAGGAAACTGAAGATTCGTTTGTTCATCGTAAGATACTTTATAAACAAAAGCGTCCGACATTGTCGGACGCTTTTGTGCTTTATGCTTTTTGTTTATCGTACCAGAGTTACTGATCCGTTCATAATGATGTCTCCGCTTTCAGACAGCGGTCTGGCTTTCAATACCCAGTAGTAGACACCTTCGGCAATATCAGCTCCTCCGTGGTTCTTTCCGTTCCACCAGAAATCCGGGTCGTCGTAGTTCGGGCATTCCTTGTTTCCTCCCTGTACGTCTTCGCAGGAACGTCTCCAAACTCTTTCTCCCCATTTATTGTAGATAATCATTTCCAGGAAGAGGAAGTAACCTCCGTCTTCAGTCGGGGCGAATACATCATTTATACCGTCTCCGTTGGGGGAGAATACGTTCGGGAATTTCAGAGATTCCATAATCAGAATCTGGTGAACGGCCGTATCGGTACATCCGTATTCGTCTTCCACAATCAAGTATACATCCACATAACCGGAAGTCGTAGTGTAGGAGTGCTTGGTGCTGCCGGGCGAGGAAGTGATGACAGTAGAATCATCGTCACCCCAGTTCCATTGCCATTTTGACAATTGTCCGTCTCCGGGCTGTGTCAAGTCGTTGAAGTGGGCGTCTGCTCTGGCGGCGATACCCGTAGCTGCATCAGTGAGCACGTTTCCATCATCATCCTTGATTTCGAAATCGGCTACAGGAGGAATCCAAGCATTGATCATCACGGTGTCAAGATAAGTATGTACGCAGTTGTCAGGTGAGAATGTAATCATGACCGCGTAAGGATAAGTACCTGAAATGTTGAAGTCACGTTTGATGGGGTTGCCGCTTCCGGTTACACCGTCTTCAAAGGCCCAGTCAAACTGTTTTTCTTCGCCATTCAGATTTCCGGCCTCGAATTCTACATTCAGGGAAATACAATTGGACGTGTCGCTATGCGTGAATTCTATATCCGGGAATTCCATCACTTTAATCTGACGGGTCGTAGCCTTGTTACATGTCTTTGCTTTGGCCCACAGACGAACATCATAAGTTCCTGCAGAATCGTATTGAGTGCTTCCGTGAAAATTGATGGAATCGAAGGTGTTGTTTCCGAAGGACCAGTATATAGAATCTACTTCAGCTAAATCACTCGGGTTTAAGTTGTTGTGTATGGTATCCGTTAAGTTGTTGAATGTAATAGGCACGCCTTTGCAGTAGAGGTCTTTGATTTCAAACCAAGGGTTCAGGTCAATGACCCAGATGGTGTCCTCGGGTACGAAGGTCCGGTTGCAGCAGATGCGCGTACCGTTCTGGTCGGTCACCCATTTGATCAGTTGGATTACCGGAATGTAGCGTCCTGCGGAAGAGTAGGTGTATCGCAGAGGCATCTGCATGCTGGCTTTGTTGGTGATGACACGGGTGTTACCGTCACCGGTAACCAGTTTCAGCGTATCGGCATCCTGCACCTTGAAACTGAACTGTACGGTAAAGGGTGAACATCCGGACAGTGTGTCCATGGTATATTCTCCGTAAGGTCCCTGAATCTGTACATAATCCTTTTTGTAGTTGGTATCGGTGCAGCCATAGTCATCGGTGACGACAAGGGAAACATCGTATATGCCTGCGTAGGTGTAGATGTGAGTCGGGTTTTGTATAGTAGAATAGGCCGTATCTTTCTTGTCCTCAAAGAACCATTCCCATTTCTTGATGGAGGTGTTTCCGTAAGAAGAGCTGACATAGGATTGATCAATAAACGGGGCCTGCAATTCAGGGCAGGCGGAAATATGATCGTCAGAGTAGAATTCGGACATGGGTTTGCGGATAAGAATCGAGTCAGTATAGGAACTTCTGCACCCGCTCACGGTATCGGTTACGGTCAACGTAACGGTTACATACATTGTAGAATCCACATTGAAGGAGCAAACAGCGTTTTTGGTGGTCACCTTCTTGGAGGAATTCCACAACTTTTTACCTTTGTTGAATTCCCATTCGTACTGCAGAGTGGAAGACTGCGGATAGGTGCTGACCTTGCTCAGGAAAGTGATGGGAATTTTGTTGCAAGCCTCGTATTTGCCGGTAGCCAACACCCAGGAGGCATTCACGGAATAGATGGAGATCTTGCGCTTGAAAATGGCTGTGCTGTCGCATCCCATTTCGTTGGTGACTTTCAGAGAAACGTCAAACACACCGCCGGTGGTATATACGAAATAGGGGTTCTGGGCTGTATCCGTCTTACTGGCGGAGTTCCACAGGTAATTCGTGATTTTGTAGTTCTCAAAGGGCTCGTCAGTGGAACTCGCATCGAGGAACTGGATGGAATCGCCTGCACAACCTGTTTGAGGTACAATCACATTGGGTATGCTTCGCGGATTGACGACCAGACGGATGGTGTCAATACGTCCTTCCAACTGGGTACCCGTTGGCCAGTCTGTATCGGCCAGTCCGACGTATACGTCTCCTCGTCCGCAACCGTATGCACAGGTATCTACCAATATAATATGATATACTCCATATTCGTCAAACCGGTGTTTGTATGGTGATCGTGTCATTTCGTATTGGTGAGTCTGCTGATTGAGTTTGACTCCGAAAGGCGGACATTTTCCCTGAAGAGGAACGTCGGTATTGCGGAGGCTGTCGACGATGTGGATACCCCAAGTGGCCAGGGCAGTGGAGCAGTTAGTGGAGTCCCAAATCAGGATGGCATCCTGCTGGCACAGAGTTGTCAGCGGTGTGGAATCCAAACTCGTGGCAACCGGGCGCATATCGGCATGCGAAATGTAAATCATCTGAGTGGCAGAGTCTTCGCAGTATTTGCAAGGATTGAAGTTTGCACTGGTCGAATCGGTATCGTTGTTGAAAGTCCACAGACGGATGGTAATGGCTCCGTTCTTGTCGTAGACGTATTGTCCGGGTTTGTATTTGTAGGTAGGGCTCTGTTGCAGACTGGTATCGCCTTCCCACCACACACCGGTATTTTTGTCTGTGGAATCGTTGCCGAAATGCCACAACCAGCCGCAGGGATTCTTGGATCCGTCGGCGCAGGCGATGGTCGGATAGTCACAGTAAATCGGGTCTTGCTGTGTCATGGGGTTGGGCATAGGATACTGTATTTTCGCAGCAGGCGGGCAGATGTATCCTATGTTGCTGGTATCGGGACCCGAACCGGAGCATTGGTTGTGGCTGGGTGACAATGACCATGCCACGGGTCCTACGGATCCGAACGATTTACCGCTCAAGGAACTCTGCTTTCCGGAGCCTATGGGATTTCCCATGGGATCCAGCCAACTCCAGGAGTTCGCGTACACACCAGCACAGGGAATGGTGTCGAATCCGACAAATCTACCGCTTCTGAAAATGGAGTCAAGGCACATGGAGTCTCTGGCAGATACGGTAATATTGAAGTCGTTGATACATTTGGTTCCCGGGTCAATGAACGACCATACGTTCAAAGGAGGTTTGCCCACAGGAATTACCTGAATGAACACATTGAACACACATCCCTGTTCATTGGTTATCTGAAGGTAAACCAGGAAATTTCCGGTATCGGTGTATTCGTGTGTCCCGTTGTTGACCATTTTTGTGTCTGTGGTGTCACCGTCTCCCCACAACCAGGTGTAATTGGTGATGGGAGAGGAGGTAATCAATGAGTCGTCAATAGAACCGACGGTGATTTCGTGAGGAACGCATCCCCCAGGAGGCATAGGAGGAGCAGGATCCAGCATTTCACCCACCGTACTGATGGGATAAATGCTCACTTTTTGTTCGTAATTTTTCAAACGGCAACCATAGGGGGTCGTTACATAGGCTGTTACTTTGAATATGCCGAATGAACCGAAGACGTGGGTAACGGAGTCTCCAGACTGGTTGGCGGAACCGTCTCCGAAATTCCAGATAGTTCCTCCATATCCCAAATCGTTGCCGCTGTCATAATTTGTTTTGTCAAGGAAGTAAATGGTGGCATTGGGATTGCAGTGGTGGGTATCCTTGATGACGATATCCGGTTTGATCTCATCAAATACCCAGATATAATCTTTGATATATACGGTATCCGTGCAGCCTAACTGGCTGGTAGCAATCAGCTGTACGCTGTATCTTCCGGTATTTTTATATTCGGGAGAGAAACTGCCTCCGATGCTTTCGGCTACCACACCGCCGTTTTCATCGAAAGTCTTCCAGTCATATCTGGATCCTCCAGATCCGGTGAAGGTAGTCTTTCCAGGGACGGAACAAACTACGGTATCCGTAACATTGAATTGGGCACCGAAGAGGTTTACAGAGACGTAGCCCGGTTTGGTAAGAGTATCGGTACATCCATTGGAAGATTTGACGATCAGTGTCACGTCATAGTCTCCCCAGGAGAAGGTCTCTGACGGGTTCTTCGAGGTGCTGGTATTCCCGTTGTCGAATGACCACTCATAGGAAACCACATCGGATGAGGATGTGCTGACGAAATTCACCATCTTTTTATCACCTGAAGCCTTGACGCAGAAAATGGAATCGTTGGAAGTAAAGTTTGCTTTAGGCTTTGGTTTTACGAAAATAGTCTTGCTGACGGAGTCTGTGCTTGTACAACCCAGGGTATCCGTCACCCTCAGTACGGGACGGTAGGTCCCGGAGTTCGCATAAGCATGGGAGGGCTTTGAATTGGTGCTCATACCTCCATCCTTGAAGTCCCACAATATGCTTTTGACAATGCTAGGATCAGCAATGCTTTCGGTGAAATTCACCAATTCTCCCGGACACACAGAATCCGGAGCTGCGGTAAAACTGATCTGAGGACCGGCTGACACCTTGATGTAATTGGTGTAAGTCGTATCCTTGGATGTTCCGTCACCATAGTAAACGGTCAGTTTCACAGAATAGGTTCCGGCACTGTAATAGGTTTTGGTCGGTTGTTGAACGGTAGAGGGAGTGGAGCCATCTCCGAAATCCCAAGACCAAGCCACTGGTCCACCTGTCGATTGGTCGGTGAAATCAACAATCATAGGGACGCAACCTACAGTCTGGTTTGCTGAGAATTTCGCGCTCTGTGCATTGGCACAGAATCCGCACCATAACAGCAGCATGCTGAAAATAATGAGTCTCTTCATATTAATATACCTAATTATTTTAATGTATTCTTCGTTTTGCTGTTTTTACAATCCAATCTAAAACTAAGACGGAAAACGTATGCTTTTTGCTATATTTTTTCTGTTTTTTTTTATTTATTTTACCGGAGTAACATTTTTGTCCTTCAAAACCACATCGTGAGCGCCTCCTTCTATGATGCTGACAGAGGAAACCAACGTCAGTTTTGCTTTTTGCTGCAGTTCCGGAATGCTCAGTGCTCCGCAGTTACACATAGTAGATCGGACCTTGCTCAAGGTAATGCTCAAATTATCATGCAGACTTCCGGCATAAGGCACGTATGAGTCCACTCCCTCTTCGAAGGAAAGTTTGGCACTGCCTCCCAAATCGTAGCGCTGCCAGTTGCGGGCGCGGGCCGAGCCCTCGCCCCAGTACTCTTTCATGAAGTTTCCGTTGACGACCACCTTGTTGGTAGGACTTTCGTCAAAACGGGAAAAATAGCGTCCCAACATACAGAAATCGCTGCCCATGGCCAGTGCTAAAGTGAGATGGTAATCATGTACGATACCTCCGTCTGAGCAGATGGGTACATAGATGCCGGTTTCTTTGAAATATTCGTCTCGGGCTTTGGCTACTTCAATGACGGAGGTAGCTTGGCCTCTGCCGATTCCTTTGGTTTCTCTTGTGATGCAGATGGAACCGCCGCCAATGCCCACTTTGACAAAGTCGGCTCCGGCATCGGCCAGAAAACGGAATCCCTCCGCATCCACTACATTTCCGGCTCCGATTTTGACATCTTCTCCATAGCGGGTTCTTACGAAATCAATGGTGCGTTTCTGCCATTCGGAATATCCCTCGGAAGAATCAATGCAGAGAATATCTGCACCGGCTTCTACCAGAGCGGGGATGCGTTCTTCATAGTCCCGGGTGTTGACACCGGCTCCTACGATGTAGCGTTTGTGGCTGTCCAAAAGTTCCAGCGGACATTCCTGATGGGATTCGTAGTCTTTGCGGAAAACGAAAGCCACCAGTCTTTTTTCCTTGTCAAGTACGGGAAGGGTGTTCAACTTATGCTTCCAGATTATTTCGTTGGCTTCAGAAAGACTGACACCTTCTTCTGCGAAAATAATCTGTTCGATAGGAGTCATGAAAGAAGATACGGGCGTGTCCAGGCTCATGTGGTTCACCCGGTAGTCTCTGTCCGTGATGATGCCGATCAGGTGTCCGTTGGCCGTGCCGTCGTCGGTGACGGCTACGGTGGAGTGTCCTGTCTTTTCTTCCAATTCCAGTATATCCTTGAGGGTCTGGTCCGGCCGTATGTTTGAATCGCTGCGGACAAAGCCTGCCTTGTGGTTCTTGACGCGACGGACCATTTCGGCTTGGCTTTCTATGCTTTGGGATACGAAGATAAAGGATATACCGCCTTCTTTAGCCAGGGCAATGGCCATATTGTCGTCCGATACGGACTGCATGATAGCCGAGGCCAAGGGTATATTCATGGTAATGGCGGGTTTTTCTCCTTTTTTGAACCGGGTGATGGGGGTCTTCAGTACGGCATTGGCCGGAATACATTGGGCCGACGAATATCCGGGAACGAGCAAATACTCGCTGAATGTGTGAGATACTTCTTCGTAATAGTAAGCCATGATAATTCGTTTTAACTTTGAAGATGAAAATCCAAACCTATTCTATCAATTTACAAAAGTAAACATAATTTCAATACAAACGGCTGTGTTCGTAAAAAAAAACAACAAAAGTGCGTGGAGGCAATAATTGGGATTTGGTTTTCGTTATATCCGGCACTATTATGTATAAATTTGTGGCCTAATGTCAAAAAAAATCTGCTCGATATTGCTGTTGTTGTGCTGGATTGGAATGCTTTCCGCACAGCACTTGTCCATCACTTCGGTTGCAGTCGGGGATTCCGGTTCCGTGTCCTTGTCCTGGCAATGGAACGGGACGTCGCCGTCCGCTTGCCGGTACGATATCTATACATCGGCAGCAAAGTCTGGTCCTTACGTTTTGGAAGAGACGGTGGAAGATGCTTCGCAAATGACATGTGTGCACAGAAAAGCCGGAGCGCAGTCTGTTCCCCGGTATTACTTCGTCTGCTCGGGTTCTGAGAAATCGGATACGGTTTCCACACTTTCGCTGTATATGGAAAATGTGCAGGGAAGAATAGCCCGGCTGACTTGGATGCGGCCAGCACATACCGGTCTGCATCCCGATTCCTTGCCTTCTTTTACTCTGTATCGCAGGGGGGCGGGCAATGATCCCGTGACTGTCACCCGTCAGACGTTTTTTACAGATACAGTGACGGTGTGCGGAGATACTCTTTCCTATGTGTTGGAGACGAAGGTCGCCGGTTGTCGCTTTGTTTCTCCCTTGTGCGAAGATTATTTTTCGGATTATACGGCACCGGATACAGCGCGTCTGGACAGTGTGAGTCTGCATCCTCAGCACCATTATTGCGAACTCGGATGGCAGGCTTCCGCTTCTGCAGATGTGTTCGGTTACATTGCTTACGTGTACGAAGACGGTATCTGGAAGGTCTTGGATACTCTGTATGGAGCCGGCAATACCCATTATATTGATAGCCTGCATTCGCCAGATCAAGTGTGGGAGTACCGCATTGCATCCATTGATACCTGCCGGAATGCCAGCCCTTTAGGGGAGGTGCACCACACTTTGCATTTGTCAGCTACCACGCAAAAATGCGATAGTCTGGTTCACCTGCAGTGGAATGCGTACGACCATCTGCCCGGAGGCTGCGCATTTTATGAAGTGTTTGTCAGTGAGGAGGGCGGACCTTTTTATTGCATAGGAACGGGTCGTGGCGCGGAAGTGCGGCATACATGCGGCGGCTTGGATGTGATGCATTCCTTCGTGTTTTATGTGCGGGTGTGGAATGCGGATAGCAGTTGTTCTTCCACTTCTTCCCTGATACCTGTTGAATTTTATCGTCAATTGGGCTCTGGCAAAGTGTACCTCCGTTCGGTCAGTGTGACAGGTGACCGTCAGCTGGAAGTGAAGGCTTATGTCCCTGATTCCGTTGATTTCCGAACGGTGATTCTTTACGGAAAAAAATCCGGTGAAAGCCAGTTTCTTCCCCTGGACACTTCGGTAAAATCCGGAAATACCTATATTTGGGAACGAAAGGGGCTGGATGTTTCTCATCAGACCTATCTGTATCAGGTCGGAATTTCCGATGAATGCGAATTCCCGTTTGCGGTTTCGGAAGTCGGAAACAATATCCTGTTGACGGTATCCGAACCATCCGATGACGAAAACCTGTTGAATTGGAGCAGTTATGATGGGTTCGGGCGGAGTCCGGATGATTACACGGTTTATCGAAAATCTTCAGAGCAGTCAGATTTCGAGTTGCTGACAGTACTGCCCTCTGTGGTTGCACTATACAGGGATGATGTGTGGAAGAACGACGGAAAAAGCAGCAGTTACCTCTACCGAGTGACCGCCAGCGGAAGCCATGCAGAGTTGCCTTTTGAAGAGGAATGTCATTCCAATACGGTCCAGGTATTTAAATCATCAACAACTTATATTCCAAATAGTTTCATTCCTTCCAGTGCCATTGAGGACAATAGGGTGTTCAGACCGGTGAATCTGCATGTGGATGCTACCGAGTATTCTTTCTTGATCTTTGACCGTTGGGGGCAGTTGGTGTTTGAAACTCATCATCCGGATGAAGGATGGGACGGAAATATCGATGGAAAGCCTGCCCGTCCGGGAATATATGTGTATCAGCTGACGTATAGAATCGATGCCAAAAATATGTTTTCCCGAAGGGGAATGGTCAATTTGATCCGTTAGATAATAAATTATATGGGCAGAAAAATATCAATATCCGCAATCGTTGTGTTTTTGTTGGCGATGCAAGGGGTGAAGGCCCAGTCTGATATCGCTATCGGGCAGTGGAATACTCATTTTTCCTATTCGGAAGGTTTGGATCTGCTTCAATTGGGAGACGAAATTTTCGTTGCCACTACCAATTCGCTTTATTCTCTCGATCTGAAGGATGGATTGTGCCGACGTCTTGGCATTACGGAAGGCCTTTCGGATGTGGGAATTTCCCGAATTTATGCGGATGATTCCCTGGAAACAGTCCTGATATGCTATGCCAATTCGAATTTGGATTTTTACAGCAAAGGGCAGGTCTATAGTCTGCCGGACCTTTACGAGAAGCAAATGGCCGGTGACAAAACCATTTACAATGTCTGCATCCGTGATCACAAAGCTTATCTGGCTACCGGTTTCGGGCTGATGGTGGTGGATATGGCCCGGCATTACATCAAGGAAAGCTGGACTTTCCAGTCGCAGAATCAGGTGTTGTCCGTGCGTGATGTCTGTATTAAAGGTGATACCATTTATGCGGCCACCGCTCAGGGTATATATTGGAATACATTGTCCAATAGAAAAATAGCCCAATTTTCCACTTGGATTCGCTGTAGTGCCGACGGATTGCCTGCCGATGTGCAGGTTGATCAATTGGAATCCTATGGAGATGCTGTGTACGCTGTACGGTCTGCTTTTCTGGACAACGATACGGTATGGAATGCGGATTCAACCTTTCATACGGAAGCCGTAACCCGTTCCAATGCTCTTTATGCTTACAGGAATGGCCGTTGGATGCTTCAGGAGATAGCCGGATACGAAGAGGTCCGCAACATGTGTGTATCCAGAGGCTGTCTGATTGTTACATACTGGAATGCAGCGTATGCATACACTTCTTTGGAAAACGGTAAACTTGCCAAAAAAATAGCCTTCGGTTCTGAAGAACCTCAGAACGCCCTGTTGGGCGATGACGGTTATCTGTGGCTGGCGGATTACGAGCACGGACTGGTCCGGCAGTTGTGGACAGACCAGCCTCAGTATTACAATCTGGAAGGCCCGCTGACGGATGGCGTATGGGCCATGGATGCCAACAATTCTACTTTGGCCGTGGTGCATGAAGCTCCGCATAACGGGTGGACTCCAGTGTGGTCGCATATCTTGTTGAGCGTATACCATAATCAACGATGGATCAATACCTATGTGGATGTGGCTTACCGGGCTTCCATGGATGTGTTGCTCCCTTCTTCCGACCCTAGGGAATGCTACATCAGTTCCTATCTGCACGGATTGCTGCATTTGAAAGGCGGGGAGATTACTTTGTACGATTCCCTCAATTCTACTTTGGAGCCGTATTACGGCAACGTGCGTGCAGGGCGGATGTGCATGGATTCCAATCGGAATCTGTGGGTGCTTAATCCTTTGTCTTCCAATCCACTCTGTGTAAAAACTCCCAAAGGTGAATGGTTCCGCTACAACATACGTCAAACGACCGGTGCCGTTGTCGGGAGTATTTTGGTGGATCACCGGGGATGGGTCTGGATGACAGGCAACAGAGAGTCATCTCTGCTGTTGTTTGATCCGCACGGAACGCTTGCCAATACATCCGATGACCGTCTGGTACAGTTGAACATTTCCCTGACGGAGGAAACGGGTGCTTTTTCCTATATATATTGCATTGCGGAGGATAAGGATGGAGAAATCTGGTTGGGAACCGACAAAGGAATAAAGATATACTATTCTCCTTCCCGTCTGTTTGACTATCCGGGTACGCTTCCCTATGCACCCCGGGTGACCATGGACAGTTTGACGGAGCTGCTGCTTTACAATGAGGCCATCAGTTGTATCAAAGTGGATCCGGGTAACCGTAAATGGATAGGGACTGAAAATGCAGGTGTATTCCTGTTGTCGGAGGATGGTGAAACGGAGTTGCTGCATTTTACCAAGGAAAACAGCCCTCTGATATCAAACAATGTACGGGATATAGCCATAGTGGGTTCGAGCGGAGAAGTGTTCATAGGTACGGATAAGGGACTTGAGTCCTTTCGGTATACAGCCACGGATCCGGCCAAGGACTACAGTCATCTGAAAGTGTTTCCGAATCCGGTTCGGGAGGATTATACCGGGTGGATCTCCATTTGTGATTTGGAAGATGCGTCTGAGGTGAAGATTACCGACGTGCACGGAGGCTTGGTATACCGTACGCTTTCCAATGGAGGTACCGCTGTATGGAACGGCTGCCGTTTTGACGGCAGACGGGTCGCTACGGGTGTTTATTTCGTTCATGTCAGCGATGCTTCAGGTAAGGAAAAATCATGTGGAAAAATTCTGTTTATAAAGTAATTGTATTTTATGAAGACGAGGATAGAGAAAGATACCATGGGGGAAGTGGCCGTCCCTGACGATAAATATTGGGGCGCGCAAACCCAACGGTCGTACCAGAATTTCAAGATAGGTGATATACGCATGCCGATGGAGGTGATCAGCAATCTGGCCGTTATCAAAAAAGCGGCAGCCTATGCCAACGCCCGTCTGGGGGTGTTGCCGGAGGAAAAGCGCGATGCTATTGCCCAGGTCTGTGATGAAATCACGGCCGGCAGGCTCGATGAGCAGTTCCCGTTGGTGGTATGGCAGACCGGTTCCGGTACTCAAACCAATATGAATGTGAATGAGGTGATTGCCAATCGGGCAGAAGTGCTGAGGGGACGGACTTTGGGAGAGGGAACTTTTCTTTCTCCGAATGATGATGTGAACAAATCTCAGTCAACCAACGACGTTTTTCCTTCGGCCATGCGCATGGCTGTAGCTATTCATCTGTCCGATCAGACCATTCCGGCATTGAGGAGTCTTCAGCATTCGCTGGAGGCAAAGGCGGAGTCTTTCCGCTCCATCATCAAAATCGGAAGAACCCATATGCAGGATGCCACTCCATTGCGTCTGGGGAGCGAATTTTCCGCCTATGCAGCCCAAGTGGCATATGGAACGGATGCCTTGGAACGTAGTCTTCCTCATCTGATGGAGCTTCCCATAGGAGGAACAGCGGTGGGAACCGGGCTGAATACGCCTGACGCTTACGATGTCTGTTGCGTGGACTATATCCGCCAGTTTACGGGAAAAGATTTCCGTCCGGCTGCCAACAAATACGAGGCCATGTCGTCTCACGATGCTTTGGTGGAAACCTCGGCTGCTATGAAACAACTGGCTGTCAGTCTGACCAAAATAGCCAATGATATCCGTTTGTCGGCTTCCGGTCCCCGCTGCGGTATCGGTGAAATCGTGCTTCCTCAGAATGAACCGGGTTCATCCATCATGCCGGGAAAGGTCAATCCCACCCAGTGCGAGGCTCTCTGTATGGTATGTGCCCAGCTTATGGGATGTGACGCGACTGTTTCCGTGTCCGGTATGCAGGGACATTGGCAACTCAATGTATTCATGCCGGTCATTGCCTACAATGTATTATTGGAAGCGCAGTTGCTGGCCGATGCTTGCCGCTCATTTGAAATTCATTGCGTGAGCGGAATCACAGCCAACGAGCAACGTATTCGGGAGAATCTGGACCATTCTCTGATGCTGGTAACCGCTCTGAACCCTCATATCGGATATCATCATGCTGCCGAAATTGCCCGTTATGCATATAGTCATGATTTGAGCCTGGAAGATGCCGCTTTGGAACTCGGTCTGGTTTCCAAAGAGGATTTTGAGGCTTGGGTGAAACCGGAAAATATGATTGGCAGAAACTGATTCCTGCCAAAGTGTCAGTAGGACCGGTATGGCAAACTATTTGCCATTATGCCGGCAAATTCAAGAAAGGCAGATATGAAAGAAGAAGCAACAGACAAGCAGGAAAAACAGGAAATGGAAGAACAGCCCGTGACGGAGACCGCATCGGAGTCCGTTGAAACGGAAAAGGAGAGCAATACGAAGAAGGAGGGCTTCCGCAAAAAAGAAAAAAACGGAAAAAAGATGGAGGCTCTGCAGTTGGAAAAAGAAAAAGCCGAAGCAGAAAAGGCCGAGTTACACGACAAATACATCCGTCTGTATTCCGAATTCGATAACTATCGCCGTCGGACGAACAGCGAAAAACTGGACATCATCAAGAACGCCTCCGAAAAGATCATACTGGGTCTGCTTCCCGTGTTGGATGACATGGAGCGCGCTCTCAAGTACGAAAAGGAGAAAAATGCCGATTCGGAAATTTCGGATTCAGAGGGTATGAATTTGATATACCAAAAGCTGAAAACCTATCTCAAGCAGCAGGGATTGGAAGAAATTCAGGCTGTGGGTGAGGTTTTCGACGTGGATTTCCACGAGGCGGTGACAACGATTCCGGCTCCCACGGAGGAGGATAAAAATCACATCATGGATGAAATACAAAAGGGATATAAGTTGAACGACAAGGTGATACGCTATGCAAAAGTAGTGATTTACCAATAGGAGGACTTCATGGAAAAACGCGACTATTATGAGGTGTTGGGTGTCGCCAGGGATGCGGACGAACAAACGATAAAGAAGGCATACAGGCAGAAGGCCATACAATATCATCCGGATAAAAATCCAGGCGATAAGGAGGCAGAAGAAAAATTCAAGGAAGCTGCAGAAGCTTACGAGGTTTTGAGTCATCCGGAAAAGCGTCAGCGATACGATCGTTTCGGACATGCTGGCATGTCTGGCGCTGCCGGTGGCGGCGGATTCCAAGGTTTTGATATGGGTGATATATTCAGCCATTTCGGAGATTTGTTTGAAGAGTTCGGTATCGGAGGCATGGGCGGTTTCGGAGGAAGCCGTTCCGGAGGCCGCAGGGCTGTGCAGAAAGGTTCCAACCTCCGGGTCAAGGTCAAACTGACTTTGGAGGAAATCGCAAAGGGTGTGGAAAAAAACATCAAGGTGCAGAAATACGTCCAATGTCCCAAATGCGGAAGTACGGGTGCAAAATCTCCCGATGCCGTAAAAACTTGTCCAACTTGTCATGGCAGCGGTTATACGGTAAGGGTACAGCAGTCCATTTTCGGTGCCATGCAGATGCAGAGCGAATGTCCGCATTGCCATGGAAGCGGAAAGGTGATTTCGGACAAGTGTCCCCATTGCGCAGGAAACGGCGTTGTGAAGGGTGAGGAAATCATCAATATCCGGATCCCTGCCGGTGTATCGGACGGAATGCAGCTGAGCATGAGCGGAAAAGGAAATGCCGCTCCGAACAGCGGAGTCCCCGGCGATTTGTATGTGTTGGTGGAAGAAGTGAAGCATCCCCTGTTCGAAAGAGACGGAGTCAATCTGTATCTGGATTATTACATCAGTTTTCCTCAGGCCGTACTTGGGGCGACAGTGGATATTCCGACCATTGACCAAAAGGCGAGGATCAAAATTGCTCCGGGAACCCAACCCGGAACAATGCTGCGTCTGAATGGCAAGGGACTTCCCGGTCTTCGTTCCTATGAAAAGGGAGATTTAATCGTGAACGTGAATGTCTGGATTCCCAAAAACCTGAACAAGGAGCAGAAACAGATTCTGGAGCAATGGAACGGAGCGGAAGAATTTGAACCGAAAAACGAAAAAAGGACGACTTTTTTTGAGCGGGTGAAGCAGTTCTTTTGATTCACCGTGAGTTGTTTATAAAATGTGAAAACAAGGGCAGGAGGACGTGTCTTTTTTGACTACTTTTGCACTTGTTTTTTTAATATATTGGTCATATTTTATTAACATTTTCAATGGAATACAATTCGATGAAGAAATTTGTTGCCCACATTTCCTGCCTTTGCTTGCTGGTATTCGGAGTATGCGATGCCTATGCCACCGGTTTGACTGTCGCAGATTCTGCTTTCAATGGAGTCGATACGGTGAATCTTTGTTCTAGTGATTTTCCCTATGTGTATGGGGATACGACTTTTCAAGCAGGGACACCCAGCGGTACCTATGTGCTCCGAATGGGTACGGATACGGTTATCTATTTGACGTTGAACGTAGGACAATCCTACCAGGTGTATGACACCTTGCAACTTTGCCAGTCCGAGTTGCCGTACAACTACGGAGCTTTGGTGATTCCCGCTACGCAGCCTGTGGGAACCTCGCTGAAGATGCAGTACCTTAAATCGGTGAGTGGATGCGACAGCGTTGTCTACGTAACTTTGGTCATATTTCCTTCTTATGAGAAGAACACAGGTTTGACCATTTGTTCATCTGAACTTCCCTATACCTACGGGGGAAGAGTGCTGACCACAGCCGGCAACTACCGCATCCCGTTGCAATCCGTCAATGGTTGCGATAGTATTATTAATTTGGATCTTTCTGTCAATCAGGCTTATGCCTTATTCGATACGGTCCGTATATGCCCCAGTGCCTATCCGTATCATTACGGGTCCAAATGGTATGCCGAACCCGGTAACTATCAGGTGGATGCTTTGACAGCCAAAGGCTGCGACAGCATTGTTTTCCTTACCTTGGAAACCTATGAGTATCCGTTGACTTTCGACACATTGCACCTTTGTGCCAGTTCGCTGCCTTACAAATATGGTCCTATTTATATTCTGGATCAGGGAAGCAAGGATGTTCCCTTCGTTTCCAGCAAGGGCTGCGATAGCATCGTACGGGTGGAAGCAGTTGTGGAACCCAAATACCGCATAACCCGTTACATCTATGTTTGCACCAATGATTTTCCCTATATTTGCGGAGACCGCATCATTACAGATTCCGGAACCTATGTGGTCAATATGAAGAGCATTTACGGATGTGACAGTATTATTGACCTGCATGTGGCTACGGCCGAGCCCCATAGTGTGGTTATATATGATACCACATGTCAGGGAGCAGGCTATAGCAACTATGGTTTCAATCTGCCTGAGAGCGCTACTTGGCTGGATCGTTTGACCATACACGGACGTAGGGCTACGGTGTTCGGTTGTGACAGTAACATCACTATTTTCATTACTTTCACTCCGATTTACAATGATACGGATGTGATGACCATTTGCGAGACCCAACTCCCGTTCAAGCGTCACGGACGTCTGTATACAGAATCCGGAGATTATACGATTCCTTTGAAAACCATCCATGGTTGCGATAGTACTATCTTTTTCCGTCTCCGTACGACCAAGGCATATATGGTGGACATGACGGATCATTTCTGCGCCAGCAACGCTTCCTACAAAATCGGGGATTCTGTATTCTCTGAAGCCGGCACCTACAGGGTTGTGATGCATACGAAGAGCGGATGTGACTCCATTGTCACACTGAAACTGATCAAAGATGACAGGGCTCCGTATTATCCCGGTGAAATCTACACCAAAAAGGACCTGTACGAAGAAGGCAAGAATACGTATTGGATCAGTGCCGTTCCCAACGCTTTTTACTATGAATGGACTTATACCAACGAAAATTGGAAGCCCATCGGCGTTTCGGACGATTATATCTTTGCTTTGCGGAATATGTCCGATGGCGATACGGGGTCAGTATCCGTTCAGGCGTTCAATGCCTGCGGTGTGTCCCAATTGTCGACACTGCACATCGGTAGCGTAGGTATAGCAGAAATGGGCAATCGCTCCGAAGCCAGAGTGTATCCGAATCCGACTTCCGATCAATTGTATGTGGAGGCAGAAGTTGCCGCAGAAAGGGTGGAAGTGTATGACCTCAGCGGTCGCCGTCTGCATGTCCAGTCTTTGTCGGATGGCAGAACTGTCCTTTCCATGTCGGACTACAGCGCCGGCTGCTATGTGCTGAAAGTGATGACCGGCGATCAGACGCTGAAGGTTCTGAAAGTTGTCAGACAATAAGTTCAGAAAGGCCTAAACAAAAAAAGCGTTCCGTAAAGAACGCTTTTTTTTATGTGTACCGCTTGGGTTTTACTATCGCAGCATGTCAATGGCTTTTCGTAGCGAGCAGATCAGCCGGTCGATTTCTTCTGTGGTGTTGTAGGCAGCCAAAGATGCTCTCAGCGTTCCGGGAATGCCCAGACTCTCCATCAGGGGTTGGCAGCAGTGGTGGCCGGTGCGAACGGCTATACCCATTTGATCAATCAGTGTACCCACATCGGAAGGGTGGAGGGAATCGATGAGAAAGGAGAGTACTGCGGCCTTCTCGGGAGCAGTGCCAATCAGGCGCAAGCCTTCAATCTGCTTCAGTTCGTCGGTGGCATAGACTGTTAATTCTTCTTCTGTGCGTATCAGCCGGTCGTGTCCGAAACCTGCTATGAATTCCAATGCAGCCTGCAGTCCGACTGCACCTCCTACATTGGGTGTGCCGGCTTCGAATTTAAAAGGAAGGCTGTTGTAGGTGGTCCGGTCGAATCCGACATGCTGAATCATGTCACCTCCACCCTGATAGGGAGGGAGAATATCCAGGTATTTTTCCTTTCCATACAAAACGCCTATGCCCATGGGAGCATAAATTTTGTGTCCGGAAAAACAATAGAAATCGCAGTCCAGGTCCTGTACATCGGTGATGCAGCATTTGACTCCTTGGGCACCGTCTACCAGTACGGGCACACCGTGCTCGTGTGCAATGCGTATGATTTCCCTGATGGGATTGATGGTCCCCAAGACATTGGAAGCCTGTGAAACTGCCACTATTTTTGTTTTTTCACAAAACAGAGACCTATAGGCATTCATGTCCAGTTGTCCGTTTTCCAACAATGGAATAGGACGCAGCCGGATGTCTTTGGCTGCCATTTGCCAGGGAACAATGTTGGAATGGTGTTCCATGTAACTGCTGATGATCTCGTCACCGCTCTTCAAAAAAGCTTTTCCGAAGCAGGATGCCACCAGATTGACCGATTCCGTTGTCCCACGTGTAAAAACAATTTCATGGGAGTGGGCAGCATTCAGAAAGTGTTGCACGCATTGCCGTGCCTGTTCGTAAGCTTCGGTTGCCATCTGGCTCAGGTAGTGGACACCCCGATGCACATTGCTGTTGGTTTGCCGGTAGTAGTTGTTTATGGCCGATAATACGGCTTCCGGCTTTTGTGTGGTAGCCGCGTTGTCGAGGTATACCAACGGCCTGCCGTGTACCTCTTGCTTCAAAATGGGAAAGGCCTCCCGGAATTGTTCCTGAACCCCGTTCATGCTATCGCATCTGTTTGAGGAAAGTAGAGTATAATATCACAAAGGCGGCGGTCAGCATCAGGTCTCCCCAGGAGAAAGGAGAATGGATGAGAACGACCGGTGCAATCAGCAACAGTGCCTGCGCAATGGTGTAGGTGTGGAATCCGATTTTGCGGAGTCCCAGCATCAGAGCAGCCCCCACGACAGATGCTCCATACAATAGGCTCAGTAAAGCGTAGTAGGCTCTGGACTGTACCTGCAGGGCTTCCGAAAAGTCCATTTCGTCTCCGTACATCTGGCTCATCATATCCTTTGTCTGTTCCATGATATCCGGCAGAAAACCGTATCCGGCTGTGCACAGCAGGTATCCCAGAAAACTGAAACCGCTGCCGATGAATGTCAGCACGCAAAGTGCGACCAGCCATCCGGAACGTTTGGGAGCAGAATCGGCATTCTCCGAACTGTCCTCTTGGGAGAAGGTAGGCTCATATTCATTTTCATTGAATTGATTCTCTTGATTTTCCATGTAATCCATAATGTGTATTCCATTTTAAAGTTACAAATGCAAAGATAATAAATTTTGAAGTGCAAAACCTTGGATTCTGTATTGAAAAAATGATTACTTTTGTAAGTTACAGGATTTTTGTCCGAAATTGTACTCGGATGATTTTAATTATTTGAAATAAAAATGATTATCATAGGTATTACGGGGACTTTGGGAGCCGGGAAAGGAACCATTGTAGATTATTTGGTGCAGAATGAGGGTTTTCATCACTATTCTGTGAGAAATTATCTGTTGGAAGTAATCCGTAAGGCCGGACTGCCGGAGAACAGGGACTCCATGACCATGGTCGGCAATGCCCTGAGGGCTGCCAACACGCCATCCTATATTACGGACGAGTTGTTCCGTATAGCTCAGAAAAATGGAGGTAACAGCATCATCGAAAGTGTGCGTGCTGAAGGAGAAGTGCTGTCTTTGCGGAAAAATCCGAATTTTTATCTCTTCGCGGTCGATGCCGATGCCAAGACTCGCTATGAAAGGATACGTCTGCGTCATACAGAGACGGATCATGTTGATTATGATGCCTTTTTGGCCGATGAGGCACGCGAAATGAATTCAGCCGATTCGAACCGTCAAAATCTCGGCCGGTGTATACAGATGGCAGATTATGTCTTTCATAACGACGGGAGCAGAGAAGAACTGTACGAGCAGGTCAAGGAGGTGATGGAAAAAATCCGTGCAGCCGGACAGAAAACGGAGAAAACAGTCTACGTGCGGCCTACATGGGATGAGTATTTTATGGAAATTGCCAATACTGTGGCCAGCAGGGCAACCTGCGACCGTGGTCGCAGCGGATGTGTTATCGTCAAGGACCGGCAGATTCTGGTGACAGGTTACGTCGGATCTCCGGCGGGTATGCCCCATTGTGACGAAGTAGGTCACCAGCTGAAGCAAATGCTGCATGAGGACGGAACGGTGACAACCCATTGCATGCGCACGGTACATGCGGAACAGAATGCCATTTGCCAGGCCGCCAAACGGGGTATTTCCCTGGAGGGAGCCACACTCTATTGCCGTATGACTCCTTGCCGTACCTGTGCCATGATGATTATTAATTGCGGCATCCGCAGGGTGGTGTGCGAGTGTAAGTACCATGCCGGTGCCGAGAGTGAAGAAATGTTTCGTCGGGCCGGAATTCCGTTGGAATTCATGCGTGACGAAGTGTTACAATATAAGCAACAGTGATATGGAAATCATTGAAGTAAAGTCAAAAAAGGACAGGGAAGTATTTGTTCGCTTTCCGTTTTCCATATACAAGGGAAATCCGTATTGGGTGCCTCCTTTGATTAAGGGAGGTATGCGGGATATCGATCCGGATGCCAATCCTTTTTTCAAGGATTGCGAAGCCTGTTTTTGGTATGCCCGCAAGGAAGGAAAGGTCGTCGGACGTATCGGAGCCATCATTCATCATCGCTACAACGAGAAAAAAGGAGAGCGTTTCGGACGCATCACCCGTCCTGAATTCATTGATGACGAAGAAGTGGTGGACGCCTTGTTCCGCACGGCAGAGGATTGGTTGCGTGCCAGGGGTCTGGAAGCAGTGATGGGTCCGCTGGGATTTTCCAATGTCGACACCCAGGCCCTGTTGGTGGAGGGCTTTGATCAAAGCGCCTCTGTGGCTTCGGTATACCATCTGCCCTATTATCAGACTCATTTCGAACGTCTTGGGTATAAAAAACTGCTTGATTGGGTAGAGTTCAACCTTTTTCTCGAACCCGAGGTTCCAGAAAAAGCTGTGCGTCTCTCCCGCATTGTCAAGGAACGCTATCATCTGACCGTACTGCAGGTGAAGAACCGGAAAATGCTCCGCAAATACGGACGCGAATTCTTCCGTGTGTTCAATACGGCATTTGATGATTTGTTCTCATTTACGGCCTTTACCGAAGAACAGATGGAGTACATTTTGGATTCCTATCTTTCTGTCATTAATCCGGATTTCGTGCATTTGGTACTCAACGAGGAAGGACGTCTGGTTGGCGGTATCATTCCCGTGCCTTCCTTGAGCCAGGCCATGCGGAGGGCGGACGGACATCTGTGGAAAGGTCTTCTTCCCATTTTGCGGAGCCGTCGCAAAAACGATGTAATCGATCTTTTCCTGACGGGTGTGCTGCCGGAATACCAGCCAAAGGGTGTGGCCAGTTTGCTGATAGCGGAAACTTATCCTGTAATGGTCCGGTACGGCATGGTGACGGTAGATACCACCGGTATGCTGGAAAACAATCAGAAAGCGATACAGAACTGGAAACAGTACCGTCATGTGATGAACAAGCGCAAGCGTTGCTATATCAAGTATTTTGATGAAGAACGTCAGGCTGCATACGAGCCTCCCGTGTATCTTGCGGATGAAAATATACAAACAAACGGACTATGATAACCCATATAGAAGGAAGACTGGATGAAAAAAATCCCGCATTTGCGGTGATAGATTGCCAAGGGGTAGGATTCATGATCAATATAACGCTTCCGACCTATTCCCATTTGCCGGATGTCGGAGCAAATTGTCGTCTGTATACATATCTGTCCATCAAGGAAGATTCCCATACTCTTTTCGGTTTTTATTCCGATTATGAAAGAGAGATATTCCGCCTGCTGATATCGGTGTCGGGAATCGGAACCGGAACAGCCAGAATGATGTTATCTGCCATTCCGGCGGAAGAACTGTCCGGTCACATCGCATCCGGAAATACGGATGTGGTCTGTTCTGTAAAAGGAGTAGGTGCCAAAACGGCCCAAAGGGTGATAATGGAATTAAAGGACAAAATGCAAAAATTGGGTTATGAAGCGCCAAATTCTGTGCCGGTGGATAATAAACCGGCAGAAGAAGCGTTATCTGCATTGGTCCAATTGGGCTTTGCCAAACCGGCTGCCGTCAAGGCAGTACGAGCGGCACAAAAGTCCTGCGGTGGCAGTGCTTCGGTAGAGGATCTGATACGCATGGCTTTGAAAATGTTATAAATATAGCAAGTGAGAAAGTTACTGCATCTGTATATTGCTGCTTTTGTTTTTACTTGGCTGTTCGGCCATTGGCTGTCGCAGCCTCGTTTTCGCATGTCCGAATATGGCAGGGACGTTGATCTTACAGTAGCGGAAGTGAGTCTGGATACTCCCGTTACACCGAAAGTGGGGAGTCGTGGAATTTCAACAAATCCGTTGGATCAGAAGAAAGCACATCCCTTTCAATTGCAGGATCCCAAGAATATCACCACTCAGGTGACGTATGATCCCGCAACGAATTCCTATCAGTTTCAACGTAAGATAGGATCCACGGATTATGGCCCTGCCACAGAACTTTCCGTGGATGAATACTTGCATTACGACATGGACAAGGCTATGCGTGACTATTGGCGCAAGCGTGCCGGCGTAGGAGTGGGCGATACCGGGAAAAGAGGCATACTGCCGCAGATCCGTATTCCGGGCGAAGTGTTCGAAGATATTTTCGGCAGTGATAAAATTAGCATACGGCCAACGGGTTCCATCGAACTCCGCTTCGGCTTGGAGCATAATAAAACGGACAACAAGGCATTTACGGTCCGTCAGCGCAGACAGACTCGTTTTGATTTTGACGAAGACATACAATTGAGTTTGAAGGCCAGCATAGGCGACAAAATTCACTATGACATGAATTTCAAGTCGAAGCAGGTGTCTATGTTGGATGAGAACAAGTTCAAGCTGAATTATGAGGGCAAGGAGGACGAAATCGTTAAACTACTGGAATTCGGTAATATCACCATGCCTTTGGCCAGTACGCTGATTGAAGGTTCTCAAAATCTGTTTGGTGCAAAGGTACAGACGCAGTTTGGCAAACTGATGCTGACCACGGTGCTTTCCCAAAAGAAGGGCGACAAACGGCAGATACAGTTGGAAAACGGATCGGAGTACACTGAGTACGAATTCAAGGCGGACGATTACGAAGAGGATAAGCACTTTTTCCTGGCACAGTATTTCTATGATCACTATGCGGAAGCCATGAGTACGCTTCCTTTGGTCAATTCCAGAATCACCATTACCCGCATAGAGGTGTGGAAGACCAATATAGGTTCTGCTGTGGAACAGAACCGTAACATCATCGCCATTGCCGATTTGGGCGAACCCAATCCGTACAATGCCAACGTGCATTCCAACAACAATGGCATTTATCCGGATTCGAATGCCAACGATTTTCTTCAGGGCATTGATTACAGCCAGATGAGGAATGTAAACAATGCTTCCACCTATATGAAGACCTACCGTGGCGGAATGACTTCCGGTGTAGATTTCGAGAAAGTGGAGAATGCCCGTCTGCTGACGTCCAACGAATACACCTACAATGCAAAACTCGGTTTTATTTCTTTGAACACCAAACTGAATTCCGATCAGGTGCTGGCCGTCGCCTTTCAATACACGGTGACGGGTGATCCGAATGTGTATCAGGTCGGACAATTTTCCAACGAGGTGGTTGCACCGGGCTGTATCATGGTTAAATTGTTACGCAGCACTTCGGTGAATACGCGTATTCCCTTGTGGAAACTGATGATGAAGAATGTTTATTCCCTGGGTGCCTATCAGGTTTCTGAGGAGGATTTCCGATTGAACGTGTTATACAAAGGGGAAGATGACGGTGTGGGGAAAGGTTATTTTACCCATGTGAAAGAGGATATGCAGGGATATTCCATCATCCGCATCCTCGGTTTGGACCGTTTGAACAGTCAGGAAGCCGCTTATCCGGACGGAGTTTTCGATTTTATTGATCGGGCAGCTACGGAAGGCGGTACCATACAGGCTGAATCCGGAAAGATTTTCTTTCCGTATCCGGAACCTTTCGGAAAAGATTTGAGGAAACTATTGGCCGACAGTCCGGGAGCTGGTGATATCTACGCTTACGATTCGTTGTACTCTCTTACCAAGACTATAGCCCAGCAATATTCCAACAAAAACAAATTCTACCTGGAAGGAAGGTATAAATCCTCTTACGGAGCAGACATTTCCTTGGGTGCCTATAATGTGTCCGAAGGTTCTGTCACCGTGCTGGCGGGAGGTATCGTGCTTACAGAAGGCATAGACTATACCGTGGATTATACGGCAGGAACGGTCCGTATCATCAATGAGAATTATCTGCAGTCCGGGACTCCCATCACGGTGTCTGTAGAAAGCGAGAATTCCCTGGGAACAACGCAGACCATGGTCGGTCTGCATGCCGATTATTCCATCAACAAGGATTTTGTCGTAGGTGCCACCCTGCTGAATCTGAGCGAACGCTCGGAAACATTCAAGGTGAATTTCGGTGAAGAGCCTATCAACAATACTATCTGGGGATTCAACACCAATTTCCAGAGAGAGTCGCAGATGATTACGGACTGGCTGAACTATTTGCCGAATTACAGCAGTAAAGCAGTTTCAGACATTCATTTTGATGGTGAATTTGCACAATTTCTTCCCGGTTATGCCCGAAGCATCGGCCGAAAAGAATCCGCTGCTCTTTATATCGATGATTTCGAAGGGGCACAGACTACTACCAATCTGACTACGGTCGGTTTGTGGTATTTGGCTTCCACTCCCCAAAATCAGACCCGTGCCGGAATGTTTCCGGAAGCTTCGGTAGGAACGGGGCTGCAGTATGGATTCAACAGAGCTCAAACATCCTGGTACATCATTGATCCGCTTTTCCATACGAACAAATCCAGCACGCCGGACAATATCACCAGCAAAGAAAAATCGGATATGTATGCCCGTCGGGTGCTGATTAAGGAAGTGTTTCCGTACCGCAGTGTGGACAATACCAGCGAGGATCCGTATCTGTCGGTGTTCAATCTGGCTTATTACCCTTCTGAAAGAGGACCATACAATTTCGACACCAGAGGCGTCCCCGGTATTTCGTCCGGTTTGAATGCGGATGGTACCTTGAAAGATCCTGCCACCCGTTGGGGCGGTATCATGCGCCGGTTGGACAATACCAATTTCGAAGTCAGCAATGTGGAGTATCTGGAATTCTGGATGATGGATCCTTTCTATGAGAATCCTACCCATTCCGGAGGTCAGTTGTATATCAATTTCGGAGATATTTCCGAAGATATTCTCAGGGACGGACGCAAGAGTTTTGAGCACGGTTTACCGGAGGATGGCAGCGATTACGGTACGGATACAACCATTTGGGGAAGGGTGCCTTCTTCACAGTCTATAGTGTCGGCATTCGACAATAATGTGTCATCCCGTAAGTACCAGGATGTCGGTTATGACGGTTTGCACGATGAAATGGAAAAGGATTTTCACGCTGCCTATTTGGCCGAACTGAAAACCATTTTGTCTCCGGCGGCATACGCAGTTTTTGAAGCCGACCCTTCTGCGGACGATTACCATTATTTTCTGGGTTCGGACTATGACGAGAAAAAAATGGGTATAACGCAACGTTACAAGTATTTCAATAATTCGGAAGGCAACTCTCCGACAGACAAGGACAATCCGGAAAGTTATGCTACCCAGTCCACTTCGGTGCCGAATATGGAGGATATCAATAACGACAATACACTGAATGAAGACGAACGTTATTTTCAGTACATTGTCAATCTGTCCCCGGACAAAATGTCAATTGGAGAAAGCTATATCACCGACATTTTTGAAAATACCGATGTACAGCTGGATGACGGAACCGTTACCACCGTCAAGTGGTATCAGTTCAAAATTCCTATCAAGTCTCCGGATGAAGTGGTAGGCAATATATCCGATTTCTCGTCCATCCGTTTCATGAGGATGTTCCTGAAGGGTTTTTCCGATCCGGTTATTTTGCGTTTCGCCACGTTGGAATTGGTGAGAGGTGATTGGCGCCGCTGTACGGAGTCCCTGTTGGAAGACGGAGCTTATCCCATTGGCGGAACGGCCTCAGGTGATGCCAATTTCACGGTATCTACCCTGAATCTGGAAGAGAATTATTATCGCGAACCGGTGCCTTACCGCATGCCGGGCAATCTGGAACGTGAAAAACTGTATACGACGACCAGCAATATAGCGGAACAGAATGAGCAGAGTCTGGTCATGAGGGCTTTGAATCTCGTAGACGGAGATGCGCGCGGTGTATATAAGAACTGCACCTATGACCTGCGTCGTTTCGGATCCTTAAAGTTCTATCTTCATGCTGAAATGATAGATGAATCGGAGCAGTACCGTCCTGAGGAGGCCACTTTCTTTATCCGT
This sequence comes from Bacteroidales bacterium, assembly GCA_045598025.1. Classification (GTDB taxonomy): domain Bacteria; phylum Bacteroidota; class Bacteroidia; order Bacteroidales; family WCHB1-69; genus UBA1195. The sequence continues at coordinate 8,861 of JAZLLH010000033.1, read as the reverse complement.
TTGGGAACGGATGCCACTTCCAACTATTACGAATACGAGGTCCCCTTGGTATATACTCCATGGCATGTTACGGATACGGCTTTGATTTGGCCGAGGGAGAATCAGGTGAATATTGATTTGCAGAAACTGATTGATGCCAAGCAGGAACGGAATATTGCCAACCGCAGCGGAGGTAATTTTCCCATCAATGAACGATATGGCGTGCCTTGCGACAAGGACATGATTTATGTGAAGGGAAGTCCCAATCTGGCGGATGTGAACGTGATACTCATGGGTATACGCAATCCCAAAAAACGCTCCATTAACGATGATGACGATATGATGCCAAAATCCGTGGAGGTGTGGGTCAACGAACTCCGTTTGGGCGATTTCGATGAGTCTTCCGGTTGGGCTGCTCGCGGCAATTTGACAGTCAATCTGGCTGATTTGGGAGATTTGTCCGCTGCTGCCTGCATCAAGACCGCTGGATTCGGTGCTTTGGAATCCACCACTTACGGACGTCAGGATGAAACAACGACGTCCTTGAGTGTGGCCACCAATCTGGAAATGGGAAAACTTCTGCCTCAAAAGTGGAACGTGAGCATTCCTCTGCATTATGATTATTCCCGCAATGCGGCGACACCGGAATTCAACACCCTGAATCCGGATGTAAAACTGAAATCCGATCTTTCCACTTATCACAGTCAAGCTGAACGGGATTCCATCAAGGCTCAGAACGTGGATTTGGTCACCCGTCAGAACTTCAATATCGTGAATTTGCGCAAAAATAAGGGTGAGGGTAAAGTAAAAAGTCATATTTGGGATTTGGAAAACTTTTACCTAACCTATGCCTATACCCAGGAAAAGCGCAGAGACGAAGATTACGAGTATGATGATCAGCATACGCACAAGGGGATTTTGGGCTATTCCTTCAATTTAACCCCAAAAAATTACAAACCTTTTGAAAAACTTTCCAACAGCAACGCGCTGAAGCTGATAACTGACTTTAATTTCTATCTGATACCCAAGTCGTTTTCCTTTACGACGGAAATGTACCGTATATTCAACGAAAGTAAGTTGAGGAACAGGAGTTCCGGTATCATTATCACGGAACCCATGTTTACGAAGAATATCGAATGGTCCCGTGAGTATGATTTATCCTGGGATCTGACGCAGAATCTGAAATTCACATTTAATGCGGATGCCGAAGCTTTGGTGGACGAACCTCAGGGGCGCATTGACACCCGGGAAAAACGGGATTCGGTATGGAGCAATGTGGTCACCCTGGGACGCATGAATACCTACGATCAGAATTTCAGCATCAATTATCAGCTTCCTATCAACAAGATTCCGGGACTTCGATGGATTACGTCGTCGGCACGTTACAGTTCTTCCTATGCTTGGACAGCTTCGGCACCGGCTGTCAGTTATATCGGCAACGAGGTGGAGAATTCCAATACCAAGCAGTTTAATCTGACCGCTAATTTTACCTCTCTGTACAATAAGTCAAAGTATCTGCAAAAAGTGAACAGGGGAACTTTCGGTAGCAGTTTGAAGGACAAACCCATTCTCAAATCCAGGCAGGAAGCGCAAAAACAATTGATTGCCAATGCAAAAAAAGATTCGTTGAATCCCAATGCCAAGCCTAATATCCCACCCAATATCGGCAAGGAAGTATTGGATAATTTCTTGCGTCTGGCCATGCTGCTGAAGAATGCATCCTTCTCTTACAGTGAAGGAAATAGGACGCTTTTGCCGGGTTTGATGATAGAGCCCAATCTGTTCGGTATGTCCAGTCGGGATGCTTTTGCACCGGGTTTCCTCTTCGTTTTCGGTGGACAGACGGATGTCACAGAGACTGCCATGCGTAATTCGTGGCTGACTACCAGTTCCATGCTGAACGATCCTTTTCAGCGGAGAACCAATACCAATATGCAGTTCCAAGTAACGCTGGAGCCCATAAAGGATTTCCGTGTCAGAGTCAACGGAACCCGGGTATACAGCAATATGTTCCAGTACTATTATCTGTATGACAGTGCCACTGCATCCTATGGAATCTATACTCAGCAGAGAACCGGAAATTTCAGTGTGTCTACCATCGGTTTGTCCACCTTTTTCGTAAAAGATGGCGAGCACAATGTCAATGCTGTATTTGAACAATTCAAGGCCAACCGCAAAGTCATTGCAGATCGTTTGGCAGCCTATCGTGCGGAAAACGTTCCTACCTATGTGCGAGGAATGGACGAATTTCCGGATGGCTATGGTTCGTCCAATCAGGATGTATTGACGTATGCCTTTATTTCCGCCTATTTGGGAAAGGATCCCCAGCAGGTTTCCCTTTCAACGCCTTTCATAAGGTTTCCGCTTCCGAACTGGAATGTGAATTATACAGGTCTGTCCAAGATTCCCGGACTGAACAGGATTTTCCAGAGTGTGACGCTCAGTCATGCCTATACCTGCAATTACCAGATAGGATCCTATTCCACCAATTTGATGTATAATGATATGGAAGGTGATTTGCAGTCGGTAAAAGACGCTTTGAACAACTTCATATCCCAATACGAGTTCGGTCAGATGTCTCTGACCGAGAATATGAATCCTATCATTGCTGTGGACATCAAAATGAAGAATAGTATACAGTTCAAGACTTCTTGGAAAAAGTCGCGCACGGTAACTTTGAGTACAGCGGCTTTCCAGATAACGGAGCAGACAAACAACGAATTTGTCATTGGTCTCGGTTATCGGTTCAAGGATCTGAAAATTACCTATAATTTCTCCGGAGTCCATAAGCAGAGCGTAAGTGATCTGATACTGAATCTGAATTTTTCCATAAGGGATAACCGGACGGTGTTGCGGAAACTGGAAGAGGATATGAATCAGCCTTCGGCCGGTGCGCGCATACTGTATATAGATTTTACGGCTGAGTACCAGTTGACCAAGGAAATCAGTGTCTCTGCCTTCTATGAACACACGCTGAATACACCGGTGCTGTCTTCCTCATACAAAAATTTGAGAATTGAAGCCGGTTTGAGCCTGAAGATCAATTTCGCGAACTTATAGACTGGACCGCGGCGGAGCAGGCCTATACCGGGAAGTTTGTGAAGGATTAGGCTTTGAACATCCGGATTCCATATTATCCGGAATTTCTGCTTCCAAAACCTGCTGATTTTTTTTGATATTATATCATAAGATATTGATTTATAATGCAAAAAAATACATTGACAGGGCTTTTTTGTATTCAAAAAATGCGTATATTTGCGATGTCAGATTTCCTGTTTTATCAACCTTAAAATACATTTGTTATGAAGAAACATTTATCTTTTATCTGTGCAATGTCCCTGATGTTGCTCTTGTCTGTTCATTCCCTTCGGGCGCAAAACAGCTGGTCGCTCAGCGGAAACAATACGAATAACGGACAAGCCATTTTAGGTACTTTAAGCCAACAGCCGCTACGTTTTTATACAGCAGGAACACAATGCGGTATTTTCAGTCATAAAAACGGTTTTTTAGGAGTAGGAACCAATGCTCCGAAAAATCCGCTTCATATTCATTCCGGTTATACACGGGGGCATTATGCGGAGTTCAACTTTGAAGATCCCGAACTTCCTCCAATCAGGGAGAATGGGGAACGTTCCTCTAACAGTTCTTTTTTTTCAAGAAATACATCATCCATCACATCATCAGATTATTCCGGCTTGCAGATTACCAACGCTGCTACGGGTGCAGAGTCTAACAAAGGGCTACTACTCTATATTCACGGGCAACAGGGATTCCTGCGCCAGCAAGAAAACAATCTTCTGACTATAGGTGTGCAGGATCTGAATATCATGAATTTCACCCCACAGGGGAACGTTGGAATCGGAACTGAGGAACCCACCCAAATGCTCCATGTGGTTAACGGGAATATTCTGATCAGCAAGACTTCATCCGTTGGCAACCGTGCTCCGGGTTCAACCAACGGAAGCCTTTTGTTTGGCTCGGATATTGACAACAATACACAATATGGAAATTGGGGCATTGAATACATGAATGATGCCAGTCTGGGATACGGCCTTAATTTCTGGCAACCCTCCGGACAGAATCAGAATGTGCACAATTACAGGCTGTTTTTGGCTGACGACGGCAATGTAGGTATAGGTACCAGCAATCCTCAAGAGAAACTTTCCGTAAACGGTACGGTGTTGGCCAAAGCCGTTCGGGTGAATACGGATGCGACTTATTGGCCGGATTATGTATTCGGAAGTGATTACAAAATGATGACACTTGCCGAATTGGAAAATTATGTGAACGAACACCGACACCTGCCCGGTATTCCTTCTGCAACGGAGGTGGAAGAACAGGGCAGCTTGGACCTTGGTGCGATGAACACCCTGCTGCTGCAGAAGGTGGAGGAACTCACCCGCTATGTCATTGACTTGCAGAAACAGATTGACGAACTGAAAAAAGGAAAGGAGGAATGAAATGAAGAAAATCATAATGACCGCTTTTACAGTCCTCTTCTTTATTGCCTGCTCAGGAACATTCACCTCCTGCGGAAAAGAATACGATTGTTATTTTATTTCTGAAAAAATCATAGATTCCTATTATCCCTATACTGATGGGCAAACTGTGGAATTCCAGAACGAGAAAGGAGACAAATTACTCTATACCATTCATATAGGAACATTGCCCGCAGTGCATACTCGAAGACGCATAAATTGTGATTGCGAGTGCGAAAAGGTAAGATATTATTACTATGAAGGTGATGGTTCTTGTGATATAGTACTCATTTTTTCTAATACAACCACATCTCCTTTTAAGACAGAATTTTATACCGGATGCTATTTTGTTGACACAATCACTGATTGGGTAGAAGGCTTCATATTCAGCGGATATGGAAATGACCGCTATTGTGAAAAAACATTGGGAAAACAAATACCATATGAAATGGTAACATCATCAATATATAACAAAAGTCGTTTGGAGAGGATAGTCAGTTATCCCACCGATTGCAGGTTCTATAGTGGGGGAAAACATATACAAAATGTTGTGCATAAAAAAGATATAGGTTTGGAAAGTTTTTATAACGCTGATAGAGACTGCGTTTGGCGTTTGTTAAAATAAAACATGAACAATTATGAAAAAGTCAATAATATTCTCCATTATTGTTTTAATGGCTTGTACAATACAACATTCCAAAGCTCAAACACCTGATGGATGCATTGAATATATATATCAGATTCCGTCCTACCAAGTGAAAGATACGGTACTGCCTTTAGGGTACGGGGTGTCTCAAATTTTCAGTTTTATAGAGATGAACGACAACATGCATGACGAAACAGACAGTATCGGTTTCCCATCATTGCCTCAATTCCTGCTGAATTTGAATGTTCCACAAAATGCCTATAATTATGTGGTTACGTTAACGGAAAGGCAGATGGATACATTTTATGTGTCAAAACCGCTATTGCCTGTGCAGGATGATATGTCGGAAAACGATACCAGTGCCACTTTCCGCATGAATAGCAGTTTTTACCTTTCTTCAGATACTTTCCTGAACTTCAACCCGGTATTATTGGAGGAATATATAGCATTTGGTGAAAAAGGCATTTTGTTGTCAATTAATCCATTCCGATATATTCCAAGCGAAGGTCTGGTTATAGTGTTGACCCAAACCGTCATTATGGTTGCCTATAATCTGGAAGAGGATGAAAATACATTTGATCAAAGAGTTACGCTCTCAACAGAGACATATTTCAGACAACTGTTTGCAAACTACAATATGACGCGTGATTACGGTGACCTGGACAGGGAAAACTATTTGATTATTACTGCTCCGGAATTTGAAAATACTATCTCCGAATTTGTTCAATATAAAAGCAACTTAGGGTACAATGTAACCGTTGTCAACACCAACATCACGGGGACAAGTAGTTCATCCATCAAAAACTACATTTTGAATCAGTACAATAATACCGTCACGCGCCCCGAATATGTACTGCTGGTCGGTGATGTCGACAAAATTCCAGCCTCTGCAGGAGTAGATGGAAACGAGGATAATCCGATAACGGATTTGGAATACGCGCTTTTGGATGGCAATGATGAGAAAACAGATGTATACCTTGGAAGGTTTTCGGTTCAAAGCCGCACTCAATTAGTGGAAACTATCCGGAAAACGATGTATATGGAGCAGAACATACAGTTTTTCAGCAAAACGGCCACTCTTGTATCCGGACATTCACATAAAAAATTTGGCGGACAAAGACGTTTTAAAAAGGCACTTGAAACAATCCGTCCGGATTTGGAAAATGCAGGATTTACCAGTCAGAGAATTTATGGGCAAGACGGTGGTACAATAGATGAAGCAGTAGCTGCGTTAAATGACGATAATTTATTTTACATATACAGAGGACACGGGAAGGAAGACCAATTGGAGATATGTAAAGCCAAGTATGACAATAGTAGCTGCGGTCCGGATTGCATGGACATTTCTTCTTCCAGTGCACACACATATCCCATTTTTCTTTCCGTAGCATGTAGCAGCGGTGATTATGCTTGGCAGGACGAGTACTGTTTTGGTGAACATTGTTTGCGGGATTCTCATGGTGCATCCGCCTTTTGGGGAGCAACGATAGATACCGATAGAGGAAAAAACAACAAAATGTTGGTTGCTGTTTTTTCTCATTTTAGCGAAAACCTCACACTTTCAGCATGGCTTCAATTGGGTATAAACGATTTTTACAAACCCAAAAATGATCGAAAAAAACATATCAGAGCGTACAACCTGTTAGGAGACCCCTCTTTAAAATTAGGTGGTATTGATTGTTTTTACAATTATATCTTCACTCAAAATGTGAATGTCGCAAGCGGGAATAGTTTGAACATACAGGCGGAACATTTAATCAGGAACAACAATGCATTTACTGTCAATAATGGAGCAAGCGTTTCTCTGCAAGCCGGAGAAGAAATCGTGTTGACCGATGGTTTCTATGCTGCAGAAGGTTCCGATTTCGAGGCGGTCATAGCTCCATGCTCCGGAAGGACCGTGCAGCAAAGCATGGCTGAAAGAAACACAGTCCTTCCGATGCATCATGCGTACATGCCGCAGCAGGATTCTTCCTCTACTTCCGTTTCCGAACCGGAATCCGGACGTGCGCTGAAAATCTGGCCCAATCCCGTTTCGGGGCTGCTGCATCTGCAGCTTCCGGACGGAGAATCGGAAGTGGAACGGATTGTTGTCAGCGACATGTTGGGACGGGTGATACTGCGGAAAGACAGGCTCACCGGCTCCGGAATTGACGTTTCCGCCCTTCCGGCGGGCATGTACCTGCTGAAGCTGCAGACCGCGGCTGGAAAGGCCTATACCGGGAAGTTTGTGAAGGAATAGGCATCGTTCATCCTGCTTCCGGATTTTCCGGAATTTCCGCTTCACGAGCAGTCGGATTTTGAAAAATAATGACGTAAAATATTGATTTACATTGCTGTAAAAAAAACTGCAATGTCGTTTCCGTATTCGGAAATTTTGTAAATTTGCGCCGTGGAATTTTCTTTTTTATCAACCTTAAAATACATTGTTATGAAGAAACATTTGTCTTTGAAGCAGGGCAGCGTAGCCCTTGGCGCGATGAACACCCTGCTGCTGCAGAAGGTGGAGGAACTCACAAAGTACATCATTGACCTGCAAAAACAAATTGATGAACTGAAAAATGGAAAGGAGTAAAGTGATGAAAAGAAATGTATTTGTAATGATAGCATCTGTTTGTTTACTATTTGTTTCATGCAGTAAACTGCAATTACCGGAAGGCGACGGCACAGATTGCGTCAGCTTTCAAAAGAAAGCCAATACCATTGAAGACATGGTTGTTGGCCAGTACAATTCCGTACAATCAGTGTTTTATCATGTGGGAGGCTGGGAATGGAGCTGCTGTTTCAACACCCGCTCCGGTTTGAAGGAAGGTGATTCAGTTAAAGTGTGCGGTTACGTCATTAAGGAAATTTCCAAATCCGGAAATTCCGACTACTACATTAAATTTTGTACGAATGACTATGACCTGTGGCGTGAAAAGAATTTGGATACCTATCTAAGGAGTGTCCTGTATAAAATATGTGATAAGAGTCAGGATGTTGCTCCATACATCATTGTTGGTGTTGATACAACAAAAGTCCATAAAGACATAATAAACAAAGTGGTTGGTGAAAAAAACAAAAAACTGTTTTTAAAGGGGAAATGCAATTTGCTATATGTCGCCGACACATTATTCGATTCGGAAATTGCTCCTGGATATAATATGTCCCTTGCGAGATTTGCTGTCCCATACATTTTTGTGTCAGACTCCAATGACATTGAAATCAGAAAGGAGGAATGAAATGAAAAAGACGATATTTGTTTTTTGTATGCTGATGCTGACGTTTGTGAATTCAAAAGCCCAGCAGCAGGTTGAACCACGGCAGTCTTCTGCTCCGGAAAAGAAAAATTCCGTTCTGGTGAGCGGCGGGGCGTTCATGGTATCGCAGAGAAGGAATGCCAAACCGATAGCAGAGTTCAGTCCTGCAGTGTATGTGCAATATAACAGGACTATATGGAAAGGTTTGGGCATAAGTATCGGTTATGCTTATAAAAGAGACGATCCTAATGCTCGAACGATAAATCATGAAAAAATCCCTAGCACAGAGCAAACCCATTCCATATTGTTTGCACCAAACTATCGTTTTGACATTAAAAAGTTTAACTTTACGCCAGAATTTGCCATGGGCGTATGTCATGCCAATTTCAAGTTGGCTCATGTACCTCAGGGAAAAATAAAAGATGAAACCACGACATTCATCATCAGTCCTGGATTTCGTTTGGGATACGATATCGATAAATGGGATGTATTCTTATCTTACCACTATGATTATTATCA
>JAZLLH010000032.1:0-8125 GCA_045598025.1 Bacteroidales bacterium | reverse complement strand
CCGAATATATGCACCAACAATGCACTTTAAAAATAAAAACTTATAAGAAAGCAGACAAAAAACGCTGTCGGAAGCTTCCGACAGCGTTTAAATAGTATTTTTGCACAGTAAAAACCTGTAACGGTTATTTAGGACTAGTCATGCTTTGCTTCAATCCACTTGCGGGCGTTGACAAAAGCCTCTATCCACGGAGCTACGGCATCCTTGGGACGGCTTTCTTCGTAATAGCCCCACTGCCACGGGAAAATGGCACGTTCCAGATGCGGCATCATCGCCAGATGACGGCCGTCGGAACTGCAGAGTGCGGCGGCATTGTAGGCGGAACCGTTCGGATTGCCCGGATAACCGGAATAGCTGTACTTCATCGGAATGCAGTAGCGGTATTCCGTATACGGCAGGCTGAACTTGCCTTCACCGTGCGCCACCCAAATACCCAGACGGCTGCCGACCAAGGATTTCAGCATGACCGAAGGCGTATCCATAATACTCACGTTGACGAAATTGGACTCAAACTTATGCGAATCGTTGTGCAGCATCTTCGGCATCTGTTCATGCTCCGGATAAAGCAGTCCCAATTCCACCATCAGCTGGCATCCGTTGCACACGCCGAGGCTCAAGGTGTCCTCGCGGGCGAAGAAATCCTTCAGCGCCTTGTTGGCCTTGGGATTGTAAATGAAGGAGCCGGCCCAGCCTTTGGCGGAACCCAGCACGTCGGAATAGGAGAAACCGCCGGGGAAAACCAGCATGGAAATATCTTCCAGCGTCTCACGGCCTTCTATCAAATCGCTGATGTGCACGTCCTTGACATCGAAACCGGCCAGATAGAGCGAATAGGCCATTTCACGGTCTCCGTTGGTACCCTGTTCCCGGACGATGGCCGCTTTTTCCTTGCGGGAAACTTCCTTGAGCTGACCCGTAAAAGCTTTCGGGAAAACATAGGACAGCTGCTGGCTCTTGAAATTGTCGTAGCGTTCCTGTGCCTTGAGTTCTCCGGACTGTTTGCAATCCAGCAGATAGGAAGTTTCATACCAGATGTCGCGGCAGGCATCGATGTCGAGTTTCTGCGTTTCGCCCTGATAGGCCAGCGTCAGCTGCGTATGGTGATGGGTCGTATTCGGCTGACCCACATTGTACACACGCAAACCTTCTGTGCTCAGACGTTCGACGATACGGTCGGATTGACGCACCTGGATCAGCACGGCCGGATTTTCAGCAAACAGCAACTTTTCGAAGCGGTCCTCCGGTAAATTTTCCAAGGTGGCATCCAGACTCAGGGCATCGTCGGCAAAACACATTTCCAGCATGGCCGTCAGCATACCGCCCGCGGAGACGTCGTGCCCGGCCAATACTTTGCCTTCCCGCACCAGCGCCTGTATGGAATTGAACGCTTTTTTGAAATATACGGCATCGTTTACCGTAGGAGCATCGGCTCCCAATGTGTTATATATCTGTGCATAGACACTTCCGCCCAATTTGAGGGCATCCGAAGAGAAGTCCACATACAGCAGTTCGGTATCCTTTTCGGCACGCAGCACCGGCGAAACAACTTTCCGGACGTCTTCCACTTCACCGACAGCCGTGATGATAACCGTACCGGGAGCATACACCACCTGACCGTCCTTGTATTTCTGTGTCATGGAAAGGGAATCCTTGCCCGTCGGAATATTGATGCCCAGCTCGCGGGCAAACTTCGAAGCCACGTTTACGGCGGTATAAAGCCGTGCATCCTCGCCTTTGTTTTTGCTCGGCCACATCCAGTTGGCACTCAGGGAAACGGCATCCAGACCGCCATCCAGCGGAGCCCAGACCAGATTGGTCAGCGATTCGGCTATGGAAAGGACAGAACCTTTGGCCGCATCAATGAGGCCCGCCATGGGTGCATGTCCCAGAGCCGTGGCAATACCCCGTTCACCGCGGTAATCAAGTGCCATTACGCCGACATCGCTCAACGGAAGCTGTAAAGGTCCGCAGCATTGTTGCCGGGCGACTTTTCCGGTTACGGAACGGTCGACCTTGTTGGTCAGCCAGTCCTTGCAGGCCACGCTTTCCACGCGCAGCAGTTTTTCCAGTATTTTTTCCAGCGGTTCGCACTGCTCCGGCACGTCTTTGTATGCGGCCTTGACGGTTTCATCGCGGATAATCGTCTTGGGCGGATTGCCGAGCATGTCGGCTATATCCAGGTCAATGGGCGCAGCATTTTTATAGGTAAAGCGCATGTGATGATCGTCCGTGGCTTCTCCCACCGTATACATCGGAGCGCGTTCACGTTTGGCCACTCTGGCCAGCAAAGCTTCGTCTTCTTCGTGAATCAGCAGGCCCATGCGTTCCTGGGACTCGTTGCCGATGATTTCCTTGGCCGAAAGCGTCGGGTCGCCCACGGGCAGTTTTTCAATATCCACATGACCGCCGCAATCTTCAATCAGTTCAGACAGGCAGTTCAGGTGTCCGCCGGCTCCGTGGTCATGCAGGGAAACAATGGGATTTTTTTCCTGTTCGGACATGGCCCTCAGCGCATTGAACACACGCTTCTGCATTTCCGGATTGGAGCGCTGCACCGCATTCAATTCAATGGAGGAAGCATATTCTCCCGTGGCCACGGACGAAACGGCACCGCCGCCCATACCGATGCGGTAATTGTCGCCACCGAGCACGACCATCTTCTCCCCTTTTTCCGGTTCACGTTTCAAGGCACTTTTCCTGTTGGCAAAACCGACACCTCCGGCCAGCATGATGACTTTGTCATAGCCGTAACGTTTTTCGTTTTCCTCATGTTCAAACGTGAGCAGGGAACCCGTAATCATCGGTTGTCCGAATTTGTTTCCGAAATCGCTGGCTCCGTTGGAAGCCTTGATCAGAATCTGCTCCGGCGTCTGGTACAGCCAGGGCCGCGGAGCCAGTTTTTCCTCCCACAGACGGCCACCGTCCAGACGCGGATAGGAAGTCATGTATACGGCGGTACCCGCCATCGGATAACTGCCGATGCCACCGCCCATACGGTCGCGGATTTCGCCGCCGGAACCCGTAGCCGCCCCGTTGAAGGGCTCTACCGTCGTCGGGAAATTATGGGTTTCCGCTTTCAGCGCAATCACCGTATCGATTTCCTTCTCTTCAAAAAAATCGGGTTTGTCGAAGGTTTTCGGAGCAAACTGCACGGCTTTCGGTCCTTCCACAAAAGCGACATTGTCTTTATAGGCAGAAACGATGCGGTTGGGATGTTCCTTGGAGGTCTGCTTGATCATCTGGAAAAGCGAAGCAGGCTTCTGCTCCCCGTCGATGATGTAGGTACCGCCGAAAATCTTGTGGCGGCAATGTTCCGAATTGACCTGAGAAAAACCGAAGACCTCGGAATCGGTCAGCTTGCGGCCGATTTTCACGGAAAGATTTTCCAGATACTTGATTTCGTCCTCGTTCAATGCCAGGCCTTCTTCTACCATATACGTGCGCAAGTCATCGATGTAGCGGATAGGCTCCGGCTCGGCATCAATCCGGAAAATAGTTTGGGAAGGGTTGCTGTATACCTGCTGCAGCATGGGATCATACATCCGCTGTGCCTGCTTGACGGCATCCGCTTCTGAGGTGCCTTCCACGCGCTGCAGCTGCTCCATACGGACAATTCCCTTTACCCCCATGTTGAAGGCGATGTCGACCGCATTGGTACTCCACGGTGTAATCATTTCCCTGCGGGGTCCGATATAGACACCTTGCAGTTCTTCGGCTTCCACCGGCGCAGCTTCAGAAAACAGCCAGGAAAGTCTTTTCAATTCTTCAGATGAAAATTCATGCTGTGAATCAACAACATAAACCGATTTATCCTTTTGAAAATAGGTAATCATGTACGTGCTTTTTTTATTTTTTCGTAAACTGCAAAGATACAAAAAAAATCCTTGTATACAAACGGCTCTTACAAGTAAAAAATGCCTACTTTTGCAGACAAATTTTTCAGACAATGAGAGTAGTCATTCAAAGAGTCCGGCACGCCGCCGTACACATCGGCGGCAAACCGAAGGCCAGCATCGGCCGCGGCATGCTTATCCTGCTCGGCATCACACAGGAGGATACAGCGGAAGATGTGGATTATCTGTGCCGTAAAATCGGCAAACTGCGCATTTTCGACGATGAGAAGGGCGTGATGAACCTGGATATCCATGCCGTGGACGGCGACTGCATCGTGGTCAGCCAGTTCACGCTGTACGCCGATACGCGGAAAGGGAACCGTCCGTCCTACCTGCAGGCCGCAGCACCGGAAATATCCTTACCGTTGTACCGCCGCTTTGTAGAGCAGCTGCAGACCGTACTGCCGAAGCCCGTGCAGACGGGCGGGTTCGGTGCCGACATGCAGGTGGAACTCTGCAACGACGGTCCTGTCACCATCTGCATGGATTCTAAGCAAAGAAAGTGATTTTCAATAATTTGAAATTTTTCCGATTTTTCCGATTTTTCCGATTTTTTTTCGCTTTTTTTTCGCTTTTTTCTATTATTATTTTGACTAATTTTGCGAAGTTAATTTCTGGGCTAAACGGTTCAAGCGGTTCGCTGTTTTGTCCGAAAATTAATGGAAAGTTAAATTTTAGAACCTGCCCGTAAAAACAAAATTTTATGAAAAAATTCCATATCTTGTGTTACATAATTTGCGCACTTTGTGCGAATTCCTTCGCTCAAACGGGACGTTACAAAATCATCAATAGGGACGAAATCATTGAAAATATTACAAAACAATTATTTAAAACGGTTCAACTTAAAGGTGATTCAACCGGAGAACTGAAAAAAGAGTTATACCCGATACTGCAAGAGCAATTCCGCCAACTTTTTTCGTCTGAGACTCCTTTTTATTTGGAGATCTGTGATACCAACATTGTATACTACAACAAATTCAATGATGTCTCAAAGAATACTCCTGTTGTCGAAATGCAGTCCCTGAACAGACGCACTTGGAGCATCAAAGTGTTAGACAGCCCAGTCATTTACGTGGGAAACAGCACGGAAACCCCTCCACAACAGGAAATGGTTCAAGAGCTGAAAAAGAAAGGGAAATACTACTATTACCGACAATTCCGAATGGAAAAAGTGACAGCAGCGGACGAAAGCCGATAAGCGTATCGTATGGTGAAGGCGGGAACCTGTGGAACGACAAGCCGCACAAGAAAACAAAAAAACAGAAAAAAACGGAAAAATTATAACGAACATATTCTTATAAAGTGGAAATTTGCAAAATCAATTTTGGGGCAAGATGGTTCAAGTAGGTTCGCTGTCTTTCCCGAAAATTAAAGAAATGTTGAACTTTAGAACCTACCTTAAAAACAAATAAATATTACGATATGGTTAGAAAATTTATCGCAATGACTGTGTTTGTCTACATCTTGGCAGGAAGAATGTATGCCGGTAACGACGTAAACCAAGTGCTCAATTCTTATTCCGTTCCTGTTAAGATTCTTCAGGAACAAATATTTTCACAAAAAGTTGCTTCAAATTTTGAAATAACTATTCCCATTGAATTTGAAATAACTATTTTGGGAGAAACTTATCATGTTGTGGGTAGCATATATATAGGGAATGAACGTCAACATTTTGTGGAAATTGAATTAGATATCTACAATGCTACTGGAGACTTGCGATATCATCTCGAATCAACATATAATGAGGATGGAGAAAGAACTGGATTACTTGTAACAAATCCATCAGGGGAGTTAATAGATAATATTCCATCTGAAATACACACAATTATGGACGAGGTGGACAATTTGGTAACGAATGCATTGCAGAATATTTAAAATTGTAAATTATGAAACGGTTCTTTATGTTTATTTGTTTAATTGCCATTCTTCTGCCTATTGTATCAGGTCAGGATTGCAATGACACGCTGAAATGGAAAACACAGGATATATATTTTGTGCATTTCACCAACTACATGACAGGGAAATACAAAATGGGATCTTTGAGTGACACTACCATCAACACAAATGAAATACCCAATTTCATAACAATGGGTGTTTTGATCAGTACCATAGACAACAGCGCCAGATCTATATTCTACGAATATGCAATCTCCGATAAACAAGGAAATATTGTATTTTCTTCGTTGGACACCGTTGCCGTCAAGTCCTATAAAGCTTATGACACGATAGGAATAGCTCAGGCCAACAACAAACATGAAATCAATATTTCCCAATGGGACACAGGAATTTATTCTATTAAACTTTGGGTCAAATCAACTTCCTTGGATGACGAGTTCTGTGATTCCATAAAGGAATTAAGCAGCTACACAGCCCATTTCCGGATTTCTCATGGAAACACCTCCGTCAAGAAAATCGCCACAATTCCGTTCAATATTTACCCCAACCCTGCAAGTGACTTCATCAATGTGGAGTGTGGGGAAATCATGCACGAAATCACCCTTTACAACACGGCCGGGCAGCTGATGCGCCAAATCACCCCTTGCGGCAACGAAGCGCAGATTTCCGTCTCCGGACTGCCCCGTGGCCTGTACCTGCTGGAAGTGCAGACCGAAAGCGGCAGCACGGTCAGAAAACTGATAGTAGAATAGTCAGGATATTCCTGCTTGATAAAAGCCGCCACAAACATGGCGGCTTTTCTTTTTCAACAAGTAAAGAAGGTGATTTTTCACTTTTTTCACTTTTTTCTATTATTTTTTTGACTACCTTTGCGAAAATTTTTAATTATAAAACTTATTATCATGAAAGTTACAAGATTTTTTATGGCCACAGCGCTAATCGCTTTTTCCAGTGTTATTTATGCTAATAACACAAACACTAGTATCATATCATATTTCAATGGATTAGAATTGAAATATGACAACTACGTTCCTTATAGTATCGAACAGACAATACGACCAATACATGTTAATCTCAATATAACTATTCATTCTAAAACCTATCATATTGAAGGAACAATTGAAATTACTCTTAGGAAAAAAAGTGTATCGGTAGATTTAAACATAACAACACCAGACGGTAGCGTAATCAATATTAATGGCACTGTCACAAGAGATGATGCAACTATTCCCTTTACGGAATCCGATATGCTTGGATTAACTATTGATATTATTGTAGAAGGAAATGACAGCATTGATAATGCAACTTTAGCAGATATTATCAATGGATTGGTATCTATGTATGAAACTGATGAAGATTAGGAGGATAGTTATGAAACGTTTGTTTATTTTGACAATAATGTTGGTTGTTCCGTTTTCTTCGTTCGTTTTCGGTCAGAATTGCAATGACACGCTGAAAGCAAGCATCATTGAGTTGTGTGATTTTAATACATTGAATGTCACAAGTTTGGAAGGAGCTTCATTCAATCCACAGAAGAAAGAGTACATTGTGCTGACTACCATAGTGCTGATAAATAATGCATCCTACACAGAAGGCGACTCTATTTTTTCCGAATACTATCTGCTGATGGGAAAGGATACAATCCAACATTTTTCCATAGCACACCTATGCATGAAAGAAGATGAAAATTACGATACGGTTGGTTATGCTGATTATGTGTTAATGATTGATAACCTCAAAGATGGGGACTATAGTATTTATTCATACGTTTCACGCACCAACAAAGACGGATTGTTTTGTGATTCCATACAGATGTTGTCCGGATACACTTGCCATTTCACTATGGACAGGAGTTTAAGGGTTCCTTCATTTTACTGCGATGTCAAAATATTTCCCAATCCTGTCACGGAGCTGCTCAATGTCGCGTGCAGCGAACAGATGCACGAAATTACCCTTTACAACACTGCAGGGCAGCAGATGCGCCAAATTACCCCTTGCGACAGCGAGGTGCAGATTTCCGTCTCCGGACTGCCCCGGGGCCTGTACCTGCTGAAAATACAGACCGACAGCGGTAGCACGGTCAGAAAACTGATAGTAGAATAGTCAGGATATTCCTGCTTGATAAAAGCCGCCACAAACATGGCGGCTTTTCTTTTTCAACAAACCAAAGAAAGTGATTTTCAATAATTTGAAATTTTTCCGATTTTTCCGCTTTTTTCTATTATTATTTTGACTAATTTTGCGAAGTTAATTTCTGGGCTAAACGGTTCAAGCGGTTCGCTGTTTTGTCCGAAAATTAATGGAAAGTTAAATTTTAGAGCCGCCTTAATTAAAAT
>JAZLLH010000031.1:0-11865 GCA_045598025.1 Bacteroidales bacterium | reverse complement strand
GCCGGAAAACCGGGTGCATTTCCGTTTGGTAGTCAATGCGGGATCCATTCTGGAAGATGATGATCAGCAGGGTCTGGCGCATTTCTGCGAACACATGGCCTTCAATGGGACCAAGTATTACAAGGGCAACGAAATGATCAGTGAACTGCAGAAGCGGGGCATTGAATTCGGTCGTGGCATCAACGCCTGGACATCGTTTGATGAAACCGTGTATTATGTGGAACTTCCTTCCGACAGTGCTGATTTGTTGGAAATGGGTTTCAAAATCCTGGACGGATGGGCCGGTGGTCTGCTGTTCCAAGATGACGAAATAGAAAAAGAAAGAGGCGTGATTATGGAAGAATGGCGCGGTGGTCTCGGTGCAAGCGACCGTCTGCGCAAGGCTACCTGGCCGACGATGCTGAAAGGTTCGCGCTATGCCGAGCGTCTGCCGATCGGTCTGGAAAATGTCATCAAAACCTTCAAACATGAAACCATCAGACGTTTTTACCGTGATTGGTATCGTCCTGATTTGCAGGCTATAGTAATTGTCGGCGATATCAATGTGGATGAAATGGAAGCCAAAGTAAAGGAATATTTTTCAGCTTATGCCAAGCGCGAGAATCCGCGTGAGCGCAAGTCCTTCGGAGTACCTGACAACAAGGAACCCTTGATTGCCATGGCCACGGATAAGGAGGCTACCGGTACAAGCCTGCAGTTCTTTTGGAAACATGCAAAAGCGCCTCAGGGCACCATCGGAAATTACCGTGAATCTTTGATTCGCAGCATGGTGAATGACATGCTTTGTGACCGTTTGAGCGAAATCGGTGAAAAACCGGATGCTCCCTACGTTTATGCTTTTGGTTCCTACGGCGGTTTTTTGGGTCGTTCCACAGATGCTTTTTACTGCGGAGCCATGCCGAAGGAGAATCAGATTGAAGAGACCATGCGGGCCGTGCTGACGGAAATCATGCGGGCTGATCAGCATGGTTTTGTACAGACAGAATTGGACCGCGAGAAGGAAGACATGCTGGAGACCTATCGTAAATTGGCCAAGGAAGAGGACAAAACACAGAGTGTCCGTTTCGCACAGGAATACACCAACCACTATTTGGAAGGCGAGGTCATTCCCGGCATCCGTCAGGAGTACCGCTATGCGAAAGAATTCCTTTCCAATATTACGCTGGAAGAGGTGAATGCCTTGATTTCCGAATGGGTGACGGATGAAAATTTTGTTGTTTACCTGACCGCTCCGGAAAAGGAAGGCTATAAAGTTCCGACAAAAGCCGAAATAGAGAAAATTATTTCAGAAATAAGGAGCATCCAGACGGAGCCTTACGTAGACACCTACAAGGAAGCTCCGTTGCTGGACAAGGAACTGGCTGATGTCAACATTCAGTCTGTCAAGAAAAATGAAGTATTGGATTATACGGAATACACACTTCCCAATGGCGTGCGTTTTGTGGTGAAGAAAACCGATTTTAAAGAAGACGAAGTGTTGGTTAACGCTTTCAGTTTCGGAGGAATTTCCCAATACGAGGACGCTGATGTGTTGACCGCTGCTCTGACTGCATCCATTATAGATGAAAGCGGTATTGCCAATTTCAGCAATACAGACCTTGCAAAAAAACTGAAAGGTAAAAATCTGAGCATCAGTCCCAATATCAGCGACTTGACCGAAGGTTTTTCCGGCAATTGTTCCCCGAAGGATTTTGAAACCCTGTTGCAGCTGGTGTATCTCTATTTCGATGCTCCGCGCAAGGATCAGGAAGCTTTCGATAAAGTGATGTCTCAGTTGAAGACCCAGTATAAGTTTATTGAAGAGAATCCGCAAGTCGTCTTCATCAAAAAACTGTATGAGACGGCCTATCCGGGTAATTACCGCAATGTCATTATTCCGACAGTAGAACAACTTGAAGCTATACGTTTGGATCGTGTTTTCGAAATCTATACAGACCGTTTCAAAGATGCTTCCGATTTCACCTTCTTCTTTGTGGGTAATGTGAATGACAGCATGATTCAGCTGATGTCCAAATATTTGGGCAATCTGCCTTCCATCGGACGCAAGGAAAACTGGATGGACCGTTCTACTCCCATGGCCAAAGGTGTGGTGAAGGAAACCGTGTATAAGGGACTTGATAATGCCGGCAGAATTGTTGTATTGGGTGAAAAAGAAGGTTTTGAGGTTACTCACAAGAACAGGTTAGCCATTCAGATGCTGGGAGATGCTATTCAGATTACTGCCACCGAGGTGATTCGCGAGAAAATGGGCGGAACTTATAGCCCTTCCACCAGTGTGGATTACGAATTGCTGCCGAAGAAAAATGTGAGCTGGCAGTTCTTTATCAACTGTGATCCGAAAAAGGCAGACAAGATAGAAAAGACCGCTTTGTCCATCCTGAAATCCTATGTGGAAAAAGGTCCGGATGAAGAAACCCTGAACAAGGTGAAGGAGCAGATGATCCGTAGCCGTGAAACCAGTTTGAAGGAAAATTCTTTCTGGTTGGGTCTGCTTCACGGGTCCTATTTGTATGATTTGAATCGCGACGACCTTTATCAGTACGAAGAACAGGTGCGTAGCATCAGTGCAGCGGATATACAGGCCATAGCCAAACAGTATATCGATTGTACACAGCATGTAACGGTCATGCTGAAACCGGAGAAGAAAAAATAATAATCATCTCAAGTATAAAGCACGGAGAAAAAAACAGGACCGCCTAACGCTGTCCTGTTTTTTTTTGCAAGATGGGTAAAGCTATGTTTTTTTTTTCTACTTTTGCAACCGCATTTGTGGGGTGCTGCAAAGCTTGTGGCTGAGAACATACCCTGATTGGAAAACATTCCAATAATGAACTTGAACCGGGTAATGCCGGCGTAAGGAAAGGCAATGATAATGAACAAAAAACAGTTACGTCTGTATCTGGTGACCGACCGGGATGCAGCCAAGGGAAGAGACATGGTCGGCATGGTGCGTCAGGCTGTGGCCGGTGGTGTCAGTATGGTACAGTTGCGTGAAAAGACAGCCTGTACCCGTGATTTTGTCGAATTGGGACAACGCTTGGCGGAGGTGCTCCGTCCGTTGGGCGTTCCTCTGCTGGTGAACGACCGCATTGATGTCGCCTTGGCCATAGGAGCGGACGGAGTACATATCGGACAGAGCGATATGCCGTACAATGTGGCCCGACAGATATTGGGTCCCGACAAAATAATCGGCCTTTCCGTCGAAAGTTTGGATGATGTCCGGTCTGCAAACGCTCTGGATGTGGATTATGTCGGCGTATCTCCTGTTTTTTCCACACCGACCAAAACCGACACCAGGCGTCCGTTTGGTCTGGATGGGCTCCGTCAGGCTGTTGCATTGTCCGTGCATCCTACGGTCGCCATCGGCGGAATGAACAGTCAGACTGCCGATTCAGTCATGCGTTGCGGGACGGATGGCATTGCCGTGGTCAGCGCCATCGTGGGAGCGGAAGATCCCATGCTTGCCTCCTGTGAATTATTATCAATTGTCTCAAATACAGTATTTTAATTTAAAAATTTATTTTATGAGTTGGAGTAAACAGGTATGGGAAAAATCTTCCCGTATTTTCAAGGCTATTACAGAGCAGCCTTTTATCAAAGAATTGGCAAACGGGAGTCTTGACAATCAGAAATTCAATCGTTATCTGGCACAGGACGAAGTGTATATCGGCAATTACGGAAGACAGATGTTCCAACTGGCCGACCGTATGGAAAATGCAGAGGAAAGGGAAATGTTCCGTCTGTTTGCCCAGTCCGGCATCGACAGCGAAAAAGCCATGCACGAATTGCTTATCAGCCGTTTCGGCGTGGATACCGAAGTCAAGGCTTCCTCTGTGACGGTCCAATACAATGCCCATACGCAACATGCCGTGGATTGCGGAAGTGTGGAAGAAGCCCTTGCTGCCATGCTTCCCTGTATGTGGATTTACAATCGGGTGGGTCTGTACATTCTTTCTGTTGCGGAATTAAACGGCAACCCTTACCGCGAGTGGATTGAAGAATATGGAAATGAGGAATTTACACAGGGAGTGAAAGCCGTGGTGGAACTGGCAGACCGCTGGGCGGAAAAGGCAGGAAAAGAAGTGCGGCTGCGCATGACAACTGCCTATCTGGAAGCCGCCCTGTATGAATATGCGTTCTGGGATTACGGCTATCATGGGGAAGCCAAGACATACGAATACATGAAGGATTATCAAAAATGGATATAGCAATGAAGCAATATGCAACTGTACTGACCATCGCCGGCAGCGATTCCGGCGGCGGAGCCGGCATTCAGGCCGACATTAAAGCCATTTCCGCGACGGGTGGGTATGCAGCTTCCGCCATTACGGCTGTCACCGTACAGAATACGATGGGTGTTTCCGATGTTTTTCCGGTGAAACCGGACATCATTTCCGCACAGATAGAAGCCGTGCTCGGCGATATCGGAGCCAAAGCCGTCAAGATCGGCATGCTGCATGCTTCGGAGGTAGTGCTGGCCGTCAAAAAATCTCTTGAAAAATTCAACATCGGCAACATTGTGCTGGATCCGGTCATGGTATCTACATCCGGACACCGGCTGATAGAGGAATCGGCGGTACAGACGCTGCAAGAAGAACTGCTGCCCATGGCCCGTGTCATAACCCCAAACATTCCGGAAGCAGAAATTCTTGCAGGAGAAAAAATAACTTCTCCTTCGGATTTGCCGGAAATCGCCCGCAAACTGTCTGTGAAAGGCCGGGTTTCCGTGCTGATGAAAGCCGGACATCTGGATGCAGATGAGCTGGTCGACTATTTTTACAATGCAGAAGAAGACCGTATGTTGGAACTGTGTTCGCGGCGTTGTCACACACGGAATACGCACGGAACAGGCTGCACCCTTTCCTCTGCATTTGCTTCCTTTTTGGCACAGGGGTATGCACTGGACGATGCGGCCCGCGCGGCCAAGGAATATATTGCCTGCGCCATTGAAGCGGGAGCGGATTATGCCATCGGTTCGGGACATGGACCGGTCTGTCATTTTTATATGTTTGAAAAATAAGAATATGGATTGGGAAAAATCAAAAGAAACAGGCTTCGGAATCGATGTGTCGGCTATTCGGGGGAAAAAACCTCTGATTCTGTGCATGACCAATTACGTAGCCATGGGAACCAATGCCAATGCGTTGCTGGCAATCGGGGCTTCGCCAATGATGTCATTCTGTCCGGAAGAGGTGGAAGAGCTGGTGTCGCAGAGTGCTGCCTTGTATATCAATATCGGATGTCTGGATTTACAGCAGATTTCTGCGATGAGAAAAGCCGTGTCGACTGCAGCTGCGGCAAGGAAACCATGGGTACTGGATCCGGTCGGAGTGGGAGCCAGCCACCTGCGGATGCAGACATGCCGGGAACTGATAGCTTTGGAAAAGCCTTCCGTAATCCGGGGGAATGCTTCAGAAATCCGCTGTCTGTCAGGAGAATCCAATCGGATTTGTGGCGTTGATACCATCGACGACAGTTGTTCGGCCGTGCCGGCAGCCCGGAAATTGGCGGAAACGGCCTGTTCGGTAGTGGTCGTCAGCGGAGCTACGGATTACATTGTGGATGCGGAGCGGGAGGTGTCGGTATCTCGGGGCCATGCGATGATGGAAAAGGTGACGGCCATGGGCTGTACGGCTTCGGCTCTTGTGGCTGCATTTGCAGCCGTGGACGATGATGCATTCCGAGCGTCGGCCAACGCGATGCTGCTGATGGGTCTGTGTGGTGAGGCAGCAGCTGTCCGTTCCTGTGGAACCGGAAGTTTCCTGCCAGCTTTTCTGGATGCTTTGAGTCATTTTATGCCAGAGAGAGGAGTAGAGAGTATATAACAGCAAAACAAAAAAAGATGGAAGAAATAGCAGATGTGGAATTGCAGGCAGAGCGTACGCTGACTTTTCCTGCAGAAGACGGCAGCCTGTTGGAAGTGGATGCTTATTGTTCGGATAAAGCCGGGGAAAACGCATATACCGTATTGTTCCTTCATGGAGGAGGTTTCATGGTGGGCGATCGCAGAAAGCCGAAATACCTGCCTTTTTTTACCCGTCTGTTGGATGCCGGGTACCATGTACTGTCTTTGGATTATCGGCTCGGCATGAAGGGGAAGAAGGGCATACGCAATGTGTATAGGGCTATCGGTATGGCGGTAGAAGATGTAGCTTCCTTGCTTCGTTTGCTGACGTTCGAAAATCCCCTTCCGTATGTCAGTGCGGTGCGTGTGGTGTTGTGTGGAACCAGTGCCGGAGCCATCACTGCTCTACAAACGGATTATGAGATATCCAACGGATTTTCCCGGGCCGCTTTGTTTCCGAAGGATTTCAAACCGGCAGCTGTAATCGCCCTAGCCGGAGCCGTTTTTTCCGTTCATGGAAGGGTCCGTTACCGTTGTCAGCCGCCGTCTCCTACGATGTTTTTTCATGGAACATCGGATAGAGTAGTTGTTTACAGCAAGTACCATTTTCTCCGTTGGGGATTTTTCGGAACAGCATCCCTGCTCCGGTGCTTCCGTAAGGCAAAGTATCCTTTTTATGCAGTCCGTTACGAGGGAAGAGGACATGAAATCGGAGGTCGCTATACGGATGATTTCGACAAAATTCACTGGTTTTTGGGTAGGATGGTGGAATCCGGCATTTATTATCAGCGGGATGAGTGGATTAATGATCCTCAAATTGAGGCAAATTTTCTTACAGGATTGGATGCTAAGCAGATGTACAAAGAAATGGAAAAAGAAAAATAAATTTTTCTGTTTTTTGGATGCGAAAGCGGAAAGATATTCGTTTTTCCGCTAATTTTGTAGCATCTTTTTTTACTTTCATTGGGAAAACAGATATGGTAAAGCAAAAACACCTCGGTTTTTTTTTCCTGCTCTTTCTTATAGAGAGCATGAGTGCTCAAACCACGACGGAAACGTTTAGAAAATGGTCTTCCGGACGTTTGACGTGGGGAGATTTTGTCCAAAGAGCAGCGGAAAACGGAAAGACATCGGATTCTTACTGTTTTTTGAGTTACAATCAGGAGCGTCAGAAAATACATGACACCTCCGTATATAGGGCGGTAGTATTTGCCTGTGTGGATACTGCGGAATCCTGGGTGTCGCCCGAAGCCATGACGGAGGAAAATTTGCGTTATCATCAGCTCTTGTTCGATTTGTTGGAATTGAAGGCCAGACAATTGCAGGTCAAGGTGGACAGCCTTTCCAAAATCCACCGTTTGGATAGCATTTTTCAGGATGCGTACAGGGAATATGCCGCAAGTGTAGCCCAACTGGATTCTCTCTCGGACAAAGGACGGAATGCGGATGTCGTATCTGAGTGGGAATATGCAACGGCCGAAAATCTGAAACTGCAGCCTGCCGAATTTCTGCCGGATTATGTGGAGCGAAAATTCGGGTTCGGAGCCCATGCCGGCTTGGGAACAGGAGTGTTTACTTCTTCTCTGGGTACGCATTTCCATCCGATTTGCGGTGTTGCATTCGGTTTGGACTTTGCATGGGGCCGTTCCCAATTCCTGTTCAATGGTATTTTGGAGGCGGTAAAGGCCGAGAGGGAGTATTATGCACCCAAATGTTGGTCTGTTTCCAATGATTATGAAATCTTTGCCTTTGACATCACCTACGGTTTTGCAGCAGTGGACAGGTTGCGCTGGCGTTTGAGTCCGTTTGCAGGCTATGGGATGGCGGAACTTTCCACAGCCAACACCAATGAAGGAGACGATCATCTGCACATGTATACCAACCGTTTCGTATTGGGTATGTCTGTTGATTACAAATTGAAAAATTTTCTCAATCTGGGCTTGCGCAATATGAAATCCAGGGAACATCAGGAATTGTCCTTGAGAGCCAGGCTGTTTGCTTCCTATTTGGATTTTTACGAGGATCTCAATGGATTTATGTTTAATATTTCATTGGAAATCAATGTTTTTGACAGATTTATCAAATTAAAATAAAATGAAAAAATCCGTTTGTTTAGGGGTAGTACTGTGTATGCTGCTGCCCGTCTTTTCCTATGCACAATCATCCGAAACCCCTCTTTCGGAAGCAGCAGGTACTACTGCGGTGTGCGAACCGTATTTTCCGACGGAACTGCCTCGTTTTGATGCTTCCATTTCGGCTGGTCCTATCTCCGGATACGGAATGATAATATTGATTTTCAGAGCATTTGGAGAAGGAATAGGAAGTGCTATCAGCAAAAAGCCGCATGATATCAACATATTGGGAACCTTCAGTTCGCAGTTCTACTATCAGCTGAAACCGTATATGCAATTGGGCGGTAAACAGGTGTACGAAGGGTCCGAAGATATTGTGTATACCGATGAGAGCAAAATGGTAGAAGATTATCGTTTTTATATCCACAGTCTGTCTTTCATGCCCAGTGTGCGTTTTACCTATCTGAACAAACCCGTGTTGCGTCTGTATTCCGGCCTGGATGTGGGATTCAGTATTTATTGGGATCATAATCCGCATGCAGAAGAGCCCATGCGGGAGGTTATATTTGCTTTCGATGTTACTCCGCTTGGAATGCAGGTCGGCAAGAAATTTTACGGTCTGCTGGAAACAAACGTAGGAACGGATTCCTTCATCAAAATCGGAGCAGGATACAGATTTCGGTAAATTTTTCCTTTAGATTAAGGCTTCCATATTGGGATTTTTCGGAAATTTGCAGTTTGCAATTTAATCTAAAAGAAAATCCGTATGGAATACAATTTCAATGAGATAGAGAAAAAATGGCAGGCCTTTTGGGCTGCAAAAAAAACCTTCAGAACAGAGAATCAGTCGGAAAAGCCTAAATTCTATATATTGGACATGTTCCCCTATCCTTCGGGAGCCGGCCTGCATGTGGGACACCCGCTGGGCTACATTGCCAGCGACATCTATGCCCGCTACAAACGCCTGAAAGGATTCAATGTTCTGCATCCCATGGGCTATGATTCCTATGGCCTTCCTGCCGAACAGTATGCCATACAGACGGGGCAGCATCCTGCAGTAACTACCGAACGCAACATCAGGCGTTACCGCGAACAGCTGGACAAACTGGGACTCTCCTTCGACTGGGACCGTGAAGTCCGCACCTGCGACCCCTCCTACTACAAATGGACACAATGGACCTTCATCCAACTGTTCAAGCATTATTACGACAACAAGGCGAAGAAAGCCCTGCCGATAACCGAACTGGAAAAGGCTTTTGCCAAAGAGGGCAACCTCCGGACCGATGCAGCCTGTGATGAAAAAACACCCGGTTTCACCGCCGAAGAATGGAAGACCTTTACCGAAAAGGAAAAACAGGACATGCTCATGCACTACCGCTTGGCATACCTCTCCGACAGCATGGTCAACTGGTGCGCCGACCTCGGCACCGTATTGGCCAACGACGAGGTGGTCAACGGAGTTTCCGTGCGCGGAGGTTATCCGGTGGAACGCAAACTGATGCGGCAATGGTCGCTGCGTGTAACGGCCTACGCCGAGCGCCTGCTCAAAGGACTGGATCAGGTGGAGTGGTCCGACTCGCTGAAGGAAATCCAGCGCAACTGGATTGGCCGCAGCGAAGGTGCTTCCGTCTTTTTCCGGATTGCCGACAGCGACCGTACCTTTGAAATTTTTACCACCCGTGCCGACACCATCATGGGAGTCACTTTCATGGTGCTCTGCCCGGAACACGAAATGATATCCGAAATTACCACTGCAGCGCAGAAAGCGGAGGTGGAAGCCTATCTGAATTGGGCCAAAAACCGCTCCGAGCGCGAACGTCAGGCGGAAGTGAAAAAGGTAAGTGGTGTGTTTACCGGCGCTTTTGCTGTCAATCCTTTTACGCAGGAGCGCATTCCCATCTGGATTTCGGATTATGTATTGGCCGGCTATGGTACCGGAGCCATCATGGCCGTTCCGGCACACGATAGCCGTGACTTTGCTTTTGCCCGTCACTTCAATCTGCCCATACGTCAGGTTATCGTTCCCAACGGCGAGCAGCCGGAAAATACCGATACCTGGACCGAATCCAAGGACAGCAAGGCAGGCTACTGTGTGAATTCCGGCTTCATCAACGGCATGCAGGTCAAAGAAGCCATCACGGCCGTCATTGACCGCCTGATGGAAATGGGAATAGGCGAGCGCCGCATCAACTACCGTCTGCGCGATGCCATCTTCAGCCGTCAGCGTTATTGGGGCGAACCTTTCCCTGTATATTACAAGGACGGATGCCCCTGCACCATGAATGAAAGCGAACTGCCTCTGCTGCTCCCCGAAGTAGGTTCCTATCTGCCTACTGCTTCGGGCGAACCGCCTTTGGCCCGTGCCGAGAACTGGACCTATAAAGGCTATCCGCTGGACTACAACACCATGCCGGGATTTGCCGGTTCCAACGGCTACTACCTCCGTTATATGGATCCGAAGAATGAAAGCGAATATTTCTCTACTCAGGCGGTTTCCTATTGGAAAAACGTCGACCTCTATGTGGGCGGCATAGAGCACGCTACGGGGCATCTGCTGTATTCCCGCTTCTGGAACAAGTTCCTCTTCGACCTGGGACTGTCCTGCGTGGAAGAGCCCTTCCAGAAACTGGTCAACCAGGGTATGATCCAGGGCCGCTCCAATTTTGTGTACCGCATCAAAGGCACGAAACGTTACGTTTCGCTGCATCTGAAAGACAAATACGAAACCGATCCCATCCATGTGGACATCAACATCGTGGACAACGACGTGCTGGATGTGGAGAAATTCCGTCAGTGGCGTCCCGAATTCGCCGATGCCGAATTTGAACTGGAAGACGGAAAATACATCTGCGGAGCCGAAGTGGAAAAAATGTCCAAATCCATGTTCAATGTGCAGAATCCGGACGACATCGTCGAGAAATACGGCGCCGATACCCTGCGCATGTACGAAATGTTCCTCGGTCCCATTGAACAGTCCAAACCCTGGGATACCAAGGGCATTGAAGGGGTTTCCCGTTTCCTGAAAAAATACTGGAAGCTTCATTTTGATGCAGAAGGACATTTCTCCGTCAGTGATGCGGAACCGACTGCTGCCGAGTGGAAGGTGTTGCACCGTACCATAAAAAAAGTCAGCGAAGACATTGAAAAAATGGCTTATAATACTTCCGTCAGTACCTTTATGATCTGTGTCAATGAGCTGAGTGATCTGAAGTGCGGCAAACGCCGCATTCTGGAACCGCTCTGCATCCTGCTTAGCCCGTTTGCTCCGCACATCACCGAAGAATTATGGCAACTGCTGGGACATGCGGAAAGCATTGCCTATGCTTCCTTCCCGACTTTTGATGAAAAATACTTGGTGGAAAGCAATTGCAAATATGCCGTTTCTTTCAACGGAAAGACCCGTTTCGTCATCGAACTGCCTATGGACATGCCGAAAGAGGAAGTGGAAAAGCAGGTCCTGGCCGCTCCCGAAGCCCAAAAATGGCTGCAGGGCACACCGAAAAAGGTCATCGTGGTACCTCGGAAAATTGTCAATATCGTTTTGTAAATAATCATTCAATCAATAACAGTATCATTCAAAAACACAAGCACAATGAAGAAGTTCTCATTATTACTCCTCAGTGCGGTTCTGGTTCTGAACGTACAAATCGTCAGGGCCGACGAGGGCATGTGGCTGTTGATGCTTCTGAACAAAAATATGGAGCAGATGCAGAAACAAGGTCTCAAACTGACCGCTGAAGACATCTACAATGTCAACCACTCCAGTCTGAAAGATGCCATTATCGGCTTGGGAAATGCCGGTTCGCCTTTCTGGCATTTCTGTACCGGTGAAATTGTTTCGGGCGAAGGGCTGGTGTTTACCAACCACCACTGCGGCTACGGCAGCATTCAGGAACATTCCTCCGTGGAACACGACTACCTGACCAACGGTTTCTGGGCCTATGAAAA
>JAZLLH010000030.1:0-9165 GCA_045598025.1 Bacteroidales bacterium | reverse complement strand
GAGGCCAAGCGGGCTTAGGAAGACAATAGAGAGGGACACCTCCTTGGCTCACAGAACGACATGGCTACGATCCGACTTTAACCGAGCCTTGCGGCTCTACTAAAGCTTGTTTTTTTACTAAGGCTAACCGGCGCTTTGCGCCTACTAAGGCTAATCGGCTTCTAAGTCGGAGGCCAAGCGGGCTTAGGAAGACAATAGAGAGGGACACCTCCTTGGCTCACAGAACGACATGGCTACGATCCGACTTGAATCAGGCTCAGACCGATAGCCAGTCCGGCAAAGTTTCCGGCTCCTTTTTTGGAATCGGTGGCGCCCAGCACGACGAGCACGAATACGCAGGTCAGGATGATTTCCACGATGAGTCCGCTCAAAATACCGGCGTCGCCGCAGGCGTTGGCTCCTGTCGTGGTTCCTTCGGCCGTTCCCGATGTGCTGACAAACAGATACAGCAAAGCCGATCCGATGAAGGCTCCGATGACTTGGAACAGCATGTAGAATCCTGCATCCTTGCAGCTGATACGGCCGGATATCCAGCAGCCCAGAGTAATGGCCGGGTTGATGTGGCATCCGCTGATGCCTCCGATGGCGTAGGCCATTGCAATGACGGCCAGTCCGAAAGCCATTGCTGTTCCGACAACAGATGCCGTGTCACTTCCGCAGTTCAGACTGACAGCCGTGCCGCAGCCCATGAGGACCAAAACCATGGTCCCAAACATTTCCGCTAAATACTTTTTCATAACAGTTGTTTTTTAATGGGTTTAAATAATAGTTCCGTTACGGGAAAGTGTTCCGTTTTGCAAAGATAGTGCTTTTTTGGATGTATTTTCCTTGACAGGCGTAAAAAATCAGAAAAATATTTTGCATGAGAATATGCCTTTTTTTTGTACCTTTGCAAATTGGATTCGGATAAAGTAATATTAGATAAAAAAGAAAGATTATGGCATCAAACAGTAGCAGCAGAGGCTTTACATCCAATTTCGGAGCCATCGCCGCCGCCGCCGGTTCGGCAATAGGATTGGGCAATATCTGGCGTTTCCCCTATACGGTAGGACAAAACGGGGGTGGCGCTTTTTTGTTGGTCTACCTTTTGTTTGTTTTTCTGATAGGGGTTCCCATCATGATGAGCGAGTTTGTGATAGGAAGGCGTTCGCAGCGTAATACGGTCGGAGCTTTCCGGGCTTTGGGTCCCCAGTACCGTTCATGGTCTCTGATAGGTTTGCTCGGCATTCTGACCGCTTTCTTCATTTATTCTTTCTATAGCACAGTGGCCGGTTGGACCCTTCATTATGTGGTAACGTCCTGTCGGGGTGGATTGAGCGGAAAATCGGCTGCCGAAATATCCCAATCCTTTGTTTCCTTTACCTCCCATCCAATCATACCAGTGGCATATCAGCTGGTGTTTATTTTGTTGACGGCCTTTGTTATCGTGAGAGGAGTGCAGAAAGGTATTGAAAAATTTTCCAAAGTGCTGATGCCCATCCTTTTCCTGTTGATGATATTGTTGTGTGTGCGTTCGTTGACATTGAAAGGTTCCGCTCAGGGCTTGGCGTTCCTGTTCAAGCCGGATTTCTCCAAACTGACCAGCGCCGGCGTGCTTTCTGCCTTGGGACAGGCATTGTTTTCCCTAAGCATAGGTATGGGAGCTCTGATTACTTATGGCTCCTATATCCGTAAGGATGACAATCTTCTCAAAACCAGTTTCTGTGTGGCTGGAGCCGACACTCTCATCGCTCTGATGGCCGGAATTGCCATTTTCCCTGCCGTTTTTGCTTTTGGTCTGAGTCCGACCAGCGGACCCAGTTTGGTGTACGAAGTGCTTCCCATTGTATTTGACAGCATGCCCATGGGAGTGGTTTTCTCCGTCCTGTTTTTCCTGTTGCTCTCCATAGCAGCCCTGACCTCTACTATTTCGCTTTTGGAAATTGTCGTACTGTGGGCGGTAGAGGAATTGCATATGAAACGCCTTACGGCGACTTTGAGCGTATCTTTCCTGATTTTTGTTCTGGGGTCCTTCTGTACTCTTTCTTTTGGTCCTTTTTCGGATGTCAAAATCTTAGGGAATACCCTTTTTGATGAGATGGATCGATTGACATCAACCTACATGATGCCGGTCGGTGCTTTGCTGTTAACTTTGTTTTTGGGCTGGAAATATCCCAAATCGGAGGTGTTGGATGAGTTGGGAAATGGGGGAAAACAGCCTTTCAAGTACTACAAAGCCTTCCGTTTCTCCCTGAAGTACATAGCACCAATTGCCCTGATAATCATATTGATAACTGGTATTTTTGACCTATCTTTTTGAAAATGAAAATTTTTTTCACAAAAATGTGATTTTGTATGCAGAAAATACGTAATTTCGCAGCATCATTCATAATTTAAAATTTACACCATGAATAAAGCTGAATTAATTACCGCTATGGCCGACAAGGCTGGAATGTCTAAAGCACAAGCTAAAAAAGCTTTGGACGCAATGATGTGCACAACCGTCGATGCTTTGAAAAAAGGCGACAAGCTCGCATTGGTAGGTTTCGGTACCCTCTCTGTTTCCAAAAGAGCTGCTAGAAAAGGTATCAACCCTCGTACGAAGAAAGCTTTGAACATTCCTGCAAAGAATGTCGTGAAATTCAAAGCCGGTGCTGATTTAAAATTCTAACTTTTTTTGAATTTTGAAAAAAAAGACCTCCTGTAGGGAGGTCTTTTTTTTGCTTGTCGGCACGATTGTATTCCGCAGGGCAAGAGATGACCGGCGGAAATATTTATATTTTATACGTCTGTTCCGGAATGGAACTGCCGGTTTTGATCTGGCTGATGGTGTAAACGTTGAGCGTGTGGTTGAATTCCTCCATCTCCATGCGCTGGAGTAAGCCGCTTTTCCTGTCGTACACCAGGGTGATGCGGGCGTATCCTTTGGCTTGCTTGGCCTTGGCTTTCAAGGTGATGGTATAATTGTCGGGAAGGGTCTGAACGTCCATTTCGACATTGTTTTTCTGTGCGATGTCGCGTACTTTGCCGGCCAGGGCACAAAGCAGATAGTCCGCCAGAGACTGCATGGAGGGCGTGGATGAAAGGGTATACGTCTTGTTCTGTCCTCCGGATGCAATGAGCATGCGGCCGTTGTTGATGATGAATCTGTTGCCGTCCGGCTGACTGTACAACATGGCCATTTGGTTCATGCGCGTATAATAGAGGGTTCCGCTCATTTGTACGGTTTTCTTGCTGGCCAGTGTTTTTACCTGTACAAATGGAGCCTGCAGGGTAGAGACATTGCGGTTGGCCGTTTCGATTTTTTGCAGAACAGCATCATTTTCACCGGCTGATGCAGGAAGGTTCAGTGCGAGAATGGCAATGAAAAAGAAAATGTGTTTCATGATGGAAAAATATTTTTCAAGATTAGGATTTCAGCATATGTTTTTTTATAAAATCAATCTTCAGCAGTTGTCGAAACAGCCAGGGCTGAATACTGTAGGAAAAAAGAATGGCCGTTGTCATGCCGATGAGGGTGCAGATGCCGACTGAGTGGATGGAAGGGTGTACTGCCACTAACAGGGAGGCGGCAACAATAATCAGCATGAGTGCGGACAATAGTATGGCTGTCCGATGGTGGGACAGCAGTTGGGCGTCTTCTCCATCGGATGCCGACAGCAGACCTTTGATGGTGAAAATGCTGTAGTCCACGCCCACTCCAAAAATAAAGCTGGACAGTATGATGTTGATAAGGTTGAATTCTATTCCAAAAAGGAACATCAGTCCCTGTACCACGTACCAGCTCAAAAACATGGGCAGGAAGGCCAGTATGGCCGTGGTAATGCTGCGGAAGGATATCAGCAGCACCAGCAGTACGAACAGAGAGGAAATCAGCATGATGGTGATGAAACTTTTATGCACTATGCTAACCATATCGTCTGTATAGTAATAGGGATTGGCCACAATGATTCCCGGGTAGGTACTGACGATGTCGCTGAGACTGTCGGCAGTGCCTGCCTCCACCAGGGCAGAGGTGAAAATCAGGTATTCATCGTTGATTTTTTCCATGAAATTGGACGAAATTTCATAAGGAACAGCTTCAGAGGTCAGCAGAATCTCCGGTTCGTAATCGGCTTCCAGCAGGGCATAGAAGGGATCGAACACATCCGGTTCCAACCCGTTTTGCCGTGCGGCAGCATCTATCGATTGATGCGTTCTGCGGATGCGTTCCGGTGTCCAGTAGGCTTTCCAGGCCCGTATGCGATCCTGTTGCTCGTCCAAAGTCAGGCAGAAGGAGGAAATATCACTGTGTCGCTTGACCAGCCCGTTTTGTTGCAGGGAGTCTAAAATGGCGGAGAGTTGGCGATTGGTTTTCATGGCGTTTTCCACCTGTTTGGAGGTGGAGGCGTAATACACGCATTGGTATCCCTGATTGACTTTTTGGTTGTAGCATTCCAGTGAGCGGCTCACGGTTTGCGGAGAATAGCCCAGATTGTTCAGATCGTTATCGAATTTTACGTGACGGGACGCAAAGAAGCATACTGCGCAAAGCAGTATCATTCCGATGATTACTCCCGTTTTTTTGTCCAAAGGATAACTGTTGATTTTGTCCATCAGAGCAAACGCTTTCTCGTTTTTGCGGCTGTTGCTGTCATGGAGAAATTGAGGCATGAAAACCAAAGCGCAGAGTGTGGTTCCCAAAAGGGCAAGGGAGGCAAAGAGTCCGAAGTCTCCCAACAGTTCGCTGCGGGTGAACATCAGGCTGAGCAGAGCTCCCATGGTGGTCAGACAGCTGAGACAAAGCGGTTCCGCTTGCTCTTTCACCACCTGTTCCGCCTGATTCAGGTATTTGTGGTGGACCAGGACATGAAGCGTATAGCTGAGTGCAATTCCCAGTACCAGTGCGCTCAGTCCCAATGCCATGAGCGACATGCTTCCTTTGATCCAATAGATTCCGGCCATGGCAGCTACGGTTCCGTAGAGAACGGGAAACAGCAGCAGCGGCAGGGTAGAACGATGTCCCATGCAGATACATACGATTGTCATGATCAGTAATAGGGAAATGCCTACCGTAATCAGCAGGTCCGTCTTGATCCGACCGGAATTGCCGGCGCTTAGGGCGATGGAACCGTGGTAGAGCACTTCGGCTTCCGGATGTGTACGCGAAAAAGAAGCCGCTGTGCGCTTGACCGTTTTGACCAGATCTCCGCTGGCCTTGGAATTGGAAGAGGGGTAGGTTGGCGTAACGAAAATCAGGGAGGTGGTGCTGTCCGGAGTCATCAGGTGTCCGTTCAGCAGGGCGAAGCCTCCGGCTCCGTTTCCCATTTCCTTCAGAGAATTCAGCAGGGCGAAACGGAGTCCTGCCGGGTCGTAGCAGAGCAGGGAAGAAAGTGTTCCGTCCATGTCGTTGTCGAATATTTCTGCATTCTGCGTCATGCGCTGCCTCAGTGCCGCATCTTGAAGCAGCGAATCGAAGCCGGTGTACACGTTTGTATCCAAAAAGCATGGCAAATGGCCGAGCGCGTAGTCCATGCCGTTGAGTTTCCACTCTTCTTCCATGCGGTAGAACAGATGAGAAATCCATCCGGAGGCGGAATCTGCCGATCTCAGGTCTTCAGCGAATTCATCGGTCCATTGGCAGAGTTGCTCAAGGTCGGGGCTGCCGTTGGTGCATCGGATCTGTATGAAGAGTTTGTCTTTGATGGCCAATTGTTCAAAGGCTAAACTGCATTTTTCAGCTTTGTCGGTCTTTGGCAGTAATTTGGAAATATCTTCCTCCAAATGCAGCCTGACGGCAAAAAAAGCAAACAGCAGGGAGGTGCCCAGCAGCACAATCCACATCCAAAGGCGGTGGTTTTGCAGCAATCGGTATAATCGGACAAAAAATTCGGTCATATCTACTTTGTTATTAGCATTGAATACCAGTGTGTTCCGTTTTGTTTCCTGCTAGGGAAACAGCGGTCGCAAAGGTAGTCATTTTTTGCAAGCGATAAATCCTTTATCAAAATTTGTGCCGTAGTCCGGTGACGGACGATAGTGATTGGGATTTTCAAAGGGAAGGCTTGTCTGCTTAGCCGTTTTCGATGGTCCGGGCAATTTTTTCAATGTTGAGCGAGCGGGCGGAGGCATCGATGATGTCCTTGTAAATACCGCCCTTGCTGTAGACTTCGTCCGGGTCGCCGGACTGTTCCACATGTCCGTCCTTGAGTGCATAGACCACGTCCGCATCGATGATCTGTGAAATGCTGTGCGAAATGATGATGACGGTGCGGTTCTGTTTGATGGCATCGATGCTGTTCTTGATTTGCTCCGTGGCAATGGCGTCCAGGCTGGCGGTGGGTTCGTCCAGGAAGATGATGGGCGGGTTTTTCAGGAACATGCGGGCAATGGCGATGCGCTGCTGCTGTCCGCCCGACAATTCCTCGGCTTTGCTGTCGAACTGTTTCGGCAGTGCCATGATCTGCTCGTAAATGTAGGCTTTTTTGGCGGCGTCCACTACCTGTTCGTGGGTGGCGGAAGGATTGCCGTACAGAATGTTCTCTTCAATGGAACCGTCGAAAATGTGGTTTTTTTGCAGGACAATGCCGATGTTTTCCCTCAGGAAGCGGGTGTCGTAATCCTTCAGGTCTACTCCGTCCAGAGTGATGGTGCCGCAGTCGGGATCATAAAATTTGTCGAGCAGATTGACAATGGTGCTCTTGCCTGCTCCCGACAGGCCGACGAAAGCTGTAATTTTTCCGCTTTCGATTTCCATATTGATGTCGTGCAGGGCTTTGGTTCCGTTGGGGTAAGTAAAGTCGACGTGCGAAAGTTTGAAATTACCGGTGATTTTTTCGCAGGTGTATGGGCCCGAAGGTTCGATGTCCTTGTCGGAATGCAGTATGCTGAAAAAGCCTTCCGCATAGATGAGCGCGTCGTTCATGTCGTCGAAAATGCGCTGCAGCTGCGTGATGGGAGCCACCACATTGCTGAACAGCATCACATGGTACATGATTTTACCGATGCTCATGCCTGGGTAGCCGATGAGTACCAGGTAGGCGGTCAGAATGATGACCAGCACCGTTCCCACCTGTTTCACAAAACTTTTCAGTCCATTGTAATAGAAACTGACCTGACGCGTTTTCATCTGGTTTTCCGTAACCTGATTCTGGATTTCCAGCTGTTTGTCGCCCTCGATGCGCTCCCGGTTGAAGGACTTGATCACGTTGATGGACTCGATGATGCTCATGATGCCGTGGCTCTTGGTCTCGAGGTAGTGACGCATGTCGCGGCGCCATCCCTTGAGGCGTTTGGCCTGACGGTAGGTGATGTAGAAGTAGATGGGCACGATGAAAAGGGCAACCAGCCCGACGTACACATTGGCGATGAACATCAGTATCAAGGCCAGCAGGGCGCTGGTGAAAAGGGGCAGCAGGTCGATGAAGAAGTTCTGCACCGTGCGGGACAGACTGCTCACTCCCTGGTCGATACGCGTTTGCAGCTTTCCGGTTTCGTTGTTGCCTGCAGAAAAGAAGGCCATCCGGAAGGTCAGCACCTTTTCAATGACGGACTGTGCCAGGTCTTTGGAAACGAAAATGCGCATACGTTCCCCGAAATAGTTTTGTGCGAAGGTGATGAGGGCGGAGAGGACTTCCTTGCCCAGCAGTACGATGGAAATGATGGTGAGGATTTTGGCCGCTTTGCTCCAGGCAAAATTTTCCGCTCCTACCAGGGCATTGACGGCGTCCACGGTACGGTCCAGGACCACGGCGTTTACCTGCGCCATCAATGAACCGATTAAGGTGAGTATTAAAGTAATGAATACAAGCCATTTGTATGGTTTTACAAATGGGCGGATGTTTTTGAAAAGCTGATACAGATTCACAACGTTCTTTATTTTTTAGTGGCCGAATTCAAGTTACAAATGCAACTTTTTAGTTAAAAAAATCAGGTTGCAAAAGTAATCAAAAATATCCAAGAGGGGCACAGCATCCGCGTTTTTTTCAAACGCGTAGAGCTGTGTTTATTGTACAAAAAAAGAGGCGGAGTAATCACCGCCTCTTTTCGTAAGGAAGGAAAAGATTATTTTCCTTCGCTCAGTTTCTTGTGATCTTCGTTCT
The DNA here is from genome assembly GCA_045598025.1 of Bacteroidales bacterium. Lineage (GTDB taxonomy): Bacteria > Bacteroidota > Bacteroidia > Bacteroidales > WCHB1-69 > UBA1195. The sequence continues at coordinate 1,105 of JAZLLH010000030.1, read as the reverse complement.
TATGGCAGGATACTATAAGAATTCGATGTAGTGAACAACCTTGGAAGCAAAATCTTCATAGTCGTTATAAATAACGGCAGAAGAAAAATTACCATATAGCATTTCTGATTCGCAAACCATCATATCCTGCATCCCAGAGTAGTAATCGACATACTCGACTCTATTCTGTATGTTACTTTCAACATCTGGCAGATGTATAACAAAAAGAAGTGTTTTATTCGGGGTATGGATAGAAGTTTCTATATTATCTTGCGATAAAGTTAAATATTTTGTCGAATTATGCTCGGAAAATGTTTCCCATTTTTGTAAAGTGCCATTTTCTTTGTAGTATGGTAACTTATCGGGAATGATGAATATTTGGAAATAAGGTGTGTTTGAGCATCGAATGTTGGCTGTTTCCCCGAGCATATTCTCAAAGTAATTATTGGAATTTTGAGAATAATTTTGCATGACGAATTTTACTCCTATTCCAGCAATGGGTTGTCCAGATTTCAATATTGTAATATCCACTTTCTTTTCAATGTATCTGCCCTCAATAACTTCTTCTTTTCCATCCCCAATTCCCAATGATTAAGACTGTCCCAAAATCTGTGTCATGTTGAAAAAATAAGTATTTTTGCAGCATGAAAGAAGAACGTAAAGAAAAAGCAGCAAGAACCCGGGCATACATGTCTGGATTACAGTCAGAGATAGACCGCATTATACCTGACAGGGAGGAATAGGAGCGAATGAAAGCAGGCTTGTATGCGGGCAAGCCGTTGTTCGGAGAGGAAGGCATATTTACCGACCTGCTTCAACAGATGGTGGACGCGTCTCTAAAGGGAGAGTTGGATGCGATGTTGTCGTCCGAGTTCCAAGAGTCGGCGAACAGACGCAACGGATATAAGAACAAGCAGATACGCAGCAGCGGTGGTTCTCTGACCATCCGGACACCTCGTGACAGAGATGGGAAATGCGATCCCTATTCGACATGAAATGGGGCAAAAAATATCCGAAAATCAAGCAGCAGTGGCTGGAAAACTGGGACGAGTTGATGGCATACATGGATTATTCCGAGAGTGTCAGGAAAATGATATACACGACAAATCCGGTGGAGGCGGTACAC
>JAZLLH010000029.1:0-47938 GCA_045598025.1 Bacteroidales bacterium | reverse complement strand
TCAACAAATACAGGAAACCTGTAGAAAATTATTCACCGTTGAAAACAGTTCAACACTGTATTACAAATCAATAAAGAAATAAAGCTACGCATTAACGGCTTTCAGACTCAAATCCAGACTGCGTACGGAGTGAGTGATGGCTCCGACGGATATGAAATCCACACCGGTTTCCGCATATGCCCGAATGTTTTCCTTCGTTATGCCTCCGGAAGCCTCTGTTTCATAGCGGCCATCTACCAGTTGCACGCCCTCTCTTACTTTTTCCGGTGTGAAATTATCAAACATCATGCGCTGAAAACCGCCCAAGGACAAGGCCAAGCGGACATCATCCAAAGAACGGCATTCTATTTCCACTTTCAAATCCAAGTGTTTTTCTTGTAGATAGCGGTTGGTTTTTTCCAAAGCATTTTTTAAACCGCCGGCAAAGTCTATATGATTGTCTTTCAACATAATCATATCATATAATCCCATACGGTGATTGCAGCCGCCTCCGATACGGACTGCCATTTTTTCCAACACTCGCAAATTGGGAGTCGTCTTGCGGGTATCCAACAAACGGGCCTTCGTTCCCTTCAACAGTTGTACATAAACATCCGTTGCCGTAGCAATGCCACTCATACGCTGCATAATATTCAAGACCAAGCGCTCGGCCACCAATATGGACTGTACTTTCCCCGAAACGAGCAATACCACATCTCCTTTTTTCACATGGCAGCCGTCATGAATCAGCACCTCCGTCTTCAAACCGGCATCCACTTCCTCAAACACCATGAGGGCCACTTCCACGCCGGCAATGATGCCGTCTTCTTTTACCAACAGACGGGATGTACCCTGTGTTTCCGGATCAATGGACAGAAGAGAGGAATGATCACCGTTTCCTACATCTTCTCTCAGTGCGCTACGAATTATTTCTTTGATTGCGTCGTGCTCGGTTTGCATTTTCGAATTTGTTCTATATTGATGTTGTAAATCAGAGGTTTGTCTTTTTTGTCATTGCGTCCGCGCATGCCATAATAAAAACGGAACTGCACATCCTTGACGGAGGTGTAAATGGCCACAACATGTATCATATCGTCCTCTTTCCAAGTCTGCTCCATTTCAAACTGAGCAGGGGCATTTTCCCTGAAAAAATCTTGCAATATGGCAGTTGCCTGCGTCTTGCTGTATGTTTCTGCCGATTGGTTTATCACCAGTTCCACCATATCTTTGAAATATGCAGAAAATGCGGATGCATCTCCAGACTGAATGGAACGATTTATCTGTTTTTTATATGATTCCATGGTATTATCCGGCTGCCCCATGCATACAAAAACAACACCTATTACCAGGAAAACGAGCAAATATAACTGTTTCATGACTCCTATCGATTTAGTCCAAATAGTATAGCAAAAAATGAGCCAAACTCAATCCAGCAATAAAAACTCACTCTTAGAGATGCGTTTTACTCCAGACGCATCCGTGAAAGTCACTACGCATACGAAAGCGCCCTGCGGCAACCGGCTTCCTCTAAAACTCCCGTCCCAAGCATCGTCCAACGATATGGTTTGAAATACCAACTGATTGTTTCTGCTGTATATTTTCATACTATATTGCGATACTTCCCCTGAAATTACCGGACGATAACGGTCGTTCAACCCATCGCCATTCGGTGTGAAAGCCGAAGGGAAAGAAATTCGAATGGGTTCTGATGTTTCATCTTCTGTCCGACTCTCTGGTTCGGATAAGGTTTCTTTCGGATCGGACAGCGTCCGAGGCTGATGACTGGCGATTGGCATCTCCCGGACATCCGCATGAGGTCTCACAGCCGAAGGTATGGGATTCTCTTTTACAGGAAGTTGGGTTTCCTCCAGAATTTCAGTAACATCGTATTCCTGTACTTCTGACGAAGAGACCCTCTTTTCCACTTTTCCAGAACCGGCTGCCGGTACGGAAGAAGGCACCGGAGAGAATGCTTCTGACACGATGGTTTTTTGTTTATTCACTGAAACAATATCTGCTGATCCGACAGTGTTTTCTTCCCGCACTTCCCGTACGGGAGAGAATGTTGATTCCGCAGGGGGAGACGGAATTTCCGCCGGACGGAGCACCCACCACAATGCGACAGCAGCAACAGATAGGACGAATACCGATACACACAGTTTTCCCTTCACATGCCAGAAATCCTTGCGGTGCATAGCCCTGTCCACCTCCTTCCATACACGGGGAGAAGGTTCCAAGGAATGCTCTTCTTTCAAGAAATCCGTTATATTTTTATCTGCCATCATCTGAATATATATCTGTATATCCTTCCAACTTTTTTCTCAATAAAGCTTTTGCCCTTGACAACTGCGAACGGCAATTGGCCTCGGAACAATGTAGGAATTCCGCTGTTTCAGCATAAGAATATCCTTCTATTTCATACAAATTGAATACCATACGGTATCCGTCCGGAAGACTCTGTATCAATTTCAACAAAAACTGATAATCCATATTGTCATGAAGCACTATACTTTCGTCTCCCAATGTATCGGCATTTTCGTCATCGATGGGCAAGTCACGCTGCCATTTTTTAAGATTTTTGCGATACTGTAACAAAGCCTGGCGAATCACTATGGTGCGCATCCATATGAACAGACTGCCTTCCTGACGGAACTGCCGAATTTTGTCAAAGATCTGTATGAAGGAATCCTGCAATACATCCTCCGCATCCTCCACATTGCATGTATAACGCAAAGCACATTGATATAAATCCTTCGCATACCTGTCATACAAAGCCGCTCTACAGGAATTATCCCTATCTATGCAACCCCGGACAATCTGACTCTCGGACAAACTTCCGCACTTTTTGTCTTCCATCGTATTCAAAGATGATTTTCAAAACCGATCTGTTGCATCATCCGAAAAAAATAACATCACAATTCCACTGTGTCCCTGAATCCGGGAATCTCAATATTATTGAATCCTCTTTCTTTCAAATAGTTGCGATATACTAACTGAGCAGTGGGCTCTCCATGAACCAGATATACTTTTTTTACTTGAGAGGCATTCTGGCAAGACAGATAGCGGCCCATTTCCTCATAATCAGCATGGCCTGACAAAGCATCGATTTCCCGAATCTGTGCATTTACCTGATACTTGTTGCCGTAAATGGAAACAACCTTTTCGCCGGATGCAATCTTATGTCCTAAAGTGTTGGGAGAACAATAGCCGACCACCAGCACTGTCGTGCGGCGATTTTCGATATTGTTGGCCAGGTGATGTTTGATACGCCCGGCTTCCATCATACCCGAAGCGGAAATGATGATGCAGGGACGATTATAGGTATTCAAGCGTTTAGAATCCTCTTTGGTTCTTACATAGAACAAATTGTCAAAGCCGAAAGGATCCTTTTGAGTCCGGATGATGTCCAGAATATCGTCTTTGAAACATTCCGTATGCAGACGATAGATATCCGTTGCTGAAACTGAAAGCGGGCTATCAATGAAAATAGGAACATCAGGCAGACGGTTTGCTTTTTTCAACAGATTCAGAATGTATATGATTTCCTGACAACGGCCGATGGCAAAAGAAGGAATCAGCAGTTTCCCCAGGTTCTTCACACAGGTTTCCTGTACCACCTGGGCCAGTTTTTCCTCCGCCTTGGGAATAGGTTCATGCTTGCGGTCTCCATACGTAGATTCCGTAATGATATAGTCAACTTGGGGAAAAGGAGACGGATTTTTCAACAGATGCTTGTTGTACCGACCGATATCTCCGGTATAACACAGCGTTTTTTCTTTTCCGTTCTCCTGGAAATACAATACGATGGAGGACCCTCCCAAAATATGCCCGGTGTCATAAAAAGCAACCTGTACACCATCCTCAATGGTTATTTTCAATTCCGTCGGCATGCTGATAAAGTAGCGCAGACAGGCAAAGGCATCACGGGAAGTGTAAATCGGCTCTGCCTCCGGAAGTCCTTTGGAAGCCTGCTTTTTATTGAAATCAATGATATCGCTCTCCTGGATTTTTCCGGCATCCGGCAACATGATTGAGCACAAATCGCGGGTTGCATGGGTACAATACACCTTTCCTTTGAATCCTTTTTTGCAGATGTACGGAATCAGACCGGAATGGTCAATGTGTGCATGCGACAGCAGCAGAATATCCACCTCTGCCGGATCAAATCCCAAATCGCGGTTCATCGAATCCGTTTCCAGACCTTTTCCCTGATACATGCCGCAATCCAAGAGAATTTTTTTTCCATTGACCGTAGTAATGAGAAATTTGCTTCCGGTCACTTCTCCAACGGCTCCCAAAAACTGTATATTCATAATCGTTTTTTATTAATTTGACACTGTTTCAAAATGCAAAATTACATATTTACTTCGTAACATTCGCACGAATCAGAATAATTTTAATCTTTTACCAATAACGAAAGCACTTTTTTGTCTGCACACTTGATTTTCGCCTTCGGTGATATCTTTAATATAGCTCCTTCCTCCACCTCAAAAGTACAGCCCCTAGGAATGTCCAATTTCGCCTTTTCCGACACCGCAAAAGTACTGCCGGATTTCAGAATCACCCGGCTGCCGGATTCCAGGGACAGAGCCGAATGATCCTCCAACACAAATTCCGAACCCGACTCACAGACAAAGACTGTACGGGGTGCAAACAGGCCCGTGGTCTCATCCCGGTAGGGCTGCTCGGGTGTCAGATTCTGTGTCAGGTAAATATGTGCGGACGGTTTTACAAACGCTTTTTCCTTCAATACGATACGACCCGTCCAATAAACAGTTCCCTGGATATCGTAATCATCCCAGCGTATACGGACAAGCACATCCCTATTTGCCTGCGGCAGCATTTCAATGCTCAAGCCACTCAGGTAAGTGCTCCGTACATTCCGCTCGTTTTCCTTATATACCGAACCGCCAGACTGCATAGTATTGTAATACACTCTGGTATTGCATGTGCTCGGATTGGTGGCCATGCTGATTTTGGTATGCGTGGAAAAAGCATCGCGCATATCGCCCAAGGATACCAGACTGTCAACCGACCGTCCCCGTATGACCTTCCGCCACATGGAATATTCACAGTCCCGGCTCAGGCAGTCAGTTCCCGGCCTCGGATGGAATTGGGATTCCTGATCCTGATATCCGTTGTAGGGATTCGCCTCCTGACGGATGTGGTAGTACTTCTGATCCTTATAATTAACGCAATTGATCCTGTACACAGTGTCGTGCAGAAAATGAATGGCGTAATTGTAATACCCTTCGGCAGGAATGATTTTCAGGTTGTCCCTTTCGTTGTTGTACCACACCTGATCTCGACTGCCTTCCAGCACATCGCGACCGATCTGATAATACGCATAAATTCCCGCCTGACCCTGTGGCCGGCAGGAAAAACGGTTGGCATACTGCAGGAAGTCCAATTTGCCGTTACTTCCTACTTTGTGATTTTCCAACCAAATGTACTGATTGGATGATTTTTCACTATCCTTATAGGGAAGCTTGATCCGAATGACATCACCGTATGTCAGGAAATCCCTCAGCAAGAATGTACTGTTTCCGTTCGCCCGACTCACGTCCGAAGGACAGGAACCGGTATTGTTTTCTTTTCGGCAGGAGATATAAGCCGGAGATGACGGAGACTTCCAATGCATGCGCCACCGCTCGTAACCATTGCATCCTACCAGACCGGAACCGGAAGATCCCATCAGTCCGTAACCGTTCTGTATGGTCAGAAACGGCATCAGTTCGGACGAACCACGGTGATTTCCGCCTGAAGTATGGAAGGCATTGGAACCAAACAGAGAATGGGAAATCTCATGGGATACGATATTCGTCGGATTGTATGCAAAGTCACCGCTCCCGACACATTGGAAAGTACCCTTGCTTCCCAAAGTATAATTTCCGCGAACCGTTTTGAGGATCCTGCCGTTCATACAGCTTTCGCCATAACCGCTTCCTCCGGATAAACCTCCATAGGCATAGGAAATATTGCGGATGAGTATTTGCGTAAAATAAAACTCCTTTTTTCCGTAGGTGTCGTAAAGCCTGGGATCGTTATGCCCATACAAGGTACGCAGGCCACCCGTCTCATTAACGTAATTCACCGCTGTCTCCGCTATGGCGAAACAATCAAACTTACCCGCATCCGACAACACCCTGCTTTCTTTGATGTTAACAACCATAAAATCACCGACTATCTGCAATTTGTCGAAAGAGGCTTCTCCATACACCCTTGTCATGTTTCCTCTCAAACGGTCGGAATGATAGGCTGTATCCATGAAATCAAGCAAATATCCGGGAACGGGAGCACTGTTCACTCCCTCCTGACGGGCTGTCGGCCAGTCTGTATTTCCGTCCGATGCACAGGGATCTTTTTCCGGATGGACATCGTATATGACATTGATGAAAATATTCAGGACATAGTATTTCCCTTCCGGTTTCATCTGGTACCCGTCCCAACTCCGATACTGACCGTAAAAAGTCAGTGGAGATATGCACAATAAAAACAGAATCAGCTTTTTCATAATATTATCCTAATGATTTGTCAAGGAATATGGTTTGGACTCTTTGCTTTGGAAAAGTTTTTTGTTGGGAGCAGACCCCATAATGAATTCCAGCATGCCTCCTTCCATCAACTGGTCGTAGGTGAGAAAACTCTTTTCATAGATTTTGCCATTCCATTTTACCTGCTGAATATAACGGTTCCTGTCGCTGACTTTCGGAGCCTTGATTTCAAGGTAACGGCCGTTGCCCAAACGCACCTTCATATACGGCAGATAAGGCGCTCCAATGACATATTCCCCACTGCCAGGACAGACCGGATAAAAGCCCATGGCCGAAAAAATGTACCAGGCCGACATCTGTCCGCAGTCATCGTTACCACAAAGGCCATCGATGTGATTACGGTACATTTTGTTCATGATTTCCCGCACCCAGTACTGGGTTTTCCAAGGTTGCGAAGTCCATACGTAAAGATACGGAATATGGTGGCTGGGCTCATTTCCATGCACATAGCCTCCCAGCATCCCCTCCCGAGTGACATCTTCGGTGGCCGCAAAGAACTCATCGGGAATGTACATGGTAAAAAGGGTATCCAGTTTTTTTACGAACTCGGGCTCACCCCCCATCAATTGCATCATGCCGTTTACATCATGGGGCACATAGAAGGAATAGTTCCAGGCATTGCCTTCAATGAGACCTTCTCCGCTGGTCGAAAGGAGACTGTAGGGAGTCTTCCAGCTGCCATCGTTCAAACGGCCGCGCACAAAACCAATGGCTGTATCATAAACATTGCGGTAGCTCAATGCCCGTTGACGGTAGCTTTCCCTCACAGAATCCTCATAGCCGGAAAAATCAGGGAACGGATATTCCAATCGGGGAAATGCATAATAAATGCACCAGTCTTCATAAGCATTTTCCAAGGTAATGGATGTTCCATTGGAATTGAGATCAACCGGGACATAACCCATTCTTTTGTATAAATCCGTATGGTCATAATAGTCCACATTGGAGGTAGACAACACCGCCCATCCGGCCTGCAGTCCGTAATCGTCTTTCGTTAGCCAGCGATTATGCAGCAAGGCATCAAGCACGACGGAGACCCCGTGGTATCCTATCATACACCAATTCTCCGTACCATTGTGGCTCCATACAGGCAACATATGGTGCGGGCTTTGACGGTAGTGCTGGTACATGGAATAGAAAATATCCCTGCTCAATGCGGTATCAAGCAGGTTGATGAGCGGATGGAAAGCCCGATAGGTATCCCATAGGGAAAAAACGGTATAGTTGGTGATGCCCTTGCTGTTCTGATGAATCTGATGATCTATCCCACGATACCGGCCGTCTTCATCCTGATAAAGTGACGGATTGATGAGCGTATGGTAGAGCGAAGTATAGAACATTGCCTTGGCATCTTCGGGTCCTTCCAGACTGAAGTTATTCAGACGCTGCTGCCAGGTATTTTCGGCCTTTTCGCGCGCCATATCGAAATCAAATTGTTTGGGGCACAACTGTTCCTGGGCATTGAGACGATTCACTGCCGAAAGACTCACCACTATTTCCAATGTATCGCAACCATCGTTTTCAAACTCAAACCAGCACACCAGTTTGCGACCTGCCATTTCGGGAAAATCGTGTTCGACATCAAATTGATTCCAAAACCCTTTGTAACCTACGGACTGAAAATCCTTACAACCGAAATGTTTGATTCTTTTGCTGAAACGAATGGCAAAATGGGTTTCGTTCATGCGGCTCCAACCACTGCTCACACGACTGCCTACCAGATGGGTTGAATTGTTCACGTTACACTCCGCCCAAAGGGTCTTCCCATCGTAATCATAAAGACCGTGACCGAGATCCAGCACTATGGCCTGTTTGGTCCCATGCCTGAAAATGTAGCGATGTACTCCGCAATGGGGAGTGGCCGTCAGTTCGCAGCGAATGCTGTCATCATCGAGAGTCACGGCATAATAACCGGGACGGCTCACTTCTGTTTCATGGTGAAAACGCTGTCGGTAACCTCCGTCAGGATGTTCGCGGGTACCCGGATTCAGCTGGGTCTTGCCACTATAGGGCATAATCAGTATATCTCCCAAATCACTGTGACCTGTACCGCTGAAATGAGTGTGACTGAAACCCACAATACTGCTGTCCCTGTATTGGTAACCGGCACAATAATCATACACTCTTGGCTGATACACTCCATTGATATTGTGCGGAATGGTGTCCGTATCCGGACTCAGTTGTACGGCTCCGTACGGATAACAGACTCCGGGAAATGTATGTCCCATTCCGTTGGTTCCTATCATGGTATTGACAAAAACGGTGTTGTTCTGTCCAAATAGAGAAACGGAAAAACCGGCAAGCAGCACTGCTGCGGACATCAGAATTTTTTTCATATCAGTATATTTTTCATTGTGTAACTTCCGATCCATCTTCCACTTCTACCCTCAAGCCATCGTAGGCCAGATGGACATGAGGTGGCAATGTGGGCTCCACCTCCGCATAACGGCCCATGCTGTGGGCCATATGCGTAAAATAGGCCCGTTCCGGACGAAGGCGCTCTACCAGAGCCAGTCCTTCTTCCATACAGAAATGCGAATAGTGTTTTTCCTTGCGAAGCACATCCAGCACAAGCACTTTCAGGCCGTGCAGTTTTTCCAGTTCGCTTTCGGCAATATAGCTGGCATCCGTAATGTAGGCCATATCGGCGATACGATATCCAAGCACCGGCATTTCCAAGTGCAGCACCTGTATAGGAGTAACAGGAATGCCTTTTGCTACGAAATCTTTTTCACCGACTTCATGCAAAACATATTGAGGCACACCTGGATACTTATGTTCGGCAAAAGCATATCCGAATTCCCGACGTACTGCCTGACAGGTGGCGGCATTGGCAAAAATATCCATATCCTGACGCTGGGCAAAATTGAAAGAACGGATATCGTCCATACCGGCGATATGGTCCTTATGCTCATGGGTCAGCAAAACAAAATCCAGATGTTCTATATGCTCCCGCAGCATCTGCTGACGAAAATCGGGACCGGTATCAATGACAAACTGCCGACCTGCATAACGCACTGCCATGGATGTCCGCAAACGTTTGTCACGCGTATCTTCAGAATCGCAAACATTACAATGACAAGCGATTACTGGTACGCCTTGCGAAGTTCCCGTGCCTAAAAAAATCAATTCCATAAACTCTCGTACAAAGTGCTTTTTCTATGTCGTATATCCTCCAATGTCAGGAAGGCAAAGATAGTCATTTATTGCCTTCGTTGAAAAATTTTTGGAAATTTTATTTGATGGGGGAATATATATTTGAAATTTAACGATATTTGCAAATTATTATGCGCATTATCATGTGGCACCAGAAAACAGGATTGGGAAGGAAAATTTTCATTGGATGGCTAATATGGGCATCCTTTTTCGGGAACCGGATTTCCGCACAGACTTCCTATTTTTCAGAAGAGACTTTTGATGGATACGTGCATTTTTCCCTCACGCCGGCTTCCCTATGGGATACCTGCAGCCGGCTTGCATCCAGTTTTCCTTTTTCTTTTCGCTCCACCATGCCGCAAAACAGAGGGGATTCTTCTGTTCTGATTTCCCCCGTATATGATTTTTCCTCCTGCAAGCATGTATTCCTGATATTTGACCATATCTGCAAAATAGCAAAAAACGACATTGCCTGCATTGAAATCAAGGAGGATTATCTGGGTGCCACATGGCGGAAAATTTCATCATCCTGCTACAAAGGAAGTCCATCGACCTACCGTCAGCAACAATTTTCCGACTATAGTTATCCCGAATGGATGGATGACAGTGCGACCGCCCTTCCGGATGACAAATGGTGGAAAACAGAATGCTTTGACCTTTCCGGAGAAGCAGCTTATTCCAAAATCCAGTTGCGCTTCAAACTGAAAAAAGGAAACGAAGGAAGCAGCCCCTTTTTATATGGATGGGTATTGGACAACATCCGTCTGTATGGAAGCAGCGATTCCGTCCAACCGCCTGTGATTCGTCTGTCAGACCCTGTCACTGCTGGGATAATGGAAGGAACGGGACCTTTCCCCATCCGTTTTCAAACCGATGGAAAAGCTCCATGGTCCTTCATGGCTGCTTTCCGATCGGGAGGAAAATTTCAAACAGTCTTTACAGAAAGTACAGGAAATGACAGTGCTGCATTTTCCATTCCCCCCACCCGATACGGGAGCCATGTCTTTTACACCATACAGGCTATAGATGCCGACGGAGATACGGCCGTTTTGACTCGCAGTTTTTCCAATCCCTTTCCTCAAGACGGCAGGGACAGCAGTCTTGCCGTTATCGAAAGTCTGACTTCCCCCGAGCGACATACCGCCCTCGTGGGCCGACAGTTACCTGTTCGCATCCTCCTCCGGAATGCGGGTATACGCGATTTGGACAGTCTACGCATCGGATGGAAATACGGAACTTCCGGAGGATTTACCCTGTGGAAAGGCGAACTGCCCGCTGATTTCTGCACGGACACGCTGCTACTTTCCATAATTACCGTTTCTGCTGAAGATGAAACTTTGAAAATATGGGTTGAAAATCCGCCCGGTGCCCTTCCGACACACCGCCCGGACACATTGTACTACGCTATACATTCCTGCAACGACTATCTGAAAGGAAACTACACCGTTGGCATACGAAAGGATTTTGAAAGCCTGACCGAAGTTATTCAATCGCTTTATGCCTGCGGCATAGATGGAAACACCACTTTTCTGCTGGACAGCGGCTCCTATACAGACAGCATTTTCCTGAAGGGGAACATTCCAGGTACTGAAAACGGATACTGTATCCGCTTTGCTTCCGCAAGTGGCAGGACAGGTGACGTCATATGGGAATCAGCCGACAGGGAATATGTACTGTTACTGGAAAAAGTGCAGAACATACAGTTTCACAGACTGTGCTTCCGATTGGGAGCCGATAATCAGGCTTTTTCTGCTGTTTTGCTGAAAGACAGTGTAAAACACATCCTCTTTTCCCATTGTCTGTTCCAAACGGAATCTTCAGAAAAAGAAGGGATAATGGCCTCGGCAAGAGGTATGGACCACATATGTTTTATAGGGAACCTGTTCCGAAACGGAAGAACCGGCATATCCCTACAGGGAAGCAATTGGAGCGACAACCGCAATATCCTTGTTGACAGTAACCGATTTGAAGGACAAAGCGGACATGGGCTGTCCCTGTACTGCTGCGATTTTCTTCACATACGTTCCAACTCGTTTCAATCACAGGAAAAATCAGACAATGACAACCGATATTATGAAGCTGCCTATCTGTACGGATGTCAGGGAAAGGATATCTCAGGAAACAGTTTCCTTATGCGATGCGGAAGATATGCTCTGTTTATAGGAGCCGTGCGCCCGGACTCTGTGCACCGATTGAAAATATGCAACAACGAAATCCGCTCCGTCAGCAGTTATTCGTCTGCCGGAATCATGATGAGTTCCGCATGCAGCCGCCTGCTGATGGCACACAATTCCATATTGCTGACGGGAATGTACGGAAGTCCCTGCGTAAACATTTCCGGTCTTTCCGACTCCATTGAATGGAGGAACAACCTGTTTGTTCATTGTGGAAAAGGAGGAAACGGCAGTATCTGGGCATTCACAAATCCCATACTTCAATACCTTCCCTCCCACACATTTGAATGCAATCACTATTACGCTCCGCTCGGGGGCTTGCTGCAAGATGGCCGCACTCTGAACCTGGACGAATGGAAATCCCTTTCCGGTCAGGACAGGCAATCCACATGGGGCAACCCGCATTTCAACGATACCGCCCGAAATTTGGAATTGATGGAAGCCGACCCCATTTGTCTGAGTCTGCCGGAAATCACAGACGACCTCAAAGGTGGCGAACGACGGACTGCCCTGACCACCAAAGGCTGTTACCATACCATCGGAAACAGAGAGTGGGATGCCTCCCCTTTCCGCATCCTGTCTCCTGCTGAAAATATCCGTTCTGACTCCATCTGCCTCAGTATTTCATTGGCCAATGTAGGACGGAATGCTTTTTCTTCCATCCGCGTTTTTTATGGCACCGGCGGCACCCTGCAACAAAAAGACTTCCGGATTTCCACTATTTTTCCTGGAGATACCCTCCCTCTGGACATCGCAAAAATCCCCATCTGCCAAGGTACAGACGTACTGAACATCCTGACCGCTTTACCGAATGATTCCATTGACAACTACAAAGGAAATGACACTATTTCTCTCCGAATATACCGATGCGATTCCTCATTAAACGGCACTTACAGCATCGGGAACAGAGACGCTGATTTCTCCTCCCTGGAGGAAGCTGTACAGAGAATGGAACATTGCGGTATTTCCGGACCGGTTACTTTCCTCCTGCAGTCCGGCACTTATTCCATGCATTCGGAAATACGGGGATTCTTCCCCGGCAGCAGCCCGACGAACCGCATCCGATTCGTTTCCCTGGCAGACCATGCGGACAGCGTCCTTTTGATTGCCAGTCCGAACGGCAACGAGTACTCATCCTCTATCTGTCTGGAAAATACGGGACATTTGGATTTCGAAAACTTGACCTTCGTTGGAGACACTTCCGCCAAAACCATCTTTTCCCTGGCGGTCGAATGCAAGGACAGCTGTAAAGATATTGTTTTCCGGAACTGTCGATTTGTTTTTGAATCCTCTTCACAACACGGACTATACAGCGGCATCTATGCTTCAGATTGTGTGGGTGACAGTATCTGTATTTATGAAAATACATTTGTATCAGGAAATTACGGCATATTTCTTCAAGGAATTTCGCTGAATGCCGGATTTCGGAATCTGCAGATAGAGAGAAATACCTTTATCCGACAGAAAGATTGCAGCATATTTCTCAAATTTGCTGATTTCGGGAACATTTCATACAATCATGGAGAAAACATCTCCTTATCGGGATGCAGAGGTGATTGCATGGATGCCAATTGTTTTTATGCTGTAAATAAATCGCAAACTGCCTATTTTCAAGAAGTTTCACCTAGAAAATCCGGTTCGGAACTGCTCGTGACCAACAACGTCTTCAGCTGTGAAACAAATGATACTCACATGGCCCTGCAGATACAGTCCTATTGCCAACAGATTGGATTCTACCACAATCATTTTCACGTCTGTGGAAACGGGCAGGGAAATACCTTGTATCTGTGGGAACTTGCTTCTGTCAAGCAAATCCGCTTTCTATACAACATTGCAACAAACTTCAGCCTCAACAGCGATGCAAATGACAATCTGTGCATTTATGCGAGTTCACTGGAATCTCCATCGGCATACACCTTCGACTATAATCATTATTTCAGCATAGGAAAATGCATGTTTTACTGCCACACTGCCTTTGAGGATTTAGATAAATGGCAGATAATCAGCCAACAGGATATCCACTCTACTGCCGGCCGACTGGACCTCACTGACAGCTTGACCCTGCTGCAACCGCTGAGGGGAACTTTTTTGGAATGCATACGGAAAAAAGAAGTGACAAATGATGTTTACGGAAAGGAGAGAAAACTTTTGAGCTGGAAAGGAGCCTACCCTCCTGTTTCTGTTCCCCACAATACATGCCTGTTTGATGTGAACCATCTCACTGAAAAAAACATAAACGGACAAAATACAGACCTCTGCATCGGCATAGGGAATTACGGAGATTCTGCCCTGAAAAATGCACACATCTGTTGGATTATCAATGGAATAAGACAAAATGACGCGCATTGGACAGGCCATCTTATGAAAGGCGATACCGCACATTTTCTCCTCGGCCGCCTGCACACCGACACTGCACTCGATATCCTTGTATACCTGCTTGATGACGAGGAAATCGACAATGAAAAAAATGACGACAGCCTGCGCTTTACCATCGTACCCTGCGCTACATCCTATGCCGGAGACTACGTTGTCGGTCCGGACGGAGATTTCCATTCTCCGGAAGAAGCTCTATATGCACTGAGCCGCTGCGGTATCACGGATAATGTGACTCTGAAACTGGCAACGGGAAGGTATGCTCCCCTTGTATTCAACCGCCGCATCCCGGGATGCGGGCCTGAACACCGCATCACACTGACACCATACAGTGGAAAGACAGGAGATGTCATTTTCAGCAGTGACAGCAGTTCTGCACAAGACATCATCCGTTGCATCGGGACGTCCCATCTGACACTGGATCACTTGCAGATTGAGGCATCTGCTACCCATGTCGATGCGGCAGGCATCCGTTTTCTGTTCCACTGCGAAGACATCGGAATACAGCACTGCCTTTTCCAAATGCGCTCCAGCTCCCAGACTGCCATCATACAGACGTCAGGCTGGGGAATTCACGACATACAGATACTGGACAACACCATCAATGGAGGAAAATGCGGCATACAATTACAGGGAACTTCCACAGACAGGGACAGCAATATCACCATTAGCTACAACCGTCTGAACGGGCTTACCGACTACGGCATATATCTGCAACAGGCCTGTTTCCATGAAATCAACCACAACCTGATTCTTCAGGAAAACAAAAGCGGAAGCGGATTTTACGGAATATACATGAATACAGTGACGGGAAACCGTATCGAGGCCAACCGCATCACTGCATCCAGAGGATTCTACGGAATCTATCTGTCCAACACAAGCGGCCAAAACCATCGTTTGTGCATTGCCAACAACGAAATTCACCTGCAGGTTCCTTCCTCCAACTGCGGCATCTACCTGTACAACGGATGCGGGCACCTGGACATTGCACACAATTCCGTTCTCCTGCAGGGAAAAGGCATGGGAAAATGCATATATACCGCCTTTTCCATTCCGGATGTACAACTGAAAAACAATCATTTGATTAATCTTTCAGGAAAGACCGACGATGAACAGAATTACGTTCTCTATATGTATGGAGGCAACGGATTCAACGGATGGGATGCCGATTACAACACCTATTACTCCCGTGGAAAAAACCTTCATTATCTGGGGAAAAACATCGGCAGCCTGAGCGAATGGCAAAACATTACCCAAAAGGATATCCACAGCCTCTCTACCGCACCGGAATACCGGAATACAGACCAAAGTCTCAAACTGAAAGACGCACCCCTTCCGAAATGTCCGAAACTGCCAGAAGTGCCCCTTGACAAAGAGGGAATGGAAAGAGGAGATTCCACCTACATAGGAGCTTACCAATTCCTTTCGGAACATGCAACAGACTGGAACCTCTACGCCCTGACTTCACCCTGCAA
This sequence comes from Bacteroidales bacterium, assembly GCA_045598025.1. Classification (GTDB taxonomy): domain Bacteria; phylum Bacteroidota; class Bacteroidia; order Bacteroidales; family WCHB1-69; genus UBA1195. The sequence goes on along the minus strand of JAZLLH010000029.1, from coordinate 32,227 downwards.
TAACGAAGAAAACTGCTTCCCGTATTCCCAGCCCATACGCATCCAATTGAGGAATGAAGGCAGAGATACGATAGATTTTGACCGATTTCCCCTGCAAATACACCTCCGCATCCGCGGATGCATGACGTTTGACACTGTCTGCACGCTATCCCAAGGGCAACTGTTCCCCATGCAATCCGAAGAAATCGTGTTATTGGAAGAATGCATCCTTTGGGAATCGGGAATCTACCAATTCACCATCTGGAGCATGGATGCATCAGACGCCATCCGAGCCAATGATACTCTGAGAGCCATCTATTCCGTACACCGGACCCAACTGCCATTTGCAAGCAATGGCCTTGGAATCGATGACATAGTTGATTTTCAGCAACTGCAGGGAAAAATCCAGTGGTTTGTTGATACAAGCCACGAAAACATTGCACCCAAATACGGCAAACAAAGGCTGTGCTTCCCTTCCGGAAGCGACAGGGGTTCTGTGGGGCGAATGATATTCCATCCCATGGATCTGACTGGTCTGCAGCATCCGACCTTATCCATATGGTACGCTCAAGAGCCGTATCATAAAATGGAATCCGATCAGTTGAAGGTCATGATTTCCACTGACGGCGGAAATACATACAGTTGCCTGCGCACAATTCCGCGTTACAATGCCCAATGTTCCGGATCCGAATGGATACGGTTTGACATGGACCTCTCTGCCTATGCTTCTTCCTGCACCCACCTCGCTTTGGATGGAATCAGTTATGGAGGAAATCATCTGTACATTGACAGTATATGTATTTTTGGAAATTCTTATTTACAGATAAAGAATATTTTACATCCTTCCACAGTGAAAAATTGCCTCTTTGATGCCCAGGGATTATGGTATTGCCTGCAAAATCCTTCCGCACAACATATGGAAGCCGACTCTGTCTGTTTGGAAACAGCATTGGAAGGACAAAACTACCGTTCCTTTCTTGTCCATGGTGATATGGAAGCATATCAGCGATGGATTGTGTGCATAGACAGCCATTTCGTGTGGGAACCCAATAGAGATTACCTCTTTGACATCACGCTGCACACACTGGGTAACGGACACAAGGACAGCACTTCCATTCATATTTCAATGTGTACTGATCTGAATCTGTGCAAATTGTCATCCGATACCTGTGTTTATAGAGGCGAACCTTTCCTCCCTCGGGTAACGATATGGAACAATGGAAACACGGACATTTGCAATGCTCCAATCGAAATCTACCTCAACGATTCTCTGACCGCTTCGGAAACACTGCCTTTGATCAGAGCCGGAAATAGTCTGGACTACATCTTTTCAGAGCTGCAGTATGCGCCCGACATTCCGGAATCCCGATTTGAAATGAATGTACGCCTTCCTCTGGAATGCGATGCCATATTGGAAGACAACATCCTCTTTGCTGAAATATGCCTGACGCAGGAAGATGACTCCCTTTCCCTTCCGTCCTTTTCCGAAAGGAAGGAACTGCGGCTTTTCCCCAATCCGGCCACCGAAAACATCAGATTGCAAATCAGATCCGAGAAAGACGAGGAAGTGCAGATCGGCATTTTCAATGTACAAGGACAACAGATTCTGTCCGGTAAAATGAACTGCAAACCCGGAAAAAACGAAATGAACATTCCTCTTTCCGGTTGGGCCAAAGGATTTTACATTTGCCACATCCGGTTTGAAGACCGCACGGATGTGGAGAAATTCATTCTGGAATAAACACTAAAAAACGCTGCAGATACGCTGTATACCCTCTTCCAAAATGGCATGGGGACAACCTATGTTCATGCGGAAACATTTTTCAAAATCCTTTCCTCCGAATTCAACGCCATCATTGAGCGCAACATGCGCACGATGAATCAGCCTGTCCCTAACCTCCGCATGGGTCAGTCCCAAGGCTGAAAAATTCATCCACAAAAGAAAGGAAGCCTCCGGTTTCATGATTTTCACTGCCGGCAAACACCGATGGAACTCCTTAATGGCAAAATCGGCATTGTCGCGGATATGGCACAGAAGTTCTTCCAACCAAGCCTCTCCTTTTCGGAAAGCGGATTCCGCCCCGACATAGGCAAACACATTGCCATTGGCTAATTCATATCCGTCAATATACGAAAAGAGCCGTTCTCTCCATTGGGGATTCGGTACATACACCACGGATGACGACAGACCTGCAATATTGAACGTCTTACTGGGAGCGACAAAAGTCAGCGAATATTGACGGGCTTCCTCCGATACGGTGGAAAATGAAATGTGGCGATGGCCTGAATACGTCAGATCCGCATGGATTTCATCCGAAATCACCGGAACTCCGTGCTTGGCACATAAAGCCGCGATTTTTCGCAGTTCATCTTCGCTCCACACTCTTCCGCCGGGATTGTGGGGATTGGATAATATCAGCAGACGGGCTCCATTCAATTTTTCATCCAAATCAGGAAAATCAATGTAAAAACGACCATCCGTTTCCTGCAAACGACTGGTTCTCAATTCTCTTTTTCCATGTACGGGCAGATGCACGAAAGGAGGATACACCGGAGTCATGACCACAATGGCATCTCCCTCCCTCGTCAGGCTCTGTATGCAAAATGCTATTCCGGCCACAATGCCTGGAATGTAATGCAGTTCCCTGTTCAGGGCATTGATTGCATACCGGCCTCCCAACCATTGCCGAACGGCCTCCCAGTATGCTGCATCTCCGAAAGTATAGCCTAAAAAGGGATGTTCCAGACGCTTTTTCAAGTCTTCCAAAACAAAATCAGGAGTAGGATAATCCATGTCAGCCACCCACATGGGCAGAAGGTCGGATGATCCGAAATCCCTTTCCATCATGTCGTATTTTACGCAGGAAGTGCCTTTCCTGTCAATCACTTTTTCGAAATTTTCTGTCATATGATCCAAAATCAGTCGGTATTTTCATGATAATGATTTTTTAGTGTCCTTTATTGTTCTGCGTACTTGTTTTTTTTATACCTTTGCAGACACGTTTAATTTTGGTACTATGGGTTTGTTTTCCTTTTTCAGCAAAGAAAAAAAAGCGGATTTGAATCAAGGTCTGAACAAGACTAAAGAAGCGTTTTTCACTCGATTGTCGCGTGCCATCGCTGGGAAATCCACTGTTGACGATGATGTTTTGGATGCATTGGAAGAGACATTGATCAGCTCGGATGTCGGAGTGGAAACCACTTTGAAAATCATCGGAAATATACAGCAGAGGGTTTCAAAGGACAAATATCTGGGGACCAAAGAATTGAACCACATACTGAAAGAAGAAATCAGCGCTTTGCTCAAAGCGGAGGAGAGTATTTCCGATGATTTCACCCTCCCGGCCGGACAATCTCCCTACGTCATACTCGTGGTAGGAGTCAACGGAGTCGGCAAAACCACCACTATCGGAAAACTGGCATACCAGTTCAAACAGAAAGGCTATAATGTTCTTTTGGGAGCGGCGGATACCTTTCGGGCAGCCGCAGTCGAACAATTACAGATATGGGGCGACCGGGTAGGCGTACCCGTCATCAACCAAGGCAGCGGTGCCGACCCGGCGGCAGTGGCTTACGACACTTTGAAATCCGCTTTGGCCCGGAAGTCCGACGTGGTCATCATTGATACGGCAGGCCGCTTACACAACCGGGTAAATCTCATGAATGAATTGAGCAAAATACGCAACGTCCTCAAGAAACTGATGCCGGAAGCTCCGCAGGAAGTATTGCTGGTTCTGGATGCTACCACAGGACAGAACGCTATTGAACAGACTCGCCAATTCAGTGCTGCTACCGAGGTGACTGCTTTGGCTGTCACCAAATTGGACGGCACAGCCAAGGGAGGCGTCGTTATTGGGATTTCCGACCAATTCCAAATTCCGGTCCGCTATATCGGAGTGGGAGAAAAAATGGAACAACTGCAGGTTTTCAACAGAGAAGCTTTTGTTGAAACCCTGTTTGAAGAGAAAGAAAAATAAACATGCAGATCTGTATTGATTCGGACTCAGGATTCTGCTTTGGAGTCGTACATGCCATTGATGCAGCCGAACAGGCACTCAGCAAGGACGGACATCTGTACTGTTTGGGCGACATCGTCCATAACAACGAAGAAGTCCGCCGCCTGGAAAAAAAAGGACTGCAAATCATCACCAACGAAGAATTCCGTCAGTTGCACCACTCCCAAGTCCTGATCCGCGCGCACGGAGAACCGCCGGAAACTTACGAAACCGCCACGCGCAATGACAACAAACTCATTGACGCCACCTGCCAAGTGGTCCTGAAATTGCAGAAAGACATAGCACAAAGCTACCGACAGGCACAGAAAACAAACGGACAGATTGTGATTTTCGGGAAACAGGGACATGCGGAAGTCATCGGTCTTTTGGGTCAGACGCAACAACAGGGAATCGTTATTTCTTCTGTGAAGGACCTGGATAAAATCGACTTCACACGCCCCACCGTACTTTATTCCCAAACCACACAAAGTGTGGAAGAATACGGCAAAATCATAGAGACCATACAGAAACGCTATCGGGAAAACCATCGGGAATCAGACTTCGAATACCACGATACCATCTGCCGACGCGTAGCCAACAGAGCCCGACAAATTCAAGAATTTGCCGTCCGCTATGAAATCATTGTTTTCGTATCGGGAGAAAAAAGTTCCAATGGATTGTATCTGTATGACTTATGCAAAAAGATAAATCCCCGTTCCTATTTCATTTCCCAATTGCACCAATTGGACGAACTTTCCTTAAAAGGAAATGAATCCATAGGTATATGCGGGGCCACATCCACACCCATGTGGCTGATGCGGGACGTGGCCGCATACCTGGAAAAACGGGAGCAACACTAGGCAATCAATTTTTTTATCGCCTCATCCCATTCCCTGACACCCTTATCGGTCAGAACTCCTCTCATGAAGGGATTCAGTGTATTCATGAAGATTTCCGCATGGGAATATTTCGACATATTTCCTTGAGAATCCGTTGTGAACAAAAAGACGAATGGCACGATGTTGGCCAAGAAAATCTCAAATGCCACATCCGAGCGCACACTTTCACTTTTCACACCTTTTTTCAGATTGAACAGCAAAGCATCCTGTAATTTCTTGATCACAGGAATCAGCAGTTCTTCATACAATTCAGGATAATACAGTTTGACGTCTCTGTAGAAAATGCTGCGTTTGCCGAACAAGGGAGCCACATTCTCATAAAAAATCTGGGCCATATTTTGGATATGGTTTGCCAAATCTTTATCCCACACAGGTATTTTGGGATTGTTCTCCACCATATGGCAGATACACTCTTTCAATAAATCCGTTTTGTCTTCAAACTGCTCGTAAATTGTGCGCTTCGACACTCTCAGACTACGGGAAAGTTCATCCATCGTCGTTCTGATTCCATTTTCCACGAAGATGTTAGCCGATCTTTGCACGATAATCTCTCTAGGAATACCTTTCTTGGACATTTTTTATGGTTTAATGATTAGTCACTTGGGCTCCGCTATGCGCAAGTTTTATGCCAGAAAATTTTCGTTCGTTTTTAAATTTTCTACTCTCAAGGTTTTTTTAAGGAAACCGCATTTCGTTTTCATAAAATGACTACTTTTGTATTTGTAAACTGTTGACAGGAGAAGATAGATGGAAACAACGGATTTTATTAGCGAAAATCAAGAAAATCAAGAAAATCAAGATCTGGAAGAAGATATCAACATATCTTCCGACCACAGCTACGAAGCGGATAAAATTGCCGCCAATCCTTTTTTGACCAGAGGCTTGTGCGGAACTCCCCAGGCAAACGAAAGCAATAAAGGTCTGTACCAGTACCGCTGCTGCAAACTGGCCAGTAACGACTGGTTCCAGGATATCAGTGAAAAAATCCCCCATCTTTGTCCTTTTGTTGAAGTCCGGTTCAAAAACGGACACAAGGACTTCTTCTCTCTCCCTAACTCAAAGGAAACATTCGAAGTCGGAGACATTGTGGTTGTAGAAGCCGCTACCGGCAACGATGTCGGAATCATTTCCATGATGGGAGAACAGGTTCGCCTGCAGATACAGAACAAGAATGTGCAGGATGTCTCCAAGAAACTGTACCGCAAAGCCCGCGCCGCCGATATTGAGAAATGGATCACCGTGGTCAACAAGGAAGAAGAGACCATGATGCAGTCGCGCTACGCAGCATGGGATCTGAAACTGAACATGAAAGTGAACAATGTGGAATACCAGGGAGATGGCTCAAAAGCGGTTTTCTACTATTCGGCAGATGAACGTGTGGATTTTAGGGAACTTATCAAAATTCTGGCCGACAAATTCAAAATCCGCATTGAAATGCGACAGATCGGTGTCCGACAGGAAGCGGCCCGATTGGGTGGAATCGGAAGTTGCGGCAGAGAACTGTGCTGTTCATCCTGGCTGAACAATTTCCGTTCCGTCACCACCAATACGGCCAAAACACAGCAGATGGCACTGAACCTTCAGAAACTGGCCGGACAATGCGGAAAACTGAAATGCTGTCTCAACTACGAATACGAAGCATACGTAGAAGAACTGAAGCATTTTCCTGGGACCAATGTGCTGCTGCAAACAAAAAAAGGAGATGCCTACTGCTCCAAGATAGACATTTTCAAACGGTTGATGTGGTATTCCTACAAACAGGATCAATCCCATGTTCTCTACGCACTTCCCACCGAAAAAGTGAAGGAAATCATTCGTCTGAACAAAGAAGGGAAAAAAATCCAGGCTTTGGAAGATTATGCCGAAATCAACCAGAACAAGGTGGACGAAGCCAATTTCAATTTGGATGAACTGAACAAAATAAACGATTGACATGCGGAAACGTCTATTCAGCCTGTGCAGTTTCCTAATACTGCTGAGTGCCTGCTCCTCTCCCGACAAAATATACGAGGAACACTTTCCCCTGAAAGGGGAAGTATGGGAAGTGGAAAAAATGCTGCCGTTTGAATTCACCATTGACGACACGGTTTCTCCCTATCGCTTCGGTTTGAATTTCCGTTACACGGAAAATTATCCGTACCAGGATATTTACCTTTTTCTGCAAACCACTTTTCCCGATGGAAAATTATCTTACGATACCCTTCATTGCGATCTTTTTTCTCCCGAAGGGGAAGCTTTGGGAAAAGGCCATCGCATCAAAGAACTGGAGACCAACTACAGCCTGTTGAAATTTCCCATGAAGGGGAAATATGTCATGCGGTATATCCAGGCCATGCGCACAGATACATTGGAAGGAGTGGAATCGTTCGGAATAAGTTTGAGCAAAAAACCGCTTGTAAAACAATAATCTGCAATATATTATCATGGCAAATAGAAGAGCGAAAAACAAAAAGACCGGAAACGGGAAGCAGAAAAAAAGCACTTTCCATATATGGTGGTGGCGTTTCGTCTTCGGAGGATGGGCGCTCCTCATTCTTCTTTTCTTGCTGGTATCTATGGGATGGCTTGGATTCATGCCTTCCTTTGAAGATTTGGAAAATCCGAAAACCAATCTGGCTACGGAAGTAATTTCCGAAGACGGATATGTGTTGGGAAAATTCTATATTGAAAACCGATCCAATGTATCCTATGATCAACTTTCTGAAAATCTGGTAAATGCATTGATAGCCACCGAAGACAGCCGATTTTACCGTCATTCGGGCATAGACGGGAAAGCATTGATGAGGGTTGCCGCAGGTATCATCATCGGCCAGCACAAAGGCGGCGGAAGCACCATTACACAGCAGTTGGCCAAAAACCTCTTTCCCCGCGATCCGAATCCCAGCACATTTAAACTGATTTTTACTAAATTCAAGGAATGGGTAGTAGCCGTCAAATTGGAAAGAAACTACGCCAAAAACGAAATTATCTCCATGTATTTCAATACGGTGGATTTCGGAAACATGTCCCAGGGAATCAAATCGGCCGCCAAAACCTATTTTGACAAGAATCCCAAAGATCTTTCCCTGGAAGAGTCCGCCCTGCTGGTCGGCATGCTGAAAGCCCCAACCTACTATAGTCCCCGACGCAATCCTGAAAACGCACTGAACCGACGCAACGTTGTTTTAAGCCAGATGAAAAAATACAAATTCATCGACAAGGAGACCTGTCAGACCTCTCAATCCAAACCCATCGACATCTCCCATTTCAAGTTACAGGATCATCGCAGCGGTCTGGCTACCTATTTTAGGGAATACATCCGACAGGAAATCAATGCCTGGGCAAAGAAAAATCACAAACCGGGCGGAGGAAAATGGGACATTTACAAAGACGGACTCAAAATCTACACCACCATCAATTACAAAATGCAGAAATATGCGGAAGAAGCGGTGGACGAATGGGTTTGCCATAATCTGCAACCCCAGTTTTTTGCTCAATGGAAAAACCAGGCAAATGCTCCCTTCTACCGGATTACGGAAGAGCAGACGGAACGCATCATGAACAGTGCCATGCGGAATTCGGACCGCTACCGCGCACTTAAGAAGGAGGGGCTTTCCGAAGAAGAAATCCGTAAAAACTTCGAAACGCCCATACACATGTGGGTATATACCTGCGATGGGGAAAAAGACACTATCATGTCGCCATTGGATTCCATCCGCTACATGAAGTCCTTCCTCTCCTGCGGACTGATGGCCATGGAGCCCTCCACCGGATACGTCCGAGCTTATGTAGGCGGAACCGATTATTATCATTTCCAGTATGACCACGTCACCCAGGCTCGCCGACAGGTCGGATCCACTTTCAAACCTTTTGTATACACCTTTGCCATGCAGGAAGGAGAATTTTCGCCCTGCACCAAAGTACCGAACCTTCCCGTAACCATAGAAACCGAATCCGGCAAAACCTGGACTCCGAGAAACTCCAACAGCTACAAGGAAGGACAAATGATTACACTGAAGGATGCTTTGGCCAATTCCCTCAACTACGTATCCGCCTATCTGATGAAACGTTACGGTCCCGAAGCCATCATCCAGCTTATACGGAAAATGGGAGTGACCAGCGATATTCCTCCCGTTCCGTCCATTTGCTTGGGCACCTGTGAATTAAGTCTATATGAAATGGTGGGTGCCATCAACACTTTCAACAACAAAGGCGTATATGTCAAACCCATCTTCATTACAAAGATATGCAATAGCAAGGGAAACATCATCGCCACGTTCGCTACAGAACAAAATGAAGCCATGGATGAAGTTTCTGCATACAAAACCGTTCAACTGATGAAAGGCGTAGTAGAACACGGAACCGGTGTCCGTCTGCACTACCGCTATCATCTGGATATGCCGATGGCCGGCAAAACCGGCACGACCGACAACAATTCTGACGGATGGTTCATGGGATACACGCCCATGCTGACGGCAGGTGTATGGGTAGGATGTGAGGACAGAGCGGCACACTTCCGCTCCACAGCCTTGGGACAGGGCGCTAATTCAGCACTTCCCGTATGGGCCCTGTTTATGCGAAAATGCTATGCCGACAAAGAGTTGGGTTTGGAAAAAATCGATTTTTCCAAACCGGAAAATGTCGACATTGAGTTTGATTGCAGTAAATACGAAGAAATTTCCAAAACAAAAGAAAATTACAGTTTCGAATAATCAACAAAAAACAATAATATAATAATGAATCCGGACATAAAAATTGCATGTGGAAGAGCAAGTCAGGAACTTGCTGAAATAATTGCCAAATCCTACAAAAAGGAATTGGTTAAAACGGAAGTGTGTGTGTACAGCGATGGAGAATTCCAGCCCGCTTTTTGCGAAAACATCCGTGGATGCGATGTTTTCATCATCCAATCAACATTTCCCCCTGCGGACAATCTGATGGAACTGCTCTACATGATTGACGGAGCCCGCCGTGCTTCTGCCAATAAGATCATAGCCATCATTCCCTACTTCGGTATGGCCCGTCAGGACCGCAAAGACAAACCCCGCATTCCCATCGGGGCCAAACTGGTTGCCAATCTGCTCACCGCTGCCGGTGTAGACCGTGTCATCACCATGGACTTGCACGCCGACCAAATTCAAGGATTTTTCGACATTCCCGTTGACAACATCTATGCATCGCGCATCTTCCTTCCCTATCTGAAGAAACGCAACTTCGAAAATCTCTGCATTGCTTCTCCCGATACCGGAGGTACCCGCAGAGCGGCTTCCTATGCCAAATACTTGGAAGCTGACCTGGCCATAGGACATAAACAGCGCCCGCGGCCCAACGAAATTGCCAATCTGCAAATCATCGGTGATGTAAAGGACAAAAATGTCGTTATCGTCGACGATATGGTGGATACGGCCGGAACCTTGTGCAAGGCGGCAAAAGCCATCAAGGATGCCGGAGCCAAAAGTGTGCGTGCCATGTGTGTACATGCCGTACTTTCTGGAAAAGCCTATGAAAACATTGAAAATTCCGTACTGGAAGAACTGATTGTTACCGATACCATTCCTTTGAAAAAAACTTCCGACAAGATTACAGTCCTGTCCACAGGAAAACTCTTTGCCGCTGTCATTGAAGGAGTCGTCAACAACAGTTCCATCAGTAATTTGTTCAACTACGACCACTTCAAGGATTTTGAAATGGACGACCTGTTGATTACGAAATAAATTGGACAACAACACCTACATCCGTATCAAAGGGGCGAGGGTCAATAATCTCCAAAACATCAGTTTGGATATTCCCCACAACCGCTTTATTGTCATTACAGGACTTTCCGGTTCCGGAAAGTCCTCTCTTGCTTTTGACACACTGTATGCAGAGGGACAGCACCGCTATATCGAATCCATGAGTGCCTACGCCCGCCAATTCATGGGTAAAATCCGAAAGCCCGATGTTGACCTGATTAGCGGAATTCCTCCCGCCATCGCCATAGAACAAAAGGTGAACAGCCGCAATCCACGTTCCACATTGGGAACTTCGACAGAGATTTACGAATACATAAAACTGCTGTTCGCCCGCATCGGGAAAACCTATTCCCCCATTTCGGGAGAAATGGTAAAAAGAGACAGTGTGAAAAACGTATGTGACAGCATTTTCCAATTGCCTGAAGGAACAAAACTGATCTTGTATTCCCCTTTTCTGACCACTCACGAAAGGACTCGGAAAGACCAATTGAAACTGCTGATGCAACAAGGTTTCACGCGCATATGCACAAAGGACGGCATCTGCCAGATTGCAGACTATTTGGAAAACGGTCCTGAAGAGGAGGATTCCCCTATCCGTCTCCTCATTGACCGATTCATTGTCAACAATGAAGATGAGAATCGTTCTCGGATAGCGGAATCCATTGAAACCGCATTTTTTGAGGGACAAGGACGCTGTGAACTGGAAATTTACGATGCAGAAGGCCAATTCCGCACCCGAAGTTTTTCCAACCGCTTCGAAAAAGACGGAATACTGTTCAAAAAACCCAGCGTGAACATGTTTTCATTCAATAACCCCTACGGAGCCTGTTCACATTGCGGTGGCTTTGGAAACCTGATTGGCATTGACCCCGATCTGGTAATTCCAGACCCCAGCCTTTCTGTATACGATGATGCCATCGCCTGCTGGAAAACAGACAAAATGTCTGCCTACAGAGATGAACTCATTCAGTCAGCCGACCAGTTTGATTTCCCTATTCACCGACCAATCAATCAATTAACAGAAGACGAATACCGTTTGCTGTGGACAGGAAATGAATATTTCAAAGGTTTGGACTACTTTTTCCAATGGCTGGAAGAAAATTCCTACAAAATCCAATACCGCATATTGCTTTCCCGCTACAAGGGGAAAACCACCTGTCCCTATTGTCACGGGAGCCGTTTGTCCAAGGATACGGAATATATCAGAATAAACGGGAAAAACATTCAGGAAATCATTGACATGCCCATTCGCCAATGCCTGGATTTTTTTCAAAACACCCATTTTGAACAGGAACAGGACCAAAAAATAGCCCAGGGACTACTGAAAGAAATATGCTCTCGTATGGAATGCCTTTGTGAATTGGGCTTGGGATACTTGACATTGAACCGGCCATCCAGTACGCTTTCCGGAGGAGAATCGCAAAGAGTAAACCTTGCCGCCTCTCTCGGCAGCAGTCTGGTCGGCTCGCTCTACATATTGGATGAACCCAGTATAGGACTGCACAGCCGGGACAGCCATAAACTCATACAGACCCTTCAACGGCTGAGAGATGTGGGAAATACCATCATTGTAGTGGAACACGATGAAGAAATCATCCGCTCAGCCGATCAGGTCATTGATACGGGGCCTTATTCCGGGACAGAAGGTGGCCGCATCATTTTTCAAGGGAGCGTTCCCGAACTTCTGGACTGCCATGAAAGCATTACAGCAGCCTTCCTGAGGGGTGAAAGGGAAATTCCCATTCCGAGCTACAGACGAAAACCACAGAAATTCATTCGATTGGAAAATGTGAGCATGCACAATATCCATAATTTGGATGTGCAGTTTCCACTGGAAACACTCTGCGTAGTCAGTGGTGTATCCGGCAGCGGAAAGTCCACATTGGTCAGAGATATTCTCTACCCTGCCCTGCAGCGCCATTTCAACCAGAAAAAAATTCCCAATGCAGCATTCACATCCAACCCTCACCTGAAAGGAGATTTGGATTTCATTACACAGGTGGAATTCGTTGACCAGAATCCCATCGGACGTTCTACCCGGTCCAACCCGTGTACATACATAGGTGCTTTCGACTACATACGGCAACTTTTTGCCGAACAGCCGCTGTCTAAAGCAAGAGGATACAAACCGGGATTTTTTTCTTTCAATGTAGAAGGCGGCCGATGCGAAACCTGTCAGGGAGAAGGACATCTGAAAATCAAGATGCAGTTTATGTCCGATATTGAAATCCCTTGCGAAGAATGCCACGGGACGTGCTATAAGGAAGAAACTCTGGAAGTGAAAGTCAATGGAAAAAGCATTGCTGACATTCTGCAAATGACCATAGACGAAGCGATAGAATTCTTTTCCGGCCTGCAGGATTGCAAAACAGCACAAGCCGTTACTTCCAGCTTGCAACCTCTGCACGATGTCGGATTGGGATATCTGCGCATGGCACAATCTTCTTCCTCCCTATCCGGAGGTGAAGCTCAACGGATCAAACTGGCTTATTTTCTTGGCAAGGGAAGCCAACAGAGCCACACACTGCTTATTTTCGATGAACCTACAACCGGTCTGCATTTCCACGATGTGGCCAATCTTTACAATACATTTCAAGCTCTCATACGCAAGGGACACTCCATTCTGATCATCGAACACCATTTGGATATCATCAAATGTGCCGATTGGATTATCGAAATGGGACCTGAAGGAGGACAGGCTGGAGGAAATATCATCTTTCAAGGCACACCGGAAGAATTATGCCAATGTGGAGACTCTTATACAGCAAAGTATATATCAGATAAATTGCATATAAATTTAAAATGATTACATATTTCATTTTGCGTGCTTAGATATTCATAAACGTACTACTTTTGCAAAACAAATTAACTACAAAAAAAATACATTATGGCTTACAAAATTGATCCTGAAAAATGTGTAGGTTGTGGTACTTGCATCGGTGAATGCCCTGTCGGAGCTATTTCCGAAGGCGATGCATACAGCATCAATCCTGACGAATGTGTAGAATGCGGTTCCTGCGCAAGCGTATGCCCGCAAGAAGCTATTCAGCCGGAATAATCAAATCTACCATTGTACACCAAAAAAGCCTTGAAGATTTCAAGGCTTTTTTGTTTTTATTTCTCATTTACCCCAATTTTCCCTGTCCAGACTTCGGAAATGGATGGCTTCCGACAAATGGGACATTTGAATGTGCTCAACTCCTTCCAAATCGGCAATGGTACGACTGACTTTCAAAATTCTGTGATACGCCCGGGCCGACAGATTCAGTTTTTCCATTGCCATTTTCAGCAATTCGTGACCGTTTTCATCCAATTTACAGTATTTCAGTATCAGTTTGGGGGTCATTTGGGAATTGGTATATATTCCGGACTCTCCCCTGAACCTTTCCATTTGTATAAGCCTTGCAGCCGACACTCTTTCGCGGATGACAACGCTGCTTTCCCCCTTTTTTTTCTGATAAAGTTCATTAAACGATACAGGAATGATTTCCACATGCAAATCAATACGGTCCAATAAGGGACCCGATATTTTGCCCAAATAATGGCGTATCTGTCCTGGCTGACAGTTGCACTTCTTTTCCGGATGATTATAGTATCCGCAAGGACAAGGATTCATGGCTCCGATAAACATAAACGAAGCCGGATAATCTACCGACATCCTCGAACGGGAAATCGTCACCCGTCTGTCCTCCAAAGGCTGCCGAAGGACTTCCAATACGGAACGCTTGAATTCGGGCAACTCATCCAGAAAAAGGATACCGTTATGCGCCAAGGAAATTTCGCCTGGCTGGGGGTGCCCTCCTCCACCCACCAAAGCCACATCCGAAACAGTGTGGTGAGGCGAACGGAAAGGACGTACAGCCAACAAAGAGACGTTGTTCTGCAATTTCCCTGCTACCGAATGGATTTTGGTTGTTTCCAAAGCCTCATCCAATGTCAGCGGTGGAAGAATAGAAGGCAGACGTTTGGCTAACATGGTTTTACCTGAACCCGGCGAACCAATCATTACAACGTTGTGTCCGCCCGCTGCAGCTATTTCCAATGCACGCTTGGCATTTTCCTGTCCCATGACGTCCGAAAAATCCAAATCGTATTGATTCAACGAACGGCTGAATGACTCCATAGGATCCACCCTTGTGATCTCCATTTCGCTACCGTTAAAGAAATCAATCACCTGCTTGATATTCCGAGCACCATACACATTGATTCCTTCCACAATAGCCGCCTCGTGGGCATTGCTCTGCGGCAGAATAATTCCCTTGAATCCTTGTTTTTTGGCTTCTATGGCAATCGGCAAAATGCCTCGTATGGGCTTTAATTCGCCGTCTAACGACAATTCTCCCATAATGACATATTGATTTAAAGATTCCGCTCCAATCTGCTCTGAAGCGGCTAAAATCCCTATGGCAATGGTCAGGTCGTAAGCCGAACCTTCTTTCCGCAAATCAGCTGGTGCCATATTGATGATAATCCGTTTGCCGGGTATTCGGAAACCATAGCAGGAAAGAGCCGAAGCAATCCGCTGCTGACTTTCTTTTACCGCATTATCGGGTAATCCGACCAAATAAAAATTCACGCCAGTTTCAACACTGACTTCTACTGTAATGGTGATGGCATCAATGCCGACCACACAACTTCCAAAAGTTTTAACGATCATATGATTTCATTTTTTTCATTTGTGCAAAAGTAGACAATTTTTTTTTCACTTTTCCCTACTTTCCAATATAAATTTTAAGTAATTTTGTTTCCTCTATGTGTAACATAAAATTTGAAGATTATATATGTTCTATACCGAAGTGGAAATACCTTCAGATTTGAATAAAATATCTGAAATTGAAGATTTTGCAGAATCAGTCATGCAGGATTGCGGCATAGGGGAATCCCAAAAAGCCATCATCGTCCTTCCCTTGATTGAAGCGACGAAAAACGCCATTGTCCATGGAAATGGAAATCATTTCGAAAAAAGCGTTCGGATTCTATGTCAGGAAGACTCCCACAAAATCACCTTTTCGGTTTCCGATCAGGGCAACGGTTTCCCATTTCAAGAAGTCTACGAAGAGGCCATTGCCGATTGCACACACGGATTGTCTGTCATCAAAGCCCTGTGTGACCGGGTTTGTTTCCAGCGCAACGGTGCCACCATTGTTTTCGAGATAAACACGGAGAACCGAATGCTGCGACCCGTCAACCGGAATCTTTCTCAAAAAGTATTTGAAAAAATGGCTTTGCAAACCTATTGATACCATGGCAGGACACATCAATTTTTATAGTCAAGAAATTCCTTTTACGCTGAAAAACAAGACTTTTATACGAAAATGGATAGAAGAAACAGCGACAGATGAAGGAAAAGAGATAGGAGAAATCAATTACCTTTTCTGTGACGACAATTACATTTTGGATGTCAACAGGCAATTCCTTCAACACGATTATCTGACGGATATCATCACATTTGACGACTGTGAACATCCGGTATTGTCGGGAGATATCGTCATCAGTATAGAAAGAGTGAGAGATAATGCCAAAGAATTCAAAGTTCCTGTCCAAACAGAACTTTTACGTGTACTCATTCATGGTATTCTTCATTTGTGCGGATATAAGGACAAAAGCAAAAAAGAGGAAACTGTCATGCGGGGAAAAGAAGACTTCTATATCCAAAAATATTACAATAATCACTTGAAAACGAATTAATTATAAATTTGTTTCATGTGAAACATCAACAAACATGGAATACAGCAAATTGTATGACGTTATCGTGGTAGGCGGAGGGCATGCCGGTTGTGAAGCTGCTTGTGCGGCGGCTCGTCTGGGCTCTGAGACGTTGCTTCTGAGCATGAACATAAATTTGTTTGCTGCAATGTCCTGTAATCCGGCAATTGGTGGTGTCGCCAAAGGACAAATTGTTCGAGAAATAGATGCCTTGGGTGGCATGACTTCTGTCGTTGCTGATTTGTCCATGATTCAATTCCGGATGCTGAACCGTTCCAAAGGACCTGCGATGTGGAGTCCGAGATCTCAGAATGACAAATATCGCTTTTCTGCTGAATGGAAAAAAATCCTGATACACACACCCCATTTGGATATACGAGAAGACACCGTGACAGCGCTCATTGTTTCCGAAGGGAAAGTAACGGGCGTGCAAACGAAATTAGGAGCTTCCTTTTCTGCTAAATCCGTAATTTTGACCAATGGAACTTTCCTGAACGGGAAAATCCACATCGGCGAAATCCATTTTTCAGGAGGACGTCTGGGAGAAATGGCCGCTTGCGGATTAACAGAAAACTTACAGCATCTGGGTTTCGAAAGCGACCGGCTGAAGACAGGTACGCCCGTTCGCATAGACGGACGGACAATTGATTTTCAAAAAATGGAAGAACAAAAGGGAGATGCTGACATCGTCGGATTTTCCTACATGAATCAGAAACACCCCCTGGAACAAAAAAGCTGCTGGATTACTTATACCAATGAAACCGTACACGAAATCCTTCGAACCGGATTCAAATATTCTCCCATGTTTCAAGGAAGAATTCAGGGTATAGGTCCACGTTATTGTCCTTCGATAGAAGACAAGATAGAACGTTTTGCCGGGAAAGACCGTCATCAATTGTTTTTGGAACCGGAGAGCGAAAATGGTATTGAATATTACCTAAACGGTTTTTCTTCATCTCTGCCGGAGGAAACACAGGTGGAAGCAATGAAACATATTCCCGGATTGGAAAATGCAAAAATCATCAAACCGGGTTATGCCATCGAATACGATTACTTCCCTCCTACTCAACTAAAAGCAAGTTTGGAAACCAAGCGTATAGAAAATCTGTATTTCGCCGGTCAGATCAACGGAACTACCGGATATGAGGAAGCGGCCTGTCAGGGACTGATGGCTGGAATCAATGCCCACCGTAAAGTCCATGGAATGGAAGCCCTGATACTTCATCGAAATGAAGCTTACATCGGTGTACTCATTGACGATTTAATCACCAAAGGCGTTGATGAACCTTACCGAATGTTTACGTCCAGGGCCGAATACAGAATTCTGTTGCGACAGGACAATGCAGATATTCGTCTGACTGAAATAGGAAAACAGATTGGCCTGGTTTCAGAAGAAAGATACGAACTGTTTCTGAAAAAACAGTATCATATTTCTGAAATCAAATCTTATTTGGAAAACACTCCCGTATTGCCAGATGAAGTTCAAAATGCTCTGGAAGAAATAGACTCCTCTCCCCTATTCCAAAAAACCAAATTATGTCAATTGCTGCTTCGGCCGGAAATCAGTTTGGAATACCTGATTGAACAGATACCCTCTCTGAAAGAATATATGGAGTTGCATGCTTATACAAAAGAAGAAAAAGAACAGGCTGAAATCCGTATCAAATATGCCAACTATATTCAGAAGGAAAAAGAAATGGCAAAAAAAATGGAATACATGGAAAACATCTATTTGAAACCGGATTTTGACTACATGCAAATACAATCCCTATCAACTGAAGCACGACAGAAACTTACCCGAATAAAACCTCAAACCCTGGGACAGGCATCTCGCATCAGCGGGGTCTCCCCTTCCGATATTTCCGTTTTATTGGTATTATTAGGAAGATAATTCACTGATTATCAATTTATAATAAAAAATAAGGAGATAGAAAGACTTTCTCCTTATTTTCATATTATGAATCATAAAAATCAAATAAGTCTCTTAAATCGCATATTTTTCACAACAATTTGATTATATGAAAATTATAAAATGAAAACAAGAGACATAAAAAAAGGGAGACTCAGAAAGCCTCCCTTTAATGTTATCTTGTAGCCTTAACGGACCACATTCACTTTTTCGACAGCCGTTCCAACTTCGGTTTCAACGCGGATGATGTAAAGTCCGTTTTTCAAAGCCTGAGTGTTCATGGAATAGACATTGTCGTTCACAGAAACAAAGGATACCTTTTGTCCCAATGCATTGTACACTGTAACGGAAAGAATGTTGTTTTCCGATTCGATGCGAACGAAATCGTTGGCAGGATTCGGATACACCTTGGTCTGAATGGACTCCATCTCTTTCACATCGGTTCCTATGGAACCCGTTCCCAAGAATTTGATGTTATCCACCAGGAGCATGCCTCTGTCATTTCCACTGGTAACATCACGGAAAGCAATGTAAATATCCTTTCCAGAATAGGAAGAAAGGTCAATGTAACGGGTGCTGGGTTTATCCTTCACATCGTTTGCATTCACCAATTTTTCCTTCACAACACCATGCACCTTAGTGAAATCTGAGATGGCATTCGTTTTGGTAGAAACCAGAATTTCATAATCTTCCGTAGCTTTTCCGGCAACCGTATTAGCCGTAGCTGCATCCCAACTCAAGAAAGTGGGATTGCTACCGATGCGCACCTTCGGAAGAATCATCCAACGGTCACAGGCAATGGATGTTTCGCTGAAATCGGAGCAGGTAAAAGCGACCAAATGACCCCAAATAGCCGTTGCCAAAGTACCGCCTGCCGTTCCGACTGCCCAGCAATTGCCGGCAGCATCAAAAATAGTCTGCAAGGATGAAATTCTATAGGTTGAACTCTTGTCACCTTGATAAACAACCCAACCACTGGCACCCCAATCACCGGAAACCAAATAGCCATCCGACTCAAAATCGAAAGTCAGACAGGAATTTTCGGATGTCCAGAAGGAATTGATCGATAATGAATTATTACTGGAAACCTCATCGTTTGCACTTTGTGTGCTCACCGTGATGGTGTTGGACGCACTGGCTTTGGAAACATTGATGGCTTTCTTGAAAGTATAGGTTATCTCTTCTTTAGCTGCGATATCAGGAAGGGATTCAGTTACTGTATTGCCTTCAAATGTATAGGAAATGGTATATCCCTTGGCATCTGTCTGTCCGTTGTTGATAACTTTAACACTCACAGGAATATCTGTTCCTTTTTTATACATATTGATATCTTCGTGCGCAAGGGGAGAAAGGAAAAGGGTAGGCTCCAAATCCACACCATTGATTACGGTTTCCACGCATATCATATCAATTCCCCAAGCGGAACCGTCAATAGCGGAAACAGCTTCACGGCGCATTACCCATGCAAAATGACCTTTTTTACCATTCAGACTGGAAATGTTGACTTCAACAGGGGAATCATACTTGTTGGGCTTGCTTGCTCTCCACAAAATGATGGCCTTGGAGGTATCACTTTCAAACCAACGGAGCGTCATATCATTGCCCATATCCGTATAATAAGTTTCGAAAGAGATAATGTTGTCCTGCTGGGAAGTGGGAATGGTCACCTCAGGAGAAACCAGCCACTCATTGTAATTACCTGCGGTAACAGAAGGAACACCAGCCAGATAGTGAGTACCTGAAGTCCACTCATAAGGGGTAATGGATTTGGACGATCCGTTAAGAATGCCTTCAGCTACCTTCCAGCGGGAGTTCGCTCCCACATTGGAATAGATAGTCCATCCCGTTCCGAGGGAACCGGATTCGAATGTTTCGCGCAGAACTACTGCCGAATTCGCCAGATACATGCCGGCGAACAAGAATAACATCGTGAATAATTTTTTCATATCGTATGGTTTTATTATTTATATTTCGTATGATTGCGCAAAAGTAAGCAAAATCCGAATAGATTTTTCAAAAAAAAAGAATTTATTTGTCAATAATCCATAATGATGGTGTTTATGTACTGCACCAAAGGATAAATCCGGTAAGCACTCTCTATTACATCATCTTCAAAACCGGAAGAAAGAACCTGCTGGTCCGTATAAGACCTGGAACCTATGAAATGCTTGTATTTCAAATAGTCAACATACTGAAAATCGGCCGGATAATCTTTCGGAGGACGCTTCAGCTTCTGGGTTTCCAAAAGCGAACCGAAGTACTTTGTAAAAGCGGGCGTACGGACAATGGCATCCAACTTTTCAGGCTCATAATAAATTTCCTGACGGATTTTTTGCAGAATGTCGGCCTGAGGACACCACAAACCACCGGCAAATTCCGAAGCACCGGGCTGCAAATGCAGATAGTATCCCGCATGCGGAGAAGATTTTCCGCCAGGAGCTATATAGATGCCGAAATGGATTTTATATGGAGTTTTATCCGGAGAGAAACGAAGATCCCTGTATATTCTGAACATGGAAGTCTTGGGCGTTTCCCTCCGGACAGAAGGATCAAATGCAGAAATTCGCTCTATCAGTTCGATTATAAACCCGTCCAAAAAAGCCATTATTCCGTCATATACGGATTTATTGGCCTTGAACCAGTCTCTGTTATTATTACGCTCCAACTGAGCCAGAAAATCGAATATAGAAGCGGGTAGAATCATTCGTCTCTAGAAGGGCAAATTATCCATTTCCTCAGTCAAAGGAGGCTCAGATGGCATATTTGAAATTCCATCCGGAGAAGAGGATACGGAAGATGTCTCCGCACGTCCCAGCATGACGAAATTATCTGCCACGATTTCCGTCGTATACTTTTTAACGCCATTATCTTCCCACGAACGGGAGCGGAGTTTGCCTTCAAGATAAATCTGCTTTCCCTTGATCAGCCATTTTTCAGCGATTTCAGCCAAATTGCGCCAACACACAATGTTATGCCACTCTGTGAGATCTTTGCGCTCTCCGTTTCTGTCCTTGTACGATTCCGTCGTGGCCAAGGTAAAACGGGCCACTTTCGTGCCGCCTTCCAATTCTTTGACTTCGGGATCCCTCCCTAAATTTCCGACTAGGATCACTTTGTTAATTCCTGACATAGTTTGTAAGATTTTAAGGTTAATGTTTAGGTTTATTGCTCTGCAAAAGTAATCATTTTCTTCTTTAAAACATTCTCTTTTGCCGATTTTTTTATCTAGGAATAGCAATCGTCTCGTTCTCAGGATAATAGTATGAAATTGATTGGAGAATTCTATCGAAAACAAAAAATTGTCCTACATAAAAATCCTTCAAATTATCACCAACCGTGATGTAAAACTTATCCCGGTTGTAGATATCCATGAAATCTTCGTTGTATTCAAATTCTTCTGTATTGAACTCATTCAGCATACGATAAAAAGAAAGTTTTGTTTCATTTCCCTTAATATCAGTAAGTGTCAGCTCCTTGAATTTCAGTGAAAGTATAGAATCTCTGGAATCACTTCCCAGCTCCTTGACAGCAAATTCAAAATTCAAATTCCGATAGGACCCCAGATGATCGTACAATTTCAAAGTGTCATAAACAGGCAGCATTTCACCTGTTGACTCGTTGAAAATATCAAAATGACGCTCTCCGTGACGCTCAATTCTCAACGAAGCGGAAGCATCTTCCATATCTTTCAATACCACTTTTTTTATTTCCGAAATACGGAGATTGACCAACTGATGGCTCACCCAGTCTGCCTCCATGGCAGAATAATATGGAGAAATAAAACCCCTGAATCCGGGTTGATATACGACAAACGGCATTTTACCGCCTTCCATGATGGCATAATTGCCCAAATTATCTTGGGTAGGAGTGCCGATATAGTATGTTTTGACATGCTCATAAGTCCAAAAACGGAGTTTTCCCAGACGGATGCGCTGGTCCGAATAGGCTATCTGGACCTTGTTGGCTCCCGTAGCCAACCATTTGTTTACATTTTCCTGTGCAGACTTGGCCACCGGAGCCTTCACTGCTATATTTTGGACTACCGAAAGCAAGGCAACCACATTTTCCTGCATGGCCGTCTGCTTTTTGTTCAACAACCAATGACCTTCATCCTGTCTTTGCAGCAATACCCTGCAACCATCATTGTCGGCAAGGAAAATCCACCGGATGGAGGCAGTATCTTCCACCGCAAAATCAACGTAACGGGATTTAAACGAGGAGGAGGACCTTTTTACGGATAAGAGAATAGCAGCCAATCCTAATAAAAGGCAAGTAGCAATAAGGAAAACAAGGTTACTTTTATTCTTTTTATGCATATCTGTTATTATTTTACGGATGCGTATTTACGGCGACGTACGAAATAAAGCACCACACCCATCAGAAGAATTATTACTAAGGGCAAAACGACGTTTACAACTTGCCAGAAAGTTTTTTCCTTCAATATGCGTGGATTATCCAACAATCTCATTTTAAAATCTTTGGATCTTATTTGAACAATATCTTCGTCATCGCACAGATAATTGACAGCATTCAACAGGAAATTACGGTTTCCGTATCCTCTGTCCGTAAAACGGTCATATCCCAAAGGAAGCGGATAGTGCTGTTCATTGACCTGATTTTTTATCATATCTCCATCGGAGACAAAAATCATCTTGGTAGGTTTGGATTTGGACAAAAAGCCCAAAGCCGCCTGGTCTACATTTTCATATCCGCTGAACAAAGAGGAAAACACGCCTTCTACCAACACGCTGACAGGAATATTTTTTTGATTAAATTCCAATACATTTGCGCGTTTTTTTAATGTTTCAAGACTGATAATGGCTGGTGTATTCACTACTTTTGTATTGGAAGAGGTGGACAATAATACCGTCTTTTTCAAACCTTGGCGCATCCCTACCGTATCAATGGAACTGACAAATTCGGTTTTCAAAACATTCAAATTCCGGACTACAGGATGATCGCTATGCGGAGTGATTATGGGAAAATAATACCATGGTATCATTTTGTACTGGGCCTGACCGGCCATCTCACCGGAACGAACGGGAATGGGAAGGGCATTCAAATCCTGCAGCATATCTGTATTCATACGGATTCCATACCGGAAGAAAAGGTCCTCCAAATTCAGTTCCCGAGCCAAACAAGGCATTTCCGGATAACGCATCAGACTGTCCATTTCCGCAAATACAGGATCAATGTACCACAAAATGCGCCCACCACGCATAACAAACTGATCCAAAATGAATTTTTCGTAATTTCCGAAAGGTAGAGTAGGCTTGGCTATAACCAAAAGATCATATTTGTTGCCTTCTATTTTGAAATCACCGGTAGTGGAATCGGTTATCTTTACATTGAAAAGACGCGTTATTTTGTTGTCCAACAGCACAGAATCAACATCGTAAAATCCGGCTATTCCCGTCGCTGCGCTGAATACCTGCAGGTTCGTCAATTCCCCATGACCCTTCAGAAAAGCAACACTGGCTTTCTGTTGATGAGTCAGCCTGCGGACAGCATTTCCTATGTTATATTCCAATTTTTCAATGGAATAATTAATGATATCACTTCGGTTGTAAAGAATGCCGTTGTCGGCATCCAACAAATCCAATGGCATTTCCTGCTGACGGTAGGAAATAATGGCACCTGGAACAATGTAACGCGTATTTACACCTCCATCGGAACTGACATCCTGTATAGGTTGCGGATTCAATCCTTTTTTGTACAATTCTCCGTACACAGCAGAAAGTTCCTGGGGAGTCTTGCCTTTTGTCGGATCAATGAACTCATATTGTATGTTGGACGAATATACCCTCCATTCATCTAAAAATTCTCTGGTTTTCAACGAAAGTTCGGAAAAATCAGGTGGAAGATTTCCATCCAGATATACCTTCACATAAACGATGTCGTCCAGATTTTTCAGTAATGTCTTTGTTGATTTGGAAAGAGTATAGCGCTTTTCGCCGGTCAGATCCCAACGAAAGAAAAACAGGGAAAAAATCGCATTCAATGCAATTATTACCAATACTATACAGAAAAACCGCACCAAATTATCCCTTTTGATGCTTTTCATTGCTTTTTCTTTTTCCATAGCTACCAATTTCTACTTTGCAAACGAAGACGACACATATACAGAAACAGAACAATGACACTCAAAAAATAGACAATGTCTCTTGAATCCACTACACCCCTGCTAATAGAGGCATAATGTTGGCTGATACCCAGATTTTTGACTACATAACCGAATGAGCCGAACAAACGGAAAGAATATATGAAATCAAAACCAAGCCACATGATAAAACAGAGCAATATGGAAAATACAAAGGCTATTATCTGGTTATCTGTCATGGAAGAAACAAAAATGCCGATGGCAGCAAAGGCGGAACCTAAAAATACCAAACCTATGTAGGATCCCCACATAGCACCCATATCAATGTTTCCCTTAGGATACCCCAACTGATACACTGTGTAAAAGTAAACAAGCGTAGGAATCAAGGAAATCACCAACAAAACCACACTGGCCAGGTATTTGGCCAAAATGATTTTCATATCCGAAACAGGATAAGTCAGCAACAATTCTATAGTACCTGTTTTCTTTTCCTCTGCAAACGAACGCATGGTAATGGCAGGAATCAGCAGCAGGAATACAATAGGTGCTATATTGAACAATCCGTTAATATCCGCAAATCCTTTGTCAAGGATATTGTCAGACATCGGAAACACCCATAAGAACAAACCCGTAAGCACAAGGAATACACCCATGACAATGTATCCCACCAAAGAATTCAGAAACCCCTTTATTTCTTTCAAAAATAAACTGTACATAGCCTGATTATGATAAAGACAACATTTTCAGAATGGGTTTTCTGGCAGCTTCCATTTTTTCTTTGTCCATGAAAATCTCATTCTTCTCATTTGCCAAACAATCGTATATTTTTTCCAAAGTATTCAATTTCATATATTCGCACTCACACCCTCTATCCTTTCCTATAATGACTAATTTCTTGCCGGAAATTTCTGATTTCATTTTGTGAAGAATACCGTTTTCCGTAGCTATCAGATATACAGGGTAAGAAGTTTGGAAAACAAATTTGAGCATGGCAGTGGTAGAACCTATGAAATCGGCTTTTTCCAATAAAGCGGGTTCGCATTCCGGATGAGCTATGAACACAGATTCCGGATATTTTTCCTTGGCTTCCTCCCAATCTTTTTCCGTCAAACTGCTGTGTACATGACATGCTCCATCCCACAAAAGCATATTTCTTCCTAATTTTCTGTTCAGGTAATTACCCAAATTCCGATCTGGAGCAAAAATTATTTTTTCTTCTTTATCATAACTTTCCACTATCTTTTCAGCATTTCCTGAAGTACATATTACATCAGATAATGCTTTGATATCCGCACTGCAATTGATATAGGATATCACCTTGTGATCCGGATGTGCATTTTTAAAACTTTCAAATGCTTCGGCCGGACAGGTATCAGCCAACGAACAATGGGAATCGAAATCCGGAATGAAAACCCTCTTTTCCGGATTCAGAATCTTGGCTGTTTCAGCCATGAAATGCACTCCTGCAAAAACAATCACATCGGCATCCGTTTGCTCGGCATATTGCGCCAAAGCAAGGCTGTCTCCCAGACAATCAGCTATTTCCTGCACCTCGCCCTTGGTATAGTAATGAGCCAGGACAACAGCTTTTTTTTCTTTTTTCAAGCGGTTTATTTCTGATTTACAATCCATCTTCCATTGAAATTTTCAGTTTGCAAAAGTAATCAATTCTCCGACTCTCACGTCCTATTCTTAAAGAAACAATGTCCTTAAAATAAATTTTTCCTTTTTATGATAGAAGTTGTTTATAAGTTGAAAACTTTTTTCCTCTTCAATAAGGTTTTCAAAATGAATATTTTTTAAAGGTGTTTTTCTTTTCAAATGGTGATTTTATTAAAAGCATACGTCAAAAAGAGGTGTGAAAAAATGTTTTTTTTGTTGAAAAAAAAGGAAGAAAAAGTTTTGAACATTTATTCACATTCTTACACACTATGTAGTTTACTTTACTTGTTTAAAAATTTTAACTGATTGAAAAACTTATTCTTTTACATCCATTGCATCCCTCAGTACATTTCCCAGCAGCATGAAAGCCAATACCAGCAATACGATGGAAATGCCTGGAACTATGGCGAGATATGCATGATCCAGGATAATGTATCCGTAATTTTCCTTTATCATACTTCCCCATGAAGGCATGGGAGCCTGAACGCCTATACCCAGAAAACTCAAACCGGCTTCCGTGAGAATGGCCGAAGCAAAGTTGGAAGCAGATATGACGGTAAGCGTGCCTGTTATATTAGGAAGAATATGTTTGAACATAATCGTAAAATTACCAAATCCCAAAGCCTTTGAAGCTTCTACATATTCTTTTTCCCTATAACTGATGAATTGTCCTCTTACCACCCTGGCTATATCAACCCACATGGTAAGTCCTATGGCAATGAAAACCTGCCAAAATCCTGCTCCCAGTACAAAACTGATAGCTATAACCAGCAGCAGAGTGGGAACGGACCATATGACGTTGATGAACCACATGATGAAATCATCTGTTTTTCCTCCGAAATATCCGGCTGCAGCTCCCAAAAACAAACCTATGACCAAAGCAATACAGATGGATATGAAACCTATGGAAAGACTCACTCTTGCACCAATAATCAACTGACTGAGCACATCCCTTCCGTAACGGTCACTTCCCAATAGAAATCTTTTTTCTTTAATAAGCTTCTGTTCTATATGTGAAATGAGCACCTTTTTGTCTATTGTATTGTGTTTTTGCCGGATATCTGTGAAAGAAATATTTTCGCCATGAGAAAAGATCGCTTTTTTTTCATCCAATGCAAATGCAACATCAGCCAAATGATAGGATTGATGGCAAAAAGCCTCACTTTCATTTGAAAGTTTTACATGAATGGAATCTCCGATAATCCTGTATTCGGAAATAGGAACAGGAATATATGGATTTTCCTGTCCGAAAAACATACGGTACCAGGCGGGATGAATTTCTACTTTCTGGTTTTTCCGCACATTCAGTAAAGTTACTTTGGAACCCGGATTCAAAAGCCGGAGTTCCAATATCTGTTCATTGGCGTAGGGAGTGGAATCAGGTGTCACAAGATATCCTGCAACAGAAAGAACAAGCAGAAATCCCAAAAAAAACAAAATGACACTTCCCATTCTGTTTTTTTTAATTCTTTTCCAGGCAAGTCTGGAAAGAGATTGTCCTGTAAGATTCTTTCTGTGGAAAAGGTTCATGACAAGTCTGAATACAAAACAACGAGGAAATAATCCCTCGTTGTTTTTGTTTTATAAAGCAGTCTTATGCAATTAGAAAGCTTTCTTTCCGCTTGTGGGAGTTGCAGTTGCAGGCTCACTGGAGTTTTCCGTGTTGTTGCTGACGGAAACAGGCCTCAAAGTAGCGGTAGAAACGTTGGTAGTGTTCACTTCAACCTTCTTGGTTTCGTTGGTGCTGACGGCAGTAGCTTTTTCTTCTTTTTTCAAAGAAGCAGTGGAGGTGTTGGTAGTTTTAACTTCCGCTTTCTTAGCGTTGCTCACATCCGCTTTTGCTGTTTTTACGACGTTCTTTTTGACAGTGGTGGTAGCCTTTACAGGTGCGGGTTCTGCCACTTCTTCAACGACGGTGTCGATGACTGCTTCTTCAACGACGGTGGTGTCGATTTCTTCAACTTCTTCTTGGACATTCTTGTTTCCGCAGGAGAAGAAAAGCATTCCTGCTGCTACAAATAAACTGACAAGTTTCTTCATTTTTGATGTTTTTTTTATGATTAAAAAATTTCTGCAAAATTACATAATTGTAGGGTATGAAAAGTAATTTTTCGAAAAAAAAATTACTTTTCCTTTTCAATGTCCTTAAAGTAGTTGACTGTGCCCACTTTCAGTTCGTCTGTAGCTGCATCGTCACAGACGATGATGCCTTTCGGGTGGGTCTGCAGTATGCTGACTGTCCACATATGGTTAACAGAACCCTCGATAGCGTGGTGCAGGGCGCGGGCCTTGTTGTGTCCGTTTACCAAAATGATGACTTCTTTGGCATCCATTACGGTTCCTACTCCGACGGTCAAGGCTGTTTTGGGAACTTTGTTTATGTCATTGTCAAAAAAGCGGGAATTGGCGATGATGGTATCTGTTGTCAGATTTTTTTTGCGGGTGCGGGAAGTAAGGGAGGATCCCGGTTCGTTGAAGGCGATGTGTCCGTCGGGCCCTATGCCTCCCATGAACAGGTGGATGCCGCCGTATTTTTTTATTTTATCTTCATAACGTTGGCATTCGGCTTCCAAATCCGTGGCATTTCCGTTTAAAATATTGATGTTTTCCGGAAGAATGTCGATATGGTCGAAAAAATTATTATGCATGAAAGAGTGGTAACTTTCAGGGTGGGATTCCGGCAGACCGACGTATTCGTCCATGTTAAAGGTAACAACATTCTTGAAACTGATTTTGCCTTCCTTATGGAGACGGATAAGTTCTCTATAAGTTCCCAATGGAGTTGATCCGGTAGGCAGACCCAGAACAAAAGGATTTTCCGGGCTCGGTCTGAAAGCATTGATTTTTCCGATAATGTAGTTGGCTGTCCAGATGGACATCTCTTCATAGTTGTTTCTAATGATAACTCTCATAAGTCACTGAAAGACCTCTAATAAACACTAATAAAACGTCTTATGTTTCTTTCTCATCTTGCGAGGTCTATATACACGAATATAAAGAAACAATCGCGGCAAAAGTATAATTTTTTTTAAAACGAATGAATTGTTCTACGCATAAAATTGTTTTTTCCCCATTATTTTTTTCGTAAATTTTTGCAACGGAGTATTTTGCGCATCCAAATTTATCAGAACAACTGCAGCAGAAAGGCTATGCCTATTCCCAAATAGGTGCCGACGGCATAGCCGACCAGTCCGATGATGATGCCGCTGATGAGAACTTTTTTGTTTCCCATGGCACCAACTACGGGTGGAACGAATGGAGGAGAACATAGCAGAGCGACATGTGCAACGGTGAATAAGTCGCCGCTTACATGGCAACAGCGACAGAACAGCAGATTGAGCACGACGGAAGTCAGCATGATGAAAAGAATGAAATACAGCAGGGTGAGAGTAGAGGCATTGATATTGTAAAAGTTGAATTGGGAAGCAACGATGATGCTGAAAATGAGGATGAATATCATTCCTAACTCGAAGGTTTTCGGCAGTTTGCGAACTTTTTCGGAAAAGGAGGCCAATATGGCCAAAGTGGTTATGGTGGAAATGATAATCAGTTCGTTGAATTCGCCAGTCAACAGGAGGGAAAGTCCGGCTCCTATACCCAGGAAGGCGATGGAAAGACCGAGTCCACAGAGTGTTTTGGGAAAAATTTTCCGATTCAGCATGTGGTTGTAGTTTTCCACTCCGTTTTCTTCCATTTCCTTGCCAGATGCGTTTTCCGTGAAACTGCTGGCGTCCTTGGAGGGCAGCAGTTTTCTGAAAAAGCGGTAACCTCCGCCAGTAATGAACAGTATCAGCGGGAAAGTAACGAGCATTTCAAAGGTGTAGACAAAGGCAATGATGTTCGGATCCACATGCAGTGCTGATCCCAAGGCGAAAAAATTCATGGTTCCTCCGGTGTAGATGCCCGTCATCATACCGGCCACATTGTGAAAATTTTCAATGCCCTTGTTGCGGAAAACGAAAAAGGCTGCGATGATGGCTGTTATTACCGACAGTAACCCACCGATCAGGGTGATGAAGGTTTTTGGAAGGGTACGGGTCCACAGCTTGAAATCACAGTTGAAAAGCATCAGAGGGATGGCAATGGGGATGGATAGGTCCATAATCCAGGTTTGCAATCCGCTGAAGGTGGCGGCTTCATCCGATCCGGGCGTGAAATCGACAGCACCGGTAAGCGCCAGCACAATGCCGACTGCATACGCCATGATAACTGTTCCCACCTTCTGCAGCAGTTTCCATTTGCAAAAGGCCGAAACAATGAGAGTGGGGAAAAAAAGATAGATGGCAGTGATCAGAATTACTCTTGTCATAGCAACTGCACGTCAAATATCATTTTTATTTCAGCCATTTGTCGAACCAGTCGATGAAATTGCGGTGCCAGAGCAGGCTGTTCTGCGGTTTCAGTACCCAGTGGCATTCATCGGGGAAATACAGGTAGCGGGCTTCCAGTCCGCGCAATTTGGCGGCATTGTAAGCTGCCATTCCCTGAGAGGCCACGATGCGGAAGTCGAATTCGCTGTGGATGACGCAAAGCGGTGTGTTCCATTTGTCGACAAAGCGATGGGGAGAATTGGGATAGGATTTGGCTGTTTTGGCATTTTTTTCCCAGTAAGGACCGCCCAGGTCCCAGTTGGTAAACCAATATTCTTCCGTTTCCAGGCATTGCTGCTCAAAATTGAACATGCCGTTGTGAGCCAGGAAGGCTTTGAATCGGTGATTCTCGTTATGGCCGGCCAGCCAGTAGATACTGTATCCTCCGAAGGATGCACCGCAGGCACCGATGCGTTCCGCATCAATCTGAGGTACTTCCTTTGCCAGTACGTCCGTGGCCTGCATATAATCCTTCATGCACAATCCGCCATAGTCTCCGCTGATTTCTTCACACCATTCCGTACCGAATCCGGGGCATCCGCGGCGGTTGGGAGCAATTACAAAATAACCGGCACCGCTCATCACCTGGAAATTCCAGCGCGTGCTCCAGAACTGACTCACCATGCTCTGCGGTCCGCCTTCGCAGAAGAGCAGGGCGGGATAGGTCTTGCTGCTGTCATAGTCGTACGGATAAATCAGCCATACCAGCATGTCTTTGCCGTCGGTGGTCTTGATCCAGCGTTCTTCGGTTTTGCCCATTCTGCACTGTTCAAGTACGGCGGTGTTGATGTGGGTGAGCGCAGCGCCCTGCTGTTCGTTTCCGTCTGCTGTGTAACGGAAGACTTCGGCAGGGTGAGACATGCTCACTTCCGTTGCGTAGATATCGTTTCCGTTCATCAGGAAAGCATTGATATCGTGGCAATCTTTGGTGACCTGACGTATGTTTTTGTCCGCGAGGCTGAAGGCAAAAATTTCCTGGGTGCCGCGGTACATGACGACGGCCAGCAGCTGGCTGTCATCCTCACTCCAGCTGATGCCGCTTACTCCGTAGTCAAATTCGGCCGTGTAGTCCGTATATGCTTTGCTGTCGAAATCGTAGACCATCAGGCGCAGTTTGTCGCTTTCGTAGCCGTCGTGTTCCATGCTTTCCCAGGCGATTTTTTTGCCATCGTGGCTGAATACCGGATTCTGGTCGTATCCCATCATGCCTTCGCTGAGGTTCATCGTCTGTTTGGAGGCAATGTCATACAGATAAATGTCCGAATTGGTGGACAGCGCATAGTCTTTTCCGGTTTTCTTGCGGCAGGTATAGGCAATCTGCCTGCCATCGGGCGAGAAATTGAACTGTTCTACACCGCCCCACGGACGCATCGGACATTCGTAGGGTTCGTTGTCCAATACCGGAACGGCGTTCGCAATGTCTGCTTTGTCTTCTTTCAGCTCGGCCAGGAAAATCTGAGGGTATTCGTCTACCCAGTTGTCCCAATGACGGTACATGAGGTCTTCGTTGATGCGGCCGGTGGTCTTGTCGAGACCGGCATAGAGTTTATCCAGATTTTCAGGACGTTTGACCGCGATGTCAGAAATATAGAGAAGCTGTTTGCCGTCGGGAGAGAGTTTGAAACCTTCCAATCCCTTTTCAATGGTGGCCACTACCTTTTCGGTTCTGTTTCCGATGTTCATGGATATGATGTCGTTGCCGCGGGCAAAGAGCAGGGTATGGTCGTCTTTCCATACCGGATTGAATTCGTTTTGTGGCGTTGTGGTCAGGCGTACCGCTCCTCCTTCATTTTTGGTGGAGATCAGGTATAATTCGGCATTGCCTTTGTTTTCCTCAATGGAATAATAAGTGTTGGCATAAACCAGTTGCGTTCCATCGGGGCTGAGAGCGGTTTC